>JAHEYT010000067.1 GCA_023251455.1 Bacteroidota bacterium
GTTTCTTCAGTAAAATCTGCAAAGTCGATGTTCTTAAAATAAATCCGTCCCTTTTCACTGAAATCGTCGTGTGCATCACGTAAAAAATTCACCTTCTGGAAAGCCTCGCCCAGTTTACGTGCTGGCATTACTAATTGATCATACTTTTCGGGTTCGTCAAAATAAAAAACGCGAAGACACATTAAACCGACCACTTCAGCTGATCCGTAGATGTATTTTTTTAAAAGTTCCGAAGAATAAACCTCATGGCTCAGATCCATTTCCATACTCAACAGAAATGCTTCTATCAGTTCATGGTCAATCTTATATTTTCTGACAGCCATCTGAAAACTGTC
The DNA here is from genome assembly GCA_023251455.1 of Bacteroidota bacterium. GTDB lineage: Bacteria > Bacteroidota > Bacteroidia > Bacteroidales > Prolixibacteraceae > Aquipluma. The sequence continues at coordinate 336 of JAHEYT010000067.1, forward strand.
TATAATCGGGTTTATGCTGAACCCGCGATCTATTGCCTTGAAAGTTTCCTGCCTGAATTCCTCAAAGATGGTTCGCTGATCCTGATCAAAAAAAGTATCCACAATTTCGTCGGCATAACGCACAAATCCATAAATACTGTAAACTCCATCACGGTATTTGGGGCTCAGTACACGCACACCCAACGAAAATGAAGTGCTGTAATTACGAGTCGTAATTCTACTGCAGTCGAGGTTATTTTTTCTGTACAATTCCATGGTCGTTCTGTATTCTTTCTGTTACCAATCGCGAACTTATGACGGTCATCGGCAAACCTGTTCCCGGAACAGTCGATGCACCAACGTAATAGAGATTATCGAATTTTTCATCTTTGTTTTTTGGCCTGAAACCACCAACCTGGTTGAGGTCGTGCGCTAATCCGAGGCCACTTCCCCGGTACAAGCCAAACATTTCCTCCCAGTGTTCCGGAGTTAAAATAACTTTTACTTCGGTGTGTGCATGAAAATCGAAGCCAGTCCGGTCACTTAAATCCTGAATAATACTGTCGGCAATTTCATGATCGTCGCTCCAGTCCTGTTTATATCGAAGATCAGGCACCGGACAAAGTATAAATATACACTCTTTGCCATCAGGTGCATAATCAGGATTGTGCATCGACTGTATGTTGACGTAGTAATAAGGTTTGTCGAGCTTAATTTTATTTTTGAAAATTTTTCCGGCATATTCTTTAAAATTCCGCCTCAGGAAATAATTGTGGTGATACATGTTCGGAACCTTGGCATCCAACCCCAGATAAATCGTCAGTGGCGCCAATGTCCACTTCTTAGCATCCAGTTTTTTTGCTGAAAATGCAGGTCGTTTTAAAATTGCGCCACGAAACCAAGCGGCATCGGCGTTCACAACAAACAGATCGGCTTTCCATTCTTTTCCTGAACTGTCAGTGAATGAACTAATCTCACCATCATTATTTGAGAAACCGGTGATTTCGGTGTTGTAATGAATTTGAACTCCCCGTTTTTTCAGTTCCTGAAGAATACCTTCCACTATTTTGTACATCCCGCCTTTGACATTGTAATAACCATCATGAACCAACTCAGTGTAATTCAACAAAGTATAAACAGCAGGAGTATCGAAAGGAGTCGCACCGAGGAAAAATCCAACGAGTGAGAAAATCACTTTTACCTCGAACGATTCAAAATTACGCTCCATTTCACGCCACATCGAATAGAACATTTTTGGGGCATGTTTAATCGGGACGGTGGTCAGTTTCAGCAAATATTGAGTCAAAGAATCAAAGTTTCGCTGAATCACAATGTTTTCGGTATCATGAAAAATTTGGCCGGCAGCCTTCAAAAAACGAGTGATCTTCTTTTCAAAGTCCGGCTCAACATCCTGAAATTCAATCGCAAGCTTTTTCAGGTCTTTGTATATCAGATAGTTTCGCTGGTCGCCCTCGAAATGAACCGAATAAAGCGGATCGAGCTCAACAAATTCAAAAGGCATGGCCATATTGCAATCTTTGACCAATTCCTCAAACTCGTAACTCATGCTAAAAAAGGTCGGGGCCATGTCGAATTTAAACCCACCTTTTTCAAGCAAGTTTAGTCTACCTCCAGCCCGATGGTACTTTTCAACCATCTCAACCTCGTACCCTCTGGTTGAAAGTCGAAGCGCGGTAGTTAGACCACCCAGTCCGGTTCCAATAATAATTACCTTTTTTTGCATCTGTTTAATTTATTTGCTGAATACTTAAACAAATTAAATGGAAAATGTTTTAGTAATTTACGAATTAATTTTTGTAGTACGTCTTGGTTTTCATCTTGACAGAAAAATTATTATCTAAAAGTAACTTTTGAATTTACTTTTTTGCCCTTTTTACCGTATCTTCCGGATGGAACTCGCATGTAATATCATTCAGCTAAGATGAAATATCTTCGGGAAACATGCTCGTTTCATAAATTTAGTGAATTATGACACAAGCTATCATTATCGGATCGGGAATTGGCGGACTTGCTGCTGCTATAAGACTTGCGCGTCAAGGCATTAGCATAGATATATACGAATCTGCTGAAAAAGCGGGCGGTAAGGTGTCGCAGCTTAATTTTGATGGGTTTCGGTTCGATGCCGGGCCGTCGCTGCTTACTTTACCTGAATTGATGAACGAACTGCTCGATGAAGACCTGCGTTTTCCGATCCTCAAACTCGATGTAATTACCAAATATTTCTATCCCGATGGAACTCAGGTTTCGGCATTCAGCAATGTTGAAATGTTTTCGGATGAGGTCAGACAAAAGCTTCAGGTTCCCGTATCAAAAGTAACCAACTACCTTCAAAAGGCGGCAAAAATTTATGAACTGACTTCCGATTTGTTCATCTACGGTTCCTTCCACCGCATCAAAAACCTGATGAATCTAAAATCGCTGAAAACCCTGATCAATTTTCGGCATCTTCAGGCTTTTAATACTTTACACGAGTACAACCGGCAAGAGCTACGCGACGGTCGTCTGGTACAACTGTTCGACCGTTACGCCACTTATAACGGCAGCAATCCATATCAGACGCCAGCAACACTAAGTGTCATTTCGCATCTGGAGCATAATTTAGGCGCATTTATTCCTGAAAGTGGCATGTTTCAAATTACGGAATCGCTTTACCGGCAAGCATTGCGGCTTGGGGTAAAATTCCATTTTGGACAACCAGTCCGAAGGGTAGAAACGGCTAAAGGCCAGGTTTCCGGAGTTTGGATCGATTCAGGGTTTGTTGCCGCGGATATTGTGGTGAGCGACATTGACATTCACCAATTTTACTCGTCGCTGTTGCCCGACAATAAACAACTTGCAAAAATTACACAGGAAGAACGATCGTCGTCGGCCCTCATTTTTTACTGGGGCATGAAAGGTATTTCCCCGGAATTAGACATCCACAATATCTTTTTCAGTTCTGATTATCAGGACGAGTTTGAACACCTGTTCAGGAAAAAAAATTTGTGCAACGATCCGACAATTTACATTTACATCAGCAGCAAATACAACCCCACAGATGCACCTGAAGGTTGTGAAAACTGGTTTGTGATGATTAACGCGCCTGCGGATACCGGGCAAAACTGGAATGAGCTAATCACCCAATCGCGACAACGCATTCAGGAAAAACTGGAACGAATGATGGGCAAAAAGTTGTCTCAGAATATCATCTGCGAACAAATCCTATCGCCACCTGATATTTTTAAACAAACAGGTTCTGTTAACGGTTCTTTGTACGGAAGCAGCTCCAACAGCCGTTATGCATCGTTCAACCGTCATGCCAACTTCCATGGCGATATCCGCGGTTTGTATTTTGTTGGGGGAAGTGTTCATCCCGGTGGTGGAATTCCTTTATGTTTTTCGTCGGCCAATATTGTTGCAGGACTCGTAAAAGAACAATTGCAAAAACAACAAAAATGAAAACGCTCACGAAAGATCAGATTGCAAAAATCGCAATTGTTTTATGGTACATGGTTGGTATTGCCGGATTCATGATTCGCCCATTGCAGCCTCTCTTTCAGAAACTCACACCTTTTGGAATGTTGATGGCTGCCACTTTGCTGATGTTTTTTCACGAACCCAAAAACCGAAAGAGCGGACTTGTTTTTTCAGGAATTATAGTATTTGGCTTTGTGATTGAGTTGATTGGCGTAAATACACAGGCCATTTTTGGATTCTACATTTATGGAAATTCGCTGGGACCAAAACTCTGGAATACACCACTTATAATCGGTCTTAACTGGCTAGTGCTTATATACTGCATTTCGGCTTTGGGCAAACCCATTCGCGACACCTGGTATTTCCCGCTAATTGGCGCCGCAACAATGGTTGCTTTCGACTGGCTGATGGAACCCGTTGCCATCGCCACCGATATGTGGTACTGGGCATTCACCGACATTCCGCACAAAAACTACATCGACTGGTTTCTGGTTTCCGGCGTTCTGTTTCTGATGATCCGCATCCTGAAGGTTGAAATCAAAAACCGGATTGCAGGTATTCTTTTCGCCATGCAAGTGGTGTTTTTTCTGGCTTTAAACATTTTGAGTCGCATATAATCATGGGAGTATTAATCGCTGTTCTCATTCTTTCGCTTTGGGCTTCACATCTGGCTTATTTACTGGTATGTGTTGAAGTATCGTTTGCCCCAATCATGTTGATTCAAGTCGCCATTCAAACTTATTTATACACAGGGCTTTTCATTACCGCACACGACGCCATGCACGGCCTTGTTTCGTCAAACCGCACGCAGAACACAATCATAGGACAATCAGCCACCTGGCTTTTTGCCGCACTCTCCTATTCCCGGCTCAAACAAAAGCACCATTTACATCACCGGTTTCCGGGCGAAGAGGCCGATCCTGACTATTCTACCGGTTCACAGAATTTCTGGCGCTGGTGGTTTTCGTTCCTGAAAAATTACGTAAGCTGGTGGCAAATCATCACCATGGCCATTATTTTTAATGTTTTGCAGATCTGGGTCAATCAATTCAATCTGGTTCTTTTTTGGATTATTCCATCCATTCTGGCAACCTTTCAATTGTTTTATTTCGGAACTTACCGGCCACACCGACTGCCACATACCGAACCGATGATGCCACACCGGGCCCGGAGTCAAAATGGGTCGCACTTGTGGGCTATGCTTTCGTGTTATTTCTTCGGATATCATTACGAGCATCACGAATCGCCGCAAACTCCCTGGTGGAAATTATACCAGATCAAAAACAATAACCAATGATTAAAGCACAGCACAACAAGCTATATATCTGGTTTTTTCGGAATTATTTCGGATTGTTAAGTCTCATCCAATTTCGGAAGATGAGCGTTGTTACTGATGTAAATATTCCTGAAAATCGGTCGGTGCTTTTATTCCAAAACCATTTTAGCTGGTGGGACGGCTACTGGTCGTATTGGCTAAGCCGGAAAATATTCAGGCGAAAGTTTCATGTCATGATGCTCGAAGAACAACTTCTGAAGCACCTGTTCCTGAATCGCTGCGGGGTATTTTCGATCCAAAAGAATAACCGCGATTTTTTGAATTCGCTTCAGTATGCCTCCGGAATTTTAAACGACCCAAAGAATTTAGCAACCATCTATCCAACTGGTGAAATGTTGACTCAGCATCAGCAAATTGTGAACTTCCAAAAAGGAATCGACCGCATTATTTCAGGTGACACCATACATTTTGAGATTGTAATGGCTGTGTTTTTGGTCGACTATTTTGGGTTTACACGTCCCGAAATCAGGATTTACCTTAAAAAATACTCCGGAGAAAGAGCGGTTGAATCCATTGAAAAAGCATATCATACGTTTTACCAGACTTGCATAACCAAACAAACAGAATAATGGAATTACTGGCCATTTTCACATTGGGTTTTCTTGCTCTCCGGACGATTATTTCATTCGTGAACCTGATTTCGCGGTTGCACCTTCCGGATCAGAAACCTGCAAATTTTCCAAAAATGTCGGTATTGATTCCTGCGCGAAATGAAGAAGCGGTACTTGGACGTTTATTGGATAGCCTCGAAAAACAAGATTATCCTGATTTCGAAGTTATTGTTTGTGATGATCATTCGTCGGACAATACCGAAGAAATACTGAACGGGATTGCTGGCGAAGATGAGCGCTTTCACTGGTTTTTAGGCGAAAAACTTCCGGCGGATTGGCTGGGTAAAAATTTCGCTTGTCATCAGCTTGCACAAAAGGCATCGGGTAAATACCTGATTTTTCTGGATGCCGATGTGGAATTGAGTCCGGATGCAATCACCAAAGCGGTTGCCTTTTTTCAGGAAAAGGATTTGTCGCTTTTATCAATCTTTCCTCAGCAAAAAATGGAATCGCTTGCTGAGTGGCTGACTGTTCCTGTGATGAACTGGATACTGCAAAGTTTACTGCCAATGATTCTGGTTCAGAAAACTAAATTACCATCGTTGTCGGCGGCCAATGGGCAGATGATGATGTTCGATACTGAAAATTATCGCACTCATCAATGGCATTCCCGAGTCAAAAACCAAAATGTGGAAGATATCCGGTTGGCAAGAATGATGAAGGCTGAAGGATTTCAAATAGCTGTTCTCCTTGGAAATAACGATGTCTTTTGCAGAATGTACAATAATTTTAACGATGCGGTTGTCGGTTTTTCGCGTAACATTCACGAGTACTTTGGCGGTCGACGAGCTATTATGCTTGCCTTTTGGTTCATTGTCTGCTTTGGGCCATTCATCGTATTTTTTGCAACAGGGTGGACGATTTTCGGTTTATTTGTGCTACTGTTTTTTGCAAACCGGTTGTTTGTTGCAGCAGCTAATCGTCAGAATGTTTTTATGTCGGTTTTGCTGCATCCGCTTCAGATGATTAGTTTTACGGCTGTCGTTTTTTACAATATTTTCAGGAGAATAAAAAAAGAGACTACATGGAAGGGACGAAAAATAATGCTTTAAGCCTGATTATTTTGTTGGTTTTTACCACATTAGTGGCAATGCCTCAAAAAAAAGATTTGGCCTATTACCAATGCGATTTTTTTGAAAGTTACCGGGCTGGAAACATGACTCCTTGGACTGGACTGATTGATGAAATGGCCAAAACAAAATCGACTGATCTTGCTTGGCAGACCGAAATGATAAAAGCAATGTATGGACTGGTTGGCTACGAATTTGGCCTCCACGATAAAGACGTAGCACGAAAATATGTGAATAAGGCAGATATTTATCTGAACAACCTTTTAGAGAAATACCCCAACAATGCACAACTTCACAGTCTGGCTGGTGCGTTTTACGGGTATAAGATTGCCCTTGCATTTTATAAAGCTCCATTCCTGGGCCCCAAAAGCATGTTTCACATGGATAAAGCAATTGAACTTGATCCTGCAGAGCCAATGGGTTACATCGAAAAGGGAAACTCACTTCAATATCGACCAGCTGTTTTTGGTGGCGATAAAATTGAAGCATTGAAATTCTACCGAAAAGCATTAGCCTTGATTGAGGCAAAAAATGATTCGAAATGCAACTGGCAAAAAATGCTGTTGTGCTCCTTTATTCTGAAAAACTTATACGAAACCAACCAGACTTCCGAAGCAGAAGCTTTACTTACCCAAATGCAAAAAGAATATGGTTCGATGGGTTGGATCAAAAAGTTTGTGGGTGCCGAGTTTATGGATGGAAAATAAAGTATGATTGACCACAACTGCTCTCCATCAATAGTTTTTGTTATGGTTTTAAAATTCTGAAATATCTTTTATATCAAAGTAAGTCCTATTTGTACCAGTCAAAACCATATTGAAGTTGATTGGCACTGTATAACTTACTTTAACCGCTTTTCCCTCCATACGACCAGGTTCCCATTTTGGCATCAACTTTATTACTCGTATTGCTTCATCATCTAAAACCTTGGAGACACCCTTTATAACTTTAATGTTGGTCACATCGCCGAGCTCGTCGACCACAAAATTGACGTAAACTTTTCCGTGAATTTTGCTTTGAATGGCCTCGCGGGGATACTTAACATTCATAGCTAAGAAAACCCTCATGGCTTTTAAACCACCTGGAAAAATTGGCATTTGATCCACATTGAGATATACATCAGATGGTTTTTCAGAAAAAGACTTTAACCCGTCTTTTGTTAACAACAAGTGAAGATTTAATTCGCTATCAACCGGAATGGTTTCAACAGTGGCCGGTGTATATCCTGAGAAACCTGAAAAACAAGTTTGAATAGCCTCCACTATTTTTGGGTTGGATGTTGCGACCTTCGTAATTTTGGTGATTTTCCCAGCTTTATCTACCACTAAATTTAGATTTATATCCATCTCTTCACCGACAGATTTCATCTCATTATTGCTGGAAAACCTTGATTTCAGCCATTCATCAAAAGCTTCTTCTCCATTAATAAATTGAGCAATTATTTCAGGATTTTTGTATATAACGTCCGGAACAACAGCATCTCCACTTACCAGTTTCCCTTCACTATAAATTCCCTTATGAATAATTGTGCCACCCTCATCAAATTGCTGAAATTCTCCATCCTTTAGGTTATTTTTGTAGTTTCCGCTATACGAAAGTTGACCATTTGAATACCACATCTGGTTTTCCCCATTCAATGTTTTTTCATCGCCTGATGATACAGATTGTTTTTTGCCATCTGGATAAAAACATGTTACCCCCAACATCTGGTCATCTTTAATATGCTGTTCTTTTTCTATTGATCCATCTAATCGGAAATTGGTTTGAATGCCGTCAACGACTAACTCTTTATTAATCATGTAATCACCAATTCTATTCAATTCAAAAACCTTTCTTGTAAATCGGAACTGTGCTTTAGTTTCAATTATTCCATCTTTACTAAAATATGAAATAAACAGATGATCTGGATTTTCTGGATTGTACTCTACTGTTCTTGTCTCCAATGATTTTGGGAAGATAGAGACCTTTCTTTCACCAATAATTTTAAAAGTATTTTTGATTTTCGTTTCCTGAGCAAATGAAGCATAAACATGAATGACAAGGAAAAATAGCGTAAGAAACAAGCGAAACACAATTTTCATATATGAAATTTTAGGGTGGAAAGTCGCACAGATTATTTAAATCTGTTTTTTAGACACCTCCTAAAATACAGCTATTTTTCATATTTATCTGCCAGATAAACTAATATTTTCTACGAAGAATGAAATTTAGGTTTTTCCTGTCCCAGTTCCTTTCGAATCATATCTTCGATCTGTTGGGTTAATTCGGTCATATCCCTTCCACTTGGCTCTATCGGATCGAATACGGTTAGTTTCAGGTGCACGCCAACTGTCATCGGGAAATAGCCGTGTTTCATCAGTTCGTAGTTTCCGTCAATAGCAAACGGAACTATCAGTGCTGACGGTGATGATTTGTATAACGAAGCGATTCCGGCAGGCATAAATGGTTTGAGTTTTCCATCTTTAGCGCGAGTGCCTTCAGGGAAAATACAGGCAGCATAGTTGTTGGCTTCAATGTGTTTGCCAAGCATTAAAATATCTTTTACTGCTTGCCTCGGATTTTTACGATCGATCAGCACCGATCCTCCGTGGCGCAGATTATACGAAATGCTGGGAATCCATTTCCCCAATTCAATTTTCGAAATAAACTTCGGGTGGTTTTTTCTGAACCCAACAATTACAGCAGGAATATCAAGCGTTGTCTGATGGTTAGCTACAATAATTAGTGGACGCCCTTGCGGTATTTTTTCCAAGCCACTGAATGTGATTTTTGTTCCTAAAATCCGAAGACTGTACAACAGACCATAGTTTAGCACATCGACTGCTTTTTTGCGAACCGGATAACCCCAGATCCATCTTGTAACCATCTGAATAGGATGAAAAATGATCAACAAAAGGCCAAAACACAATAAATAGATAGGAGTCAGGAGATAGGAAAGTAATTTTTTGATCATAGTTAATCCGGTTTTAAGCGATTGCAAAATAATCAAAAATTTCAAGGTTCTGAAAAAGTATTTTGAAGCATGTCATAACTCGCCAGATTGTGCATGATTCTTGAAACTGTATGTACGATCAATTACCTGCTTCAAAAGTATCGTTTCAGTAAAATAATTGATAATTTTAAAAGCTGCTTTTTAAACTTTAACACCTACAGACTATGAAAATCATTCCTGTACTTGCACTGTTAATTCTTCCATGTTTCCCCGTCTTTGCGCAAAACGGGAAGAATCTGGCCGAAAAATTGGGGTTCGACCGAAATGCAAAGTTACTCATTGTTCATGCCGACGACATGGGTTTGTCACAAGGCACCAACAGCGCAGTTATTCAAGCATTTCAAAAAGGTGGAATTACTTCTGGAAGCATTATGGTTCCTTGTCCGTGGTTTCCGGAGATCGCCGAATTTGCAAAGAACAACTCACAGTTCGACATTGGCATTCACCTGACATTGACTTCGGAGTGGGACAGCTATTTCTTCGGAGGAGTTTCTCCGGCAACAGCCATTCCAAATCTACTGAATCAAAAAGGGTATTTTTATCCGTCGGTTGAAGAATTTGCCAAACATGCCAATGGCCTGGAAGTAGAAAAAGAAATCAGGGCGCAAATTGAACGGGCGCTTGCCTTTGGGATCAAACCAACACATTTGGACAACCACATGGGAACCATTCTGGCTTCTCCGGAATATTACCAGATTTTGTTGAAAATCGGGCACGAGTATAAGCTTCCGGTTTTGATTCCTGCTGATATGATCGCGGGAATATCGCCACAATTGCTCGAAATGTTGAGCCGCGACAACCTAGTAGTTGACCATCTTTTCATGATAAATCAGGCTAGCCCTGCTAAACAGTGGAGCGAACCTTATCTGAAATTCATTGAAAACATGCAACCCGGCCTCAACGAAATCATTGTACATCTGGCTATCGACAACGATGAAACCCGAGCCATCATGGTTAATCATCCTGATTTTGGGGCCGAATGGCGGCAACACGATCTGGATTTTGTACTGAGTCCCGAGTTCAGGAAAGCGCTCAAAGAACATAACATCGAACTGGTAACCTGGCGGCAAATTGGCAAGGTTCAATATCCTGAAAAGAAGTAAATCACCAAGAGAAACCCTGACTACCAAAAGTTTTTGTTTCTTTGCCGGCATCATTCATTATCCAAAACAGTAAGAAATGACCAACAACGATATACTTAAAAAACTACGAATTGCCCTTAAACTTCGTGACGAAGATATTATTGAGATTTTAAAATTGGTTGACTTTCAGGTTTCCAAGAGTGAACTCAGTGCATTATTTCGTGCTGAAGACCACCCTAACTACAAGGAATGTGGAGACCAACTGCTACGGAATTTCCTGAATGGGCTGATTATTTACGAGCGAGGACCGGCTGTTGAGGAGCAAAAACCTCTTCCGGAGAAAAAAAAAGAGAAAAGAGAGAAGCCCATAGTCATTATTAAAAGATCGAAAAGGCCACGAATTGAATAATTTGTGATTTAGAGTTTACACCCTATTTCACTAGACTGGCAGGGATTTTCGGTTTCCCGGCTTCGAGCCAAGCCGTGTAAATTAATCCGGCTAACGTTTTCGACGATTCTTCTAAAAGCCGATTGGTAAACAAATTTGATTTAGCCCAAAGACTTTCGTAATAGATTTCGTTGTATTGGTTCCCTGCCAGCTTATAGGCATTGTCATCGGCCTGCAATAATGACTTAACATCGGAGTGATTGAAATAGAGGAAGTTGAAAATATACGACTGAACATTTTCGACCTTATAACAAGTAGAAGCCTTAAACTGAATGTCATCGATGTGACGGTCGATCATAGTTTCTTCATACCGGCGATGAATACCTGTCTGACCGCTTAGCTGTCCGTTGTAATTGGCAGCAATATGCAAGGGCATAAAACCATCGCCCACGTAATGACCTAAATCTGCGGCCGTTAAAACTGCCTGATTCCAGTTCCCCAATTTAAAGTTTCGAACCAACGCACTGTAAGTCGAATCGGTAACCCAGGGTAAAGTACCTTCCTTCATCACCTTCACTTTTCCGTACTTCAGGCATGCCTTTTCAAAGTTTTCCTCAATCCGGTGTTTGTTATTGAAGTCGTCGTAATTGTCGATATCAATAAAATGCTTCACAAATTCGTTTTTGTCGTCTTTCTTCCTGAAGTCGGCATCCGAACCATGATCTGCGAGTATGGGTGCCCAAGTTTTCAACGCAGATAATTCTTTTGGGAAAAAATCGACGCACGACGAATTGATTTTGCGGTGTGCTTTTTCGCCCCAGCTGCAAAGGCCAACCAAGAGTACAAAAAGTAATGAATAACGGATTAGGATTGAGTTCATATAAATCTGTTCAGTAGAACGAAAATACAAGTATAATCTAAAGAACCAAAGCAAAAAAGGCATTCAATTTCTTGAATACCTTTTCTTTTTTGGTTGAGGTCAGTGGCGGATTCGAACCGCCGTACACGGTTTTGCAGACCGCTGCCTAACCACTCGGCCAACCGACCATTACATGGTTTTTCCCGTTTTGGGTGGGCAAAGATAACAAAAAATGTTTCCAACCTGCAAGAAAAAACAGTGACAATCCAAATATTTACCGATATAACTTACATTCCATTTCCACAATGAATATATCTGTATGGAAATCCATTTATTATAAACAGGAAACATCTTTTAATATGACGAGTATTGTTTCTGAAAGCTTTTCAGCCCCTTCAAGAAATAAATGTGATAGGTGTAAATGTGCTTGTCCTGGCTATAAATTGCACACGAATCTTCTTTCAGTATAGCACTGAAACCTTGTTCTATTTCTGGTGTAATTTTTTCAAAATTGACATATATCGCAGTTTTGTCGGTATTACGGAATTGCTCTGTTCCAATCCATAAATCAAACTGCGTCATACGCGAATTCAGATTCAGAAGGTAAGTTTCCGGTTGCCCCTTCAGGTAAAACCACAGTTCGGAAGTGATGTGGTAATTCGTTGAAAAAACATAACAACTGCTATCTGGCATCGACGCTTTCAGACTATCAATCTTCGCGGCCAATTGCGACCATCCGATCGTTTTGCTGAGCGGATTTAATCCTCCGAGAGGCAATGCTTTATTCGAAGGAACAGTCAGCCCAATAAACATGAGCAGCACAAAACCCATTGCAACTGAAACACGCAGGTTCCGCTTTACTTTTTTTTCAGTTGCTGCCAGATGGGCAAACAAAATTGGAATACCCGTATATGCAAATACCGTCCAATTGACATAAACTCCCGCCCTCCGTATGATCGAAATAACTAAAAAAACAAGAAACATTGAAATTGCAGGAAGGATTAGAAATTCCATTTGTTTGGTCAATGTTCCGTTTCTATACTTCAGGTAAATTGCTTTATATTGGTAAAAAGGCAGCAAAATGCAAATTTGGCCAATAGTATATTCCAATATATTGGAAATAATCTGATACAAATTATTGGTGTGATCGTTAATGCCTGTCAGCGCAAAAAGATGTAAGAATCCTATTCCTTTCTGTCCTATATTCCAGTAAATAACAGGTGAGAAGAAAATTAACCCTATTAAGATGGAAATATAGAAATGCTTTGTTTTGAAAATTTCGGGGTGATATTTCAGCGAAAATAAAACAAGAGGTATAAAGATCAGAAATATCGAGTATTTTGATAATGCTCCCAGCCCCAGGCTTATACCAAACAATATCCACCACAACGGTTTTTGTGATTCGGCAGCCTTCCAGTAAAATAACATGCAGCAAAGCCAGAAGAAGAGCAATGGAGCATCAGTCAGAAAAAAAATGGAATTGCTAAGAATAAGCGGAAAAACATTGGTAACAATGGCCGCAAAGATTGCTGTTGATTGATTTTTAAACAACTCAAAAGCTAATAAGTAGCTGACTACAGAAAGCATGATTCCGAAAATGACTGCATTAATCCGGATTGCAAAAACAGTGTCGCCAAGGATGGAAGTGGAAAACCAATTCAAGTAGGCGATTAGCGGCGGTTTCGAATAATAGGATAGTTGCAGCCGTTTGCTCCATAACCAGTACTGAGCCTCTTCTGAATGTAAGTCGTAACGGGAAAGAATGAAAATTTTGAGCAAAGCGATTCCGATCAGGATTATTGCCAACCACAATATCTTTTTGTTCAAAATGGCATTCTGAGCAAATGCTGATCGTATTTCTTTTAAATATTGCTGCATCGGTCCGTTTCAATTTGCATGCTTTACTGAATCAACCTTGTATTGCAACTTTTACCAGATATATTTCCGCAGTTTCCCAAACTACATATTTATGCTACACTAATATACTGATTTTTAGCCATTAAATAAAGAACAAATAGCCATCGTAGGCGAATATTGAGATTATTCTTTGTAGAAACAGCTAAAAATCCGATTGAACCCGACGAGCAGATGCCAAGCAAATTTATCCGCTTGCATTGCGAACTGCAAAAATCTATGACCGACTATCGTATTCCAGCCGAGCGTGCATTATATCTTCCATACTTCCCGAAGCCCACTGTGCCAATTCCCAAATTTTCTGAAGTAAGCTTTGCCCCAGCAAGGTAAGTTCGTATTCAACACGTGGAGGTACTTCAGCATAAATTTTCCGGGTAATCAACCCATCACGTTCGAGCGACCGCAATGTGACAGTCAGCATCCGCTGCGAAATCCCTTCGATTTTACCTTTTAATTCGTTAAACCTGACTTTGCCCGAATAACCCAGATTCAGGATAGCCAGCAACGACCACTTGTCGCCAAACCGGTCCATTATATCGCGAACCGGACAAAATTCGTGGTGTTCATCCTTCCCCTGAAAAAATATTTCTAATTTTTTCTGAAGGTCAATCAACTGATTATCTGCAATAGTTACTTCCATGTTCCCTGGTTATGAAATAATGCGTTCTTGTTTTATCAAAAGTTACTTAGTAATATTGAGGCACTAAAAGTAACTATTGTATTTCAAAATACCAAATTACAAATCGAAAATTCATTAAAACAATAAGAAAATGAGTGCATTAAACAATTTAGAGTGGCGTTATGCCGCCAAAAGAATGAACGGACAGAAAATTCCGACAGAAAAACTAGAAAAAATCCTGAAAGCAATTCAGTTGGCACCAACCTCGATCGGGCTGCAGCCTTTCACCGTTTTGGTGGTCGAAAATGAAGAGTTGAAAGCAAAAATGGCTCCGGCAATTTACAATCAGCCACAAATAACTGAAGGTTCGCATGTGTTGGTATTTGCTGCCTGGAAAGAATATAGCGACGAAAATGTTGAGAAATACCTGAATAACATTGCTTCAGTTCGTGGTATTCCGGTCGATTCGCTCGACGGACTGCGAAACATGATTAATGGAGCAATTTCAGGAAAAACTCCGGAGCAGTTGTTGAATTGGAATTCGCGGCAGGCATACATTGCGCTGGGAACCGGCTTGGCTGTAGCTGCTGAAGAACAAGTTGATTCGACGCCGATGGAAGGATTTGATCCGGACGCACTGGATGCTGTTCTTGGCCTTCAGGAAAAAGGATTGCGCAGTACGGTTGTACTTGCATTGGGCTACCGCGATGCTGAAAAAGATTACCTGAGCTCAGCGGCAAAAGTGAGAAGAGATAAAGAGGAATTATTTATCAGGCTCTAATTATCGTATCCTGAATTTTAAAAGCCAGAAATTGTTGAAGCAACTCAATGATTTCTGGCTTTTTTTTTGCAAACAGTAACACATCATCAAAATAGTTTAGCAGGCATATTTTCAGGAAAAGTATAAATGTTATATTCACACTTTAAATGATTGCAGATCAAATTTACCCGAAAAACCTGTTCAAATGAAAAACCTGTTCAAATTATTCTGCCTTATCCTGTCTCTTATATTGGCCGTTTCATGCACCGCGAAAAAACCAAAAACTTCCGATGAAAATCAGGATAAACAATTTTGGCAATACGCCAAAACTCCGCCAATGGGATGGAATAGCTGGGATTGCTACGGACCAACCGTTACCGAATCTGAAGTAAAAGCAAATGCCGATTACATGGCTGCAAATCTGAAACAGCACGGCTGGGAATACATTGTGGTTGACATTCGCTGGTTTGTTGAAAACGATAAAGCAGGTGGATACAACCAAAAAGATCCGGTTTATACAATAGATGAATATGGACGCTTATTGCCAGCAGTAAAGAAATTCCCATCAGCTGCCGATGGAAAAGGTTTTAAACCTTTGGCCGATTATGTGCATTCAAAAGGACTGAAATTCGGGATTCACCTGATGCGCGGAATTCCGGTGGAAGCCATAAAAATGAATACTAAGGTAATGGGAACCGATGTAAAAGCTGGTGATATTTATTCAGATTCGCTACAGTGCAAATGGCTGCGCGATATGAAAACGATCGATACTCTAAAAACAGGTGCTCAGGAATATTACAATTCGATCTTCAATCTGTATGCTTCGTGGGGTGTCGACTACGTAAAAGTTGACGATTTGTCGAGGCCTTACCACCATGGCGAAATTGCTATGATCCGCAAAGCCATTGATCTGAGCGGTCGCCCAATGGTTTTCTCAACCTCGCCGGGAGCTACTCCGCTCGAAAAGGCAGGACATGTGATGAATCATGCCAACCTTTGGCGCATTTGCGACGATTTCTGGGACAACTGGAAAATGCTTGAACCTCAATTTAAACGTTGTGCCGACTGGGCTCCCTACATTGGCGAAGGTCACTGGCCTGATGCAGACATGCTTCCTATCGGACACATTGCCTTACGCGCTGAACGTGGCAACGATCGAATGACCGGTTTTACCAAACCGGAACAATACACACTAATGAACCTTTGGACCATGTTCCGTTCTCCACTGATGTTTGGTGGCGATTTGCCAACGAATGACGAATTCACACTTTCGTTGCTGACTAACGACGAAGTACTGGCTGTCAATCAGAATAGTGCAAAAAATAAACAGCTGAAGGCCGAGAATGGACTCATCGTTTGGACTGCCGATGTTCCCGGAACTGAGGATAAATACGTGGCTTTCTTTAATATCAACGATGCCGGTAATTCTGAAATTTCGGTTTCACTGTCAGAACTAGGAGTCTCAGGAAACTATACGGTAAAAGACTTATGGAGCAAGGAAGACAAAGGTGCTGTGACCGATAAATTCACGATTTTGGTAGAACCACATGCCTCGGTATTGGTAAGATTCTCGCAAGCAAAATAGCTAATACTCCAAAGCAAACGTAAAAAGGCAAAAATAAAATGTTCTGCGTCCTCTTTTGCCTTTTTACTTGTTACTTATTTTGCTATCCTTCCATGGTCAAACTAACCTTTTCAATTTGTCCCCCCATTGGCGGGTTCATTTTCGAAACTTTCACCGATACATTTTGAGCTTCCGGACATTCAGATTTAATCCGGGTGATGATTCGCTGGCAAACATGCTCAAGCAAATCAGATGAAATAGCCATTTCTTCCTTCACCGCCAGATAAGCTTTCTGGTAATCGAGTGTGTCTTCCAACCGGTCGGTTTGCCCGGCCTTGCTGCAATCGGCTTCAATTTTCAGGTTCACCAGAAACCGGTTTCCAGCCACTTTCTCCACATCAAAATGCCCGTGAAAAGCATAAAACTCCATTCCTTCAATTTCGATCAGCGCCATGTTTTTCATTTTATAAAAAAGCAAAATTAATTTTATTGTTTCGGAAATCAATTTTCAAACGTGTGAATATCTGATAGCTGAAATCATTTTATACTTTTGTCGTTAGTGCCATTCTGAAAAAGAGACTTTTAAAATTGAATACAATGAGCGAAAACGTGATTGAGAATGACAATGCGGTGAAATCGAATAATTTTATTCACCAGATTGTTGAAGAAGAGATTAGTGCCGGTAAAAACAGTGGACGTGTACATACCCGGTTTCCCCCTGAACCCAATGGTTATCTGCACATTGGCCACGCTAAGTCCATTTGCCTGAATTTTGGAACCGCTCAGAAATACAACGGGTTAACCAACCTGCGTTTCGACGATACCAACCCTTCGAAAGAGGAAACCGAATATGTTGATTCCATTATGGAAGATGTGCGTTGGCTCGGTTTTGACTGGGGCAACCGGTTGTATTATGCCTCCGATTATTTCGATCGGCTTTTCGATTTTGCGGTTAAGCTCATTAAAGAGGGAAAAGCATACATCGACGATCAGGATGCCGAAACCATAAGCACTCAAAAAGGAACTCCAACCCGTCCGGGTATCGAAAGTCCTTTCAAAAGCCGTAGTATAGAAGAAAACCTCGACTTGTTTATGCGTATGAAAGCCGGTGAATTCAACGAAGGCGACTGCGTATTACGCGCCAATATCGACATGGCATCGCCTAACATGCACATGCGCGACCCGATCCTTTACCGGATCATGAAAGCGCCGCATCACCGTACCGGCGACAAATGGTGCATTTACCCGATGTACGATTTCGCCCACGGTCAGTGCGACTACTGGGAAGGAATTACCCATTCGATTTGTACACTCGAATTTGAAGTTCACCGCCCGCTATACGATTGGTTTATCGATCAGCTGAAAGATTCGGATTATCGTCCGCGACAGATCGAATTTTCGCGATTGAACCTCAACTATACCGTTATGAGCAAACGAAAATTACTCGAATTGGTAAAAGATAATCATGTGACCGGTTGGGACGACCCGCGTATGCCTACCATTTGTGGTTTGCGCCGCCGTGGTTATACTCCGGAATCGCTCCGTAATTTTGCCGAACGTATTGGAGTTACCAAAACCGATGGAATTACCGATGTTGCCCTTCTGGAATACAGCATCCGTGAGGACCTGAATAAACGTGCACAGCGCGTAATGGGCGTTCTGAATCCGTTGAAAGTGGTGATAACCAATTGTCCTGAAGGAACAGTTGACATGATGGAAGCTGTGAATAATCCCGAAGATGCTTCGATGGGAACACGCCTCGTGCCGTTTACCCGCGAATTGTATATTGAGCGCGATGACTTTATGGAAGAACCACCAAAGAAATTCTTCCGTCTTTCGCCCGGAACTGAAGTACGCCTGCGTTACGCCTATTTTATTACCTGTACCGATGTGATTAAAGATGCTAACGACGAAATCACCGAAATACATTGTACTTACGATCCAGCTTCGCGTGGTGGAAATTCGCCCGACGGACGCAAGGTAAAATCGACCATTCACTGGGTTTCGGCTACCGAAAATATTGAAGCTGAAGTTCGTCTGTACGACCGCTTGTTCTCCGACGAAGAACCCGATGGACACAAAGACGTCGACTTCAAGGAATTCATGAACCACGATTCGTTGCAGGTTTTACCGAAATGCTACATCGAACCATTTGTAAAAGATGCCAAGGTATTGGATCACTTCCAGTTCGAGCGTTTGGGTTATTTCAATATCGACCAGGATTCAACTCCTGAAAAGTTGGTTTTCAACCGGACGGTTCAGTTGAAAGACACCTGGGCAAAGCAGTGCAAATAGAAAAGAAGGATATCCGACGACCGGAGCCATAAAAATATCAAAAGGGTGGAATGAAAATTCTGCCCTTTTTTCATACTGAAATTTGCCGTACCGAAACAGAATACCCCTAACAATACTCGGGAAACAATAGTATCTCAGGAAATGCGCAACCCATCAACAATTCATTTTATCCCTTCAGTATATGGCCCCGACCAAAGCGGCCAGACGATAGACACAATGCTGATTTTATACAACTTACAACCGTAGAATGAAGCATATATGCATGCATTATTCTTGCATTTAAACAGAATATTTTATAAATTTGATAAGCCTTTGAGCCGGAGAATCGGCTTTGCATCGATCAAACCGTCTCAATACTTTCCCAAAGCCGATCCAGCTTTATAAGCATAAAAATGGAGGGCATATTATGAAAACAAATTATTTTGCTGTTTTGGTCTTTTTTGTCATTCTTGGCCTTGGCATTAGCATTGCATATGCCTTGTATGGAGTTCAGGCACATACCGAAGGGATTCTGATTGAGGTTATTGCCTTAATTATTGCCCTGATCGTAGCTTACTCTATTAAGATTGCAGATCAATGGGAAAAAGCGGTCATATTAAGGCTTGGGGGATTTCATTCACTCAGGGGTCCTGGACTTTTTTTCATTGTGCCAATCATTGATACAATTCCTTATTGGATTGACATTAGAGTCATTACCTCTTCTTTTACAGCAGAAAAAACACTCACAAAAGACACTGTGCCTGTCGATGTGGATGCCGTGCTTTTTTGGAAAGTTTTAGATCCAAAGAAGGCTGCTCTTGATGTGGCGGATTACAAAAGCGCAATTCATTGGGCTTCACAAACAGCACTTCGCGATGTAATTGGCAAGACCATGCTTTCGGATATGCTGGAAGGCAGGGAGAAGATTGGTCTGGAACTTCAGAAAATTATTGATGAACGTACGGAACCTTGGGGTGTTAATGTCATTTCGGTGGAGGTGAAGGATGTACTTATTCCTCATGGACTGGAGGATGCAATGTCGATGCAGGCCCAGGCTGAGAGAGAACGTCAGGCAAGGGTAATCTTGGGTGATTCGGAGCGACAGGTGGCACAGAAGTTTGAAGAAGCTGCCAAGTCTTATTCCGACAATCCTACTGCCTTACATTTAAGGGCCATGAATATGCTCTATGAAGGCCTGAAAACGAACTCCACCATTGTAATTGTGCCCAGCACTGCACTGGATACAATGCAGTTAGGCGGACTTGCAGGAATGACGGCAATGACTATGGGCTTGAA
The DNA here is from genome assembly GCA_023251455.1 of Bacteroidota bacterium. Lineage (GTDB taxonomy): Bacteria > Bacteroidota > Bacteroidia > Bacteroidales > Prolixibacteraceae > Aquipluma. The sequence continues at coordinate 20,557 of JAHEYT010000067.1, forward strand.
TCAGCAAAGCCGAAAAGAAGAAGCCGAAAAACCATAATACACAAGAAATGAAACCTGTTTTAAGTGATTCCGGGTTTGGGAGTATCACGGTTGATGGTCGGGAAATAGGTCACGATATCATTATCCGTTTATCCGGAGAAATATCGAAACGAAGGAAAGATCTTTCAAAAGCGATTTTTGGCACATCGCACATTATTTCAGGGGAAGAAGCCGAATATGTATATCAGGATGGCGCCAGCGGCCTAATTATCGGAGCCGGTCAGGAAGGCATGGTTCGTCTTTCGGAAGAAGCGACAGACTATTTCACCAAAAGGAAATGCACCGTTGAGCTCTGTCCTACTCCAAAAGCAATTGAAAAATGGAATAGGACCAATGAAGCTGTAATTGGCCTGTTTCATATTACCTGTTAGACCTTCGCGTTCAATAATCATTCATTTTTCATGCAGACAATTCGACTTCATGACCTTAATGTTCAGCTCATTTATTCTGGTTTTCCAATTGGAATTTAGTGAACCTGATTTTTCTGAATCTGCTAAAGGGTTACGATGAGCAACAAGTATAAACACCTCGCTGAAGAGATTTTGGGATTGGCCGGAGTTCAGATTAACGGCAATAATCCCTGGGATATCCAGATTCATAATTCGGAATTTTACCGAAGGGCAATTACCGAAGCTGAAATGGGTATCGGAGAGTCGTATATGGATAAATGGTGGGATGTTGAAAAAATGGACGAATTTATCCATCGGATTTTTCTGGCCCGGGCAGATGAAAAAATTCAACGAAAACTGTCAGTTTTCATTCAGATTTTGACTGCAAAACTCTTCAATCTGCAATCGAAAAGAAGGGCCTATCAAATAGCAGAAAAACATTATAATTTGGGAAATAATCTTTTCCAGAACATGCTCGACAGCCGGATGAATTACAGTTGTGCCTATTGGAAAGATGCCCAAACGTTGGATGAAGCTCAGGAAAACAAGCTGGAATTAATTTGTCGTAAACTTTATCTCGAACCTGGCATGCGGGTTCTTGACATTGGCTGTGGTTGGGGTGCTTTTGGAAAATTTGCCGCCGAAAAATACAGGGTTGAAGTAGTTGGAATAACGATCTCCAAAGAGCAAGTCGAATTGGGCCGGAAACTTTGTGATGGACTTCCGGTTGAATTCCGTCTGATGGATTACCGTGATTTAGATGAGAAATTTGACCGCATTGTAAGCATTGGAATGATAGAACACGTAGGCTATAAAAATTACAGGTCTTTTTTCCGGGTTACCAATAAATCACTAACCGATACGGGTTTGTTCATTCTTCACACGATCGGCCGGAATAAATCACGGAAAACACTCGATCCCTGGGTCAACAAATATATTTTCCCAAATGGTATGTTGCCTTCAGTAGCTCATGTAGGCCGGGCAATCGAAGATTTTTTCGTGATGGAAGACTGGCACAACTTCGGTCCTGATTACGATAAAACACTGATGGCCTGGCACGATAATTTTGTTTGCAACTGGAACACAATAGCCGGGTGCTATTCCGAACGATTTTTTCGAATGTGGAATTATTACCTACTTACTTCAGCGGCGTCATTCCGGGCAAGGAATAACCAATTGTGGCAGATTGTTCTCAGCAAAAACGGTGTGCTAGGAGGTTACCAATCAGTTCGGTGAGCCAAACTAATCGCATAAACTTGACGTAATCCGTTAAATTTCAACCATTTTTCAGTATACTGCCATTATTGCCCAATCAAATTGTTTTCAACTGTTTTCGGCTCAGGTATTCAACCCTCAACATCAGCAGCAGCAACACCATAATACAAATAATTGCCCTTACCGAATAAATGGTGGCCAAAGTTCCTTTACTCGATAATAGGGAAATTGCCGGCGTAACTGCCATGGCTATCCAGATCAGAAACGACTCCGAGTTTTCGCGCGTTTTCCACAGGCGGCTGACAACCGGAAAGTAGGCAATCACCAGAATTCCCTGGGTTAAAGTGTGAGTAACCACATGATTTTTGGTAACGAACCAAAACAGCAAAATAACAAATACTGCCACAAGGCAGCCTTTATCGAACTTACTAAAGCGAGAAGTGTGGTCTCCCCAAAGATAAATTGCAACGGTAACGCTAACTGCAAGTACCATGTCGGTCGTATTCAGGATATTATCTAATAAACTGAAATTATCAGACTTTAAATAGGTTGCCAAACTAATAGCAACCGCAATGGTGAAAAAAATCCACATAGCCAGAGCCGGTTTTATTTTCTGCTTGTAGGTCAGCCAGCAATACCAAACAGTGATGAACAAATTAAGAAGAGACACACTTATAATGGATATCTGTTGAATCAGATTTTCAGGCATAAATTCTATTTTGAAAAAGTTGTAAACAAGTTGCAAGTATATCACATTATTCGAAATTTTAATCATTCATTTTTGCTGATTGAATCGTACCTTTGAAATATAAATTACGAAATCCACCATCATGTCTGCTTTTATAAACGAAATAGAGATTGCCCGAATTCTCGAACGAAATCAAAAACCTGATCCGGGGAAAGTCCGTGCGGTATTGAATAAAGCCAAGGAAATGAAAGGCCTTGATATGGAAGATGTGGCCGTACTCTCCAACATCAAGGATCCGATGCAGTTGTTCGAACTTTTTGAGGAAGCCAATCTCATCAAGGAAAAGATTTATGGCAAACGGCTGGTTATTTTTGCACCACTTTACATCTCGAATTTGTGTGCCAACGAATGTAGCTATTGTGCCTTTAGGGCAAAAAACAAGGCCATTATCAGGCGTTCGCTTAAACAGGACGAAATCAAGCATGAGGCCGAGATATTAGTGAGCCAGGGACACAAACGAATTTTAATGGTTGCCGGTGAATCGTACCCGAAACAAGGGTTTCAGTATGTGATCGACTCCATTGCATCAATTTATGAAGCCAAAGTTGGTAACGGCGAAATCCGTCGGGTCAACGTTAATATTGCTCCACTCGACCTTCCTGAATTCAAACAACTGAAAGAGGCAAAAATCGGAACCTTTCAGCTTTTTCAGGAAACGTATCATCATCAAACCTACCACGAAGTGCACACCGGTGGGAAAAAAGCAGATTACGACTATCGTGTAACGGCATTGCATAGGGCGATGGAAGCAGGAATTGACGATGTTGGAATCGGGGTACTTTTTGGTTTAGCCGATTTCCGTTTCGAACTGCTTGCCTTGATGCAACACATTCAGGAACTTGAACGGGCATTTGGAGTGGGACCGCATACCATCAGTGTTCCGCGCATCGAACCGGCTACCGGATCAGACCTGGCTTCGCACCCGCCACATGCAGTTTCCGATCTCGATTTCCGTAAAATTATTGCTATTCTTCGATTGGCAGTTCCTTACACCGGCATTATCATGTCAACCCGTGAAACAGCGCACATGCGGCGCGACACATTTGCATTGGGCGTTTCCCAGATTTCCGCCGGAAGCCGTACCAATCCGGGTGGCTACAGCGACTCACTGCACGACGACAGCGGTCAGTTCTGTTTGGGAGATCATCGTCCGCTGGATGAAGTAATCCGAGATGTAGCTGAAATGGGCTATATCCCTTCTTTCTGTACCGGATGTTACCGGCTTGGCCGAACTGGTCAGGATTTTATGGATCGTGCAAAACCAGGTGATATCAAGAATCATTGTAATCCAAACGCAGTTTCTACCTTTATGGAATACCTGATGGACTATGCTTCGTATGAGACCCGTTTGATCGGTGAAAACCTGATTGAAGATGTGATTGACTCGATGCATGGTGTTGCCCGTGAAAGAGCTATCACTTTACTCGAAAAGGTAAAAAAAGGTAGCCACGACATGTATTGCTAAAAGAATCAACTGACAAATCAGAAAAATACAATCTAAATAAAAATCATTAAGGAGAAAAATCAATGATAAACGCCATTATACTTATCAATGCAGAACGCACCAAAATCAATTCGGTAGCCGAACAACTGGTCAGTTTGCCTGGAATTACCGAAGTTTATTCCGTAAGCGGACGGTTCGATTTGGTAGCTGTCATCAGGCTTCCACATGCCGACGATCTGGCGGAACTCATAACTGAGAAAGTAACCAAGGTGGAAGGAATTACCAATACCGAGTCGATGGTTGCCTTTAAAACGCTTTCGAAAAGCGACATGGCCAGCATGTTTGAGCTGGGCGATTAGTCTTAATCCGTTCCTGATTCTGTTTTAATCATTCATTCTCACCATGATATTAACAAATTATATTTTTATGTAATTACTTTTCGAATTGTTTCAAATTTCAGAAATTGGTTGTATTTTGTACTTGTCATAAACCAAAACCAATTCTAAAGAAGCAATGCCTGAAGAAAAAGACATTATTTATAAGAATCTTTGCTTTAAAATCAATTCTGAATTTAATTACCTCGAAGTTATCATTGATGACATCAATTTTTCAGACCAGGAAAGCTATATCGCCTCTGTTTCGGTAATGCTTGAATATGCTTTATCTGTTCGTCCATACTTCATTATCCTAAACAAGTTAAATTCACAATTCAAGATATCACCGGTACTATATTCGTTTACTACAAAGAATATCATTGATCCGTTAAAATCAAGCGGTGTCAGGAAAATTATTTGCATGGCAAGTGAAGAAGAATATCAAAACCACTACAAGGACATCGAGATGATGGAACCCTTCATTAAGGGAGTTACTTCTAAAGTTGAGGCGATAAAATGGATCGGGAAAAATCGACCACAAAATCTTGGAATAAACATTCCGACACCCGTATAACCGTTTCATATTTGGGCTCATGAGGTTAAACAAAACACACGAACCAACTGTTTCTTATTCTTACAATTAGTCAATTAAGAAAACAGTTTTGATATTTTTAATTCAGAAATTATGAAACGCAGAAATTTTATTGCCCTTGTCGGAACTTCGCTGGTCGCCGCCCCTGTATGGTCTAATGTATACAACTCCAAACTGCCTGCACAAAAGGCTATTGATGTAACCTTTCCGGAATTACCTTATGCCTACAATGCGCTGGAACCAGTCATTGATGCAAAAACGATGGAAATTCACTACAGCAAGCACCACAAGGCATATTTCACCAATTTTGTGGCAGCCCTTAAAGATACTCCTGCAGCCGAGATGGATTTGAATGACTTATTCGCCGGAATCAGCAAACAACCAGCAGCTATTCGAAACAACGGTGGAGGTTATTACAATCATAAGTTATTCTGGGAAAATATGAGTCCTGCAAAAACGAATCCTTCGCCGGTTCTGAAAAGTGCAATTGAGAAAAATTTTGGCTCAATGGATAAATTCAAAGAAGAATTCGCGAATGCCGCTAAAAAACATTTCGGAAGCGGCTGGGCCTGGCTGGTTGCTGGAAAAGATGGCAATCTTTTCGTAAGCGATACCCTCAATCAGGATAATCCACTGATGGATGTTGTTGAAAAGAAAGGAACTCCTCTCTTGTGTCTTGATGTTTGGGAACATGCTTATTACCTTCAATACCAAAATCGTAGGGCCGAATATGTTGACAAATTCTGGGACGTAGTGAACTGGGAAACTGTCAACAAACGATACGAAAACAGATAGTTTAATCGGATGTAATTTCAGTGAGCGGGTGACTTAAAGTTTCCCGCTCACTACATTTTAGACCTATTCGTCCGTAGTTTTTTATAACTTTCCAACATTAAATACAAATGCCATGATTGAAAATGTAGTCATTATCGGAGCAGGAAACCTGGCCACTCAACTGGCTTTTTCCTTGTTCGAAAAAGGAATTCAGGTAAAGCAGGTTTACAGTCGGAAAATTGAATCCGCATCTGAATTGGCCAAAAAAGTGAATGCCAGCTTCACCAATGATTTATCACAACTCTTTCCTGAAGCTGATTTGTATGTGATTGCTGTTAAGGATTCTGCCATTCAGGAAGTATTGGAAAACCTACAGATAGGCGAAAGCCAGCTGATTGTGCATACTGCCGGCAGTGTTCCCATGAGTATACTGGATGGATTCAGCAACAATTACGGCGTATTCTACCCACTTCAAACCTTTTCGAAAAGCAGAAAGATTGATTTCTCAGATATTCCGATTTGTATTGAAGCCAGCCATGCCACTACCTTTCTGGAGTTGGAAAAACTAGGTGAAAAACTTTCATCTTCAGTTAACCAGATTAATTCTGACGAACGAAAAACATTGCACCTTGCAGCTGTTTTTGTCAACAATTTTGTAAATCACCTTTATAGCATCGGAGCCGACATACTTCACGAGAAAAAGCTGAATTTCGATTTGCTTAAACCACTCATCCGTGAAACTGCTGAAAAAATTGAGACACTTCATCCGATTGATGCACAAACCGGACCAGCCAAGCGGAACGACCAAAATACCATCAATGCCCAATTAAAAATGCTTTACGATAAACCTGAATATCAGAAAATCTATAGCTTTGCGACCGAAAGCATTTTTCGGCTTCAACAAAAACACAATCATGACCTTCTTTAAAGAAAGACTTAAAAATATCAAAGCCTTCATTTTCGATGTTGACGGAGTGTTGTCGTACGACATTTCACCACTCGACGAAAGCGGTGATCCGGTGAGAACGGCTAATGTAAAAGATGGATTCGCAATTCGTTACGCACTTCAAAATGGATTTCAGATGGCCATCATTACCGGTGCGAATACACAACGGGTGAAACTTCGGTACAAAAAACTGGGAGTCGAGCACATTTACCTGAATTCGTTCAATAAAACAGAATGTCTGGATGAAATTCTGGCAAAAACCGGTTTAAAGAAAGACGAAATTCTATACATGGGCGACGACCTGGTCGATTTTCCAATCATGAAAGAAATTGGCATCCCAACTTGTCCGGTCGATGCTGTTCCTGAAATAAAAGCTATTTCGCTCTATATTTCCGACAAAAAAGGAGGTGAAGGCTGCGTTCGCGATGTGATTGAGCAGGTGATGCGGTCGCAGCAGAAATGGTTTGGTCAGGAAATCAAAGGCATCAAAGCGGATTAGTCGCCAGTCACAGTTTTCAGTCGCAGTAAACAAAAGTCTTTAGTGGTCATTTGTTTCACGTCATTAAATTGTCATTAGTTTTATTTTGCAATTAAATGACTATGAATGACTCAATGACAATAAATGACAAATCTGAAACCATAACCATGTTTTTGCACAACCTAGAACAATTTGAAATCATTCTGGCATCAAAGTCCCCGCGCCGGCAGCAGCTGCTAACCGATTTAGGATTGAAATTCAGCGTTCAGTCGATGGATATTCCCGAAGAATTTCCGGAAAATTTGGGGATGAATGAGGTGCCTGTTTTCCTGGCCGAACTGAAAGCCGAGGCATTTCGTCCACAATTAAAAACCAATCAATTGGTAATTACTGCCGACACTATCGTTTGGCTCGATGGGAAAGTACTTGGCAAACCGGTTGATTATGACGATGGATTCAGGATGCTAAAAGATTTATCAGGAAAAAAGCATCAGGTAATAACTGGCGTGTGTTTACTTTCCGCCGAGAAAAAAGTGTCGTTTTATGCGTCGACCGATGTGTGGTTTAAGGAATTATCCGACGAGGAGATTCACTATTACATAGAGCATTACCATCCATACGATAAGGCTGGTGCCTACGGAATTCAGGAATGGATTGGCTACGTTGGCATCTATCACATTGAAGGCTCTTTTTTCAATGTGATGGGATTGCCGGTGCAAAGTGTTTATGAACATTTGAAAACCTTCTGAACCCTCCGTTCTTCAGTGCTTAAAAACAGACCTTTGCACTAGCAATAATCTTAGGATAAATAGTAGCTTGCACACACATCTTCCTAAAAATATAATATATGAAATCATATCGATTTTTGATCATTCTGATGCTCGGTGTATCCTTTATTCAAATATCAGGTTGTAAACACGAAAAACCTAAAATCGGGATCCTGATTCATAGTTATGAAAATGCCCGTTGGACAAAAGATAAGGATTATCTGGTTGAAAATCTCACCAAAGAGGGAGCCGATGTTATGCTTGAAGTCGCCAATAATGATCAGCAGAAACAAATTGCACAGGCTGCCGAAATGATAAAAAATGGAGTTCAGGTATTGATTGTAATTCCGATCAATCAGGACAAAGCAGCTCCGATTGTTGAAATGGCGCATGAAGCTAATGTGAAAGTTATTGCCTACGACCGCCTGATCAACGGGTGCAAGCTCGATTATTACATTACGGCAAATAGCACCCGCATTGGCGAACTTCAGGCTTCGTACCTGACCTCACTGAAACCCAAAGGTAAATATGCATTGATTTGCGGTTCGAAACACGACGACAATTCGATGAAACTTTTCCTTGGACAAATGAACATTCTACAGCCTTTTATGGAGAAAGGAGATATTCAGCTTGTTTACAGTGAATTTACTGAAGACTGGTCTCCGGCGGAAGGAGCTTTGCATGCCAATCGCCTCTTTGATCAAAATCAAGATTCGATTACTGCAATTATTACCGGAAGCGATGCAATTGCCGATGGTGTACTCTCGGTTTTAAAAGAGAAGGGATTAGACGGAAAAGTGATGGTTGCCGGACAGGATGCAGAACTTGACAATGTAAAAGCCATAATAAGTGGGACACAAACTTGTGACATTCTGAAACCTTTGAAGGAAATGGCTTCAACAACGGCCCAGCTGGCAGTATCGCTTGCACTTGAAAAGCCAATAAAGATGAAGTTTTCAAACGAAAGTAACGGAAAAGCTCTGGTGAAATCAATATTGATCGACGCAACAGTTGTTAATCAGAACAACATCGAAAATACGGTTATCGCCTCCGGATTTCATAGCGCAGCCGATTTAAACAAATAAAGTACTCTGGAGAAATTAATTTCACAACATCCAGGTCTTGCAACAGAATACATTTTTATTGATACTATGACAAAATCAGGATTTTTGATTTTGATCTATTGTTACTTTTGACCCTGAAAATAAATCACAGAAAGATGCTCAAGAAAAACCTGTTCCTTTCGGTATTTGCATTGCTTTCATTTTTGTCGTTGCAGGCAAAAGAAGGCATGTGGATTCCAACCTTACTCAACAAATACAATATCGAAGAAATGAAGCAAATGGGCTTCAAACTTACGGCCGATGATATATACAGTGTCAATCAGGCCAGCATGAAAGATGCCGTTGTTCTGTTTGGATCGGGATGCACCGCCGAACTAATTTCGGGCGACGGCTTGCTTATTACTAACCATCATTGCGGATTCGACGCCATTCAAAACCATAGCTCACTCCAACACGATTACCTGACCAATGGATTTTGGGCAAAAAATCATCAGGAGGAGCTTGCAAACCCTGGATTAAGTGTTCGTTTTCTGAACCGGATGGAAGATGTTTCTGATCAGATTTTAGCTGGAACTGAAGGCAAACCAAACGATTCTATTTCGGTAGTTATTAGTCGGAATACAAAACAAATGATAGCCAAAGCTTCCGAAAAAGGGAAATTTGAAGCTGCCGTTCAACCGCTATTCTATGGAAATCAATATTTCCTGTACGTTTATGAGGTTTTTACCGACGTGCGATTAGTTGGAGCGCCACCAACATCCATCGGAAAATTTGGTGGCGACACCGACAACTGGATGTGGCCACGCCACACTGGTGACTTTTCATACTTCCGTATTTATGCCAACAAAGACAACCAGCCAGCCAAATATTCGCCCGATAACGTTCCCTATAAACCGAAGAAATTTTTCAAAATCTCAATCAAAGGTGTTCAACCCAACGACTTTACCTTAGTATTTGGTTATCCCGGGAGAACTCAGGAATACCTGCCATCACAGGCAATTCAACAAATTATGGAACAGGGCGATCCGGATAAAATCAAAATCAGAGATCTGAAATTGGGCCTGCTTGCAACTGACATGAATAAAGATCCGGGAGTTCGGATTCAATACGCAGCCAAATATGCCAATACCAGCAATGCATGGAAAAAATGGCAAGGCGAAGTGAAAGGATTGAAACGACTGAACGCCATCGAAACCAAGCAGAAGTTCGAAAGCGAATTTAAGAATTGGGTTGATGCCAATCCGGAACGAAAAAGTCGCTACAGCGAAGTATTACCAAACTTCGAAAAGCTTTACAGCCAAATTGCTTCTTATACCAAAGCCAATGATTATTATGGTGAAATCGTTCTGAGAGGAACAGATATTTTCAGCATCATTTCCTTCTTCGATGCGATTGAAGCTCGCTGGTCAACCTTGTCAACCGCCGATCAGCAAAAAATCCAAAATGCGATTCAGGCAAAGCTTGATGAGTATTTCAACGAATACAACCGGGCTACCGATGAAAAAGTTTTTGGGAAATTACTTGGCCTCTATGCCAAAGAAATGGATCCGGCATTTCTTCCTGAAGATTTTAAAACGCTCATGAGTAAAACAAGTCAGGACGAACTGATCAGCAAAGTTTATCGGAAGTCTGTATTCACCGATCAGGCAAAACTGGCTGAAATAACTTCAGGCCTGAATGCAAAAAAGCTTAAAACATTAAGCCAGGATCAGGTATTTCAAATCTTCAGGAGCCTGAAAAAACAATTTGAATCGAAAGTTGAACCGTATTTTACTTCAATCCAGAAACAAATTGACGGAAACATGAAAACCTACACTGCGGGAATCATGGAAATGAATCAGGGCAAGTCCTTATGGCCCGATGCCAATAAAACACTGCGGGTATCCTACGGAAAAGTGGAAGGTTTTGAACCTATGGACGGCGTAACTTACATTTATTATACAACTCTGGAAGGTATTATGCAAAAGGACAACCCGGCCATTTACGATTACAACGTTCCGCAGGCACTGCGCGATTTATACCAGAAGAAAGACTATGGCCGATACGGGCAAAATGGGCAAATGAACGTTTGTTTCACTGCGTCAAATCATACCACCGGAGGTAATTCGGGAAGTCCGGTAATTGATGCCAATGGAAACCTGGTTGGTGTGAATTTCGACCGCTGCTGGGAAGGAACCATGAGCGACCTAATGTTCGATCCGGAAAGGTGCCGTAACATTGCCCTCGATATTCGGTACGCGCTTTTCATTACCGACAAACTAGCCGGAGCTGGCTATTTGCTTGACGAAATGAAGATTGAGGAATAATCCGGATCAATCGCACAGCACACAAATGTCTTTTCGCGGATTAATCATCAAAATGGGCAGGTAGCCTGCTTTTCGGATGATTTTTTTCTCCGGAAGTCCAATTAGTAAATCGATCAGCGAGATTGCGCTGCTTCCTGAAAAAATCAGTACATCGCCATTCAGCTCGTCTGCTTTGGCGATAGCTTCATTGCAAATCCCCCAACTGGAAGATTTCCCTGCAACCTCATGATGGCGGACGTTCAGGCTTGAAAGAAACTTCTTAAAAAAATTAAGGTTTCGCATTAATTTATTAGCCTGATCCTTTTCCGTTTCATGAGCATAAATCAGCTGTACCTGCGACTTGTTGAAACGGCCGAAATACGAGGCCCAGAGCGATGTTTCCTTCGAAGCTTTGCGGAAATCAATCGGAACCAGCACGTTTTTGTAGCTTAGAAATCGAGGAATTTCGCCGTTCACAAAAAGAAAGGCGATACTACTTTCCCTGAAGGCTTTCAATGCCCAATTGATATCAGCCTGATGAAGTACAACCAAAACAGCTTCATAATCGTCAACCAGCTTTTGCATGTTATCGAGCAACGATTTCTGGAGCAGTAGCCATGAAATCTCCATGTCGGGCAGATTTCCCTTCAGGGTTTTCGAGGTTTGAATCAATTTTTCCTGAAGATTATTTTTCAGAACTTTATCGTTCCAGATAGCCGTCAAGCAAAGCTCCTTCCTCAAAACACCAGCCATGCGAATTCCATGAACAATGACCTCTTTCATCCGTTCTGAGAAATCGCAAATAACCACAATTTTTTGTCCTGAAGAATTTGACATGTACTTGTCTTATAAAGTATAGAATCACAAAAGCGATCAACGTGAAACACGACTTTACAAACATAACTGATTTTTGCGAATGATGAACACCGCCAAAATGCAGGCAAAAGTCAGTTCCTTCCGAGATTGCTTTTGCTAACTTTGTTTCAAACATAAAAGCCTGTCGATGATAACAAAAGAATTAATTGCCCCGAGAAGTATTGTAGTTGTAGGAGCTTCAAATAACACCACCAAGCCGGGAGGGAAACTTCTGAAAAATTTGCTCGACAATAATTTCAAGGGCGATCTTTTCGTCGTCAACCCAGGTTCGGATGAGGTTCAGGGAGTAAAATCTTATCCTTCAGTCAATGAATTACCTGCTGTTGAAATGGCCGTTTTGGCTATTCCAGCTGCCGCTTGTGTTGATGCGGTTGAGATTCTGGCAACCAAAAAAGGCACGAAAGGATTTATCATTATTTCAGCAGGCTTCAGCGAAGAAAGTGAAGAAGGACGGATACTTGAGCAAAAAATCGTAAAAATTATAGAAGAAAATAATGCTTGTCTCATTGGTCCAAATTGCATTGGGGTGATTACTTACGCGCACACCAGTGTATTTACGACTCCAATTCCCAAACTCGAACAAATGAGTTGCGACCTAATTTCCAGTTCCGGAGCAACTGCCGTTTTCATCATGGAATCCGGCATCCCTAAAGGGCTCCATTTTGCCAGCGTATTTTCGGTCGGAAATTCAGCTCAGAACGGCGTGGAAGAAATCCTCGAATTTATGGATGACGTATTTAATCCGGCAACCAGCACGCGGGTTAAACTACTTTATATCGAAAGCATCAAAAATCCGGATAAATTATTGAAACACGCATCTTCGTTAATCCGGAAAGGATGTAAAATAGCGGCCATTAAAGCAGGGAGCAGCGAAGCCGGGAGTCGTGCAGCAGCTTCGCATACCGGAGCAATGGCGAATTCGGATTTAGCGGTCGAAGCCCTATTCCGCAAAGCCGGAATTGTCCGCTGTTATGGCCGCGAGGAATTGACGACAGTTGCCAATATCTTTCACTGCAAACCCATGAAAGGCAAACGACTGGCCATCATCACCCACGCTGGTGGGCCAGCTGTCATGCTTACCGATGCGCTCGAAAACGGTGGATTAAAAATTCCACACATTGAAGATTGTGAAGCAAAAACAAGGCTCAAAAATCAGCTTTTCCCCGGTTCTTCGGTCGAAAACCCGATTGATTTTCTGGCTACTGGAAATGCGGAGCAGCTGGCAGCAATTATTGATGCCTGTGAAACCGATTTTGATAAAATTGATGGGATGGCAGTTATCTTTGGTAGTCCGGGACTATCTCCGGTTCGGGATGTCTACCAGGTTCTAAACGAAAAAATGCGTACCTGCAAAAAACCAATATTCCCAATTCTTCCTTCACTGATTAATGTGAAGGACGATATGGCTTATTTCATTTCCGAAGGAAATGTAATTTTTCCGGATGAAGTTTTGCTGGGAAAAGCGCTGACCAGCATCTTGAAAACAGCCAAACCTACCGAAGAAAAGATATTTTTGGATAATATCGATATTCCTGAAATCCGTCGGATTATTGATCAGGCAGAAGATGGATTTCAATCACCTGAAACAATCCACCAATTGTTTGCCGCAGCAGGAATTCCAATGGTTCGCGAAATCACCGTGACATCGGAAGACGCAGCAATTGAAACAGCCCACAAACTGGGATTTCCGCTCGTAATGAAAGTAGTTGGCCCCATTCACAAAACGGATATTGGTGGAGTTGTGCTAAACGTTAAGGATATGGAAACGGTTCAGCGTGAATTCAAACGACTGATTCACATCAAAGATACAACTGCCGTTTTGATGGCTGAAATGGCTTCAGGAATTGAACTTTTTCTGGGGGCTAAATATGAGGACAAGTTTGGACATATAATTTTGTGCGGCATAGGCGGTATTTTTGTGGAAGTGTTCAAAGACATCACCTCCGGTCTGGCACCATTAACCATGTGTGAAGCTGCTGCCATGATCAAAAACCTCCGTGCATACCGGATCATCAAAGGCTACCGGGGAAAGAATGGTGTAAAAGAGCGCAAATTTGCTGAAATCATGGTGCGTTTGTCCACACTTCTTCGCTTTGCAGTTGAAATTAAAGAACTTGATATCAATCCACTATTAGGTGATGGAAACAAAATAATAGCTGTTGATGCTCGAATAAGAATTGAGAAATAAAGCCTCCCCTAACCCCTCCAAAGGAGGGGAACTTGAGTCTTGCCGCTTGAAACGTGGTTCAACGTAGCCTTAATCATTCCTTTAAAGAACAGAAGAGCTTTCCCCTTTCGGGGGAACGGGAAGGGGGCTTTTACAAAAAAAGAAGGCTAATAAACTCTGGTGAAACACCTTTGTTTATTAGCCTTTATGTAGTTGTAAAAATTAAATGAATTAATTTTTACATAAATAGCACCTTAAAAACAGGAATAATCCTAGTATTCAGATCTTCTGTTGCCACCAGCGCTTGAGCCACCACCACGGTTAAAACCACCGCCTGTGTTGCCACCACGATCGCCACCACGGAAACCGCCGCCGCCACCAGCACTACCACCACGGAAACCACCGCCGCCGCCAGCACCACCGCTGCCGCCACGGAAACCGCCACCACCACCTGAATTACCTCCACGGAAACCTCCGCCTGAGTTACCACCACGGAAACCGCCACCACTTGGACGACTACCTTCTTTTTTCTCTTCAGCTTTATTTACAACAATTGTCCGGCCTTCAATCTCAGCGTTATTCAGTTCTTCAATTGCTTTTTTAGCTTCTTCTTCGTTCGTCATTTCTACAAAACCAAAGCCTTTAGATCTTCCAGTAGCTCTGTCTGTAATAATTTTTACGGATGTTACTTCTCCGTATTCTTCAAAAATTTCCTGTAATTCGCTTTCCTCAATTTTAAAGGGAAGGCTGCCAACAAAAATGTTCATAAATAACTGTTTAAATAATGGATAAATATATTTTCCAAAAGTAGTTATATTTTAATTCAAAATACATTTGGACGAAGAAATTATTGCCTGAATCAAAATTTTCAGGAGATATATAGTGTATTAAAGGAGAATTGGTTACAGATGCATTCATCTTTTCATCAATTGGATAAAATTTTGTTAAGAAGATAATTGCACGAACAACCATATCATTTCAAAAATACCGCAAAACTTTGTTTCACCCTATGCCTTTGCGTTTGGCGATTTCAGGGTAAGTACCAGAATCGAGGCAACGACCAGAAATACACCAGCCATCACATAACTGGAATCATAAACTCCGGTCATATCTTTTATTGTAGCTGCCAGCATGGCGCCAAAAACTCCGGCAACCCCCCATCCGGTAAATACCATCCCGTAATTGATCCCCAGGTTTTTCATTCCAAAAAATTCGGCCGTTGTGGTAGGAAATAATGAGAACACAGCACCATAAGCTAAACCGGCAATTGCAGAGCCGGCAATCAATAATGGGATTGAAGTATAGAACATGAATAAAAACATATTTACCGCCTGCAGAATAAAGATCAACATCATGGCCCGTGTCCGTCCAACTTTATCGGACAGGATACCTGCACCAAGACGTCCTAACGCATTAAATACCGACAAAATTACAACCAGCCAGAAACCTGCTTTCCAGCCTGCCTGACCTTCAGCAATCTTTGGGAGATGGGCAATGAGCATCAACCCGGCAGTTGCCGCCAATGCATACATGATCCATAATAAATAAAACTGTGGTGTTCGAATCACTTCATTCCAGGCAAAATCAGTCGCTTTGGGAGCAGTTGCGATTTGTCGGGCATTTGCTCTGGGCGCATCAGCTTCCAGAGGATTGGATAAAAAAAGGGAGAACAGGGTGACCGCA
>JAHEYT010000012.1 GCA_023251455.1 Bacteroidota bacterium
TGATTTCTTCGTCGGTTAATCGGGGGATATAGTCGGCCAAAACCACTTTTTCCATCATCTGTCCAATCACACCGTCAGTCAGGATCAAAGCCGGATTCCGGTATTTAAAAGCCAGTTTGAAACCTAATTCGACGAAGTCGTTCATTTCCTGAACGGACGATGGTGCGAGTACAATCAGGCGATAATCGCCATGCCCGCCTCCTTTGGTCGATTGCCAATAGTCGGCCTGCGAAGGCTGAATGGTTCCCAGACCGGGGCCTCCGCGCTGAACATTGACAATTAAACAGGGCAATTCAGCTCCTGCGAGGTATGATATTCCTTCGGCCATTAAACTGATACCAGGACTGGACGAAGAAGTCAGTACTTTTTTCCCGGTGGCAGCTGCGCCATAAAGCATGTGGATGGATGCGATTTCGCTTTCAGCCTGAAGAACCACCATTCCGGTTTCGTTCCAGGGTTCGCGATCCATCAGGGTTTCCATTATTTCTGACTGGGGAGTTATGGGGTATCCGAAATAACCATCGCAACCACATCGAATGGCCGCTTCGGCAATGACCTCATTTCCCTTCATTAATCTTAATTCACCCATATTTTTTGAATTTGTTTGTTGCTTATTTTAACAAGTGCCTAGAGTGCCTAAAGTTCGGAGTGCCTAAAGTACTCTAGGCACTCCGAACTTTAGGCACTTCGAACTTCTTATAATTTTACCCGGTAAACGGTAATGCAAGTGTCGGGACAAACTGTTGCGCAGTTTGAACAACCGATGCAGGCTTCCGGATTTTTCATAAACGAATAATGATATCCACGGCTATTTACCTGCTTGTTTTGACTCAGAACATCCTGAGGGCAAGCCACTACGCAGAGTCCGCATCCTTTGCATTCTTCGTTGTCGACTACTACTGCTCCAATTACTTTTGCCATATTTTTTATTTTAGAGGAAAGTCAGCATTAAATTGCTTCAGCCGGATTTCCAAATCCTCAAATTGATCACGTTTTACATGTGAAACACATGCTCTCAAGCCTTCTTTTTCGCTGCCGGTATTCTTTAGTGTTATAGCACTGATTCCGTAGAATAGCAGGTTGCCCAGAAGTTCACCTCCGGTCATTCCCGGATATCCGATGGTGAAATAGAATCCATCAGCAATGGGCTCATCTCCATCTTTTTCATATACAACCTGAAAGCCATTGCTGACAAACAAATCTTTCATGATTTTGGCTTTTTTGCCATATTCTTTTACGTCTTCAATAAAGTTGAACTCGCCATCGCTGGCTGCTTTAAACATAGCCGCTAAAGCGTGTTGGGTCGAATGGGTGATTCCTGAAGAAAGCGCATACAAAACCTGCATCACAATGGTAAAACCGAATGGTTTGCTGCCGAAACGGACTTGCAGATTTTCGTACTGGCGGTTCCAGAGCGCATTCGAAATTGCCATGATAGCGCCACGCTGTCCGGCATAAGAAAATATTTTCGAAGCTGAAATGAACAGCACATAATGGTCGGTGTATTTGGCAACTGTTGGCTGATATGGTGGTTTTCCGGGAGTGTATAAATCTTTCCTGAAATCCATTCCGAAGTATGCCAGATCTTCCATCACGATCACATCGTATTTGGTAGCCAGTTCGCCGATGATCTGTAGTTCTTCTTCCGTCATACAAATCCAGCTTGGATTGTTTGGATTGGAATAAACCATCGAATTGATATTTCCCTGTGACAAATAGGATTCAAGTTTAGCACGAAGCTTTTCGCCACGGAAATCGAACACATCGAACGAGGCATATTTATGACCCATTACGGTCATTTGTTGTTTTTGCACCGGAAATCCTGGATCAATAAATAAGGTTGTGTCTTTTTGTTTATCAACATTTCCGGCAACTAACAGCGCAGCGAAAGTTCCCTGCATCGATCCACAAGTTGGAATGCAACTTGCTGGCTCAACATCAATGTCCATAAACATTTTGATGAAACGGGAAGCTTCGTATTTAAGTGGTTTGATACCGTCCATCATCGGGTAAACAGAAGCAACGCCAGCCTGAAGAGCCTTGATTTCAGCATCGACGCCAACCTTTGCCGCTGGCAGTCCGGGAACCCCCATTTCCATGCGGATAAACTTTGTTTTGCTCTCTTCCTCGATTAAATTAATCAGTGCAACTATTTCGCGGATCGAAGCTTTTCCCGGATCACTGATCCGGAGCTGGTCGATGTATTTTTTTACAATTTCTTGTTTTACAGGGGTATTGCTCATTTAGAAATCGAATATTTTGGGTAAAAATAAACAAAGTATTTGCGATAAATCAAACGCAGAAAAGGTATTGCTCAACAGGTTTCGCAATTCGGAAACACAATCAGTTTCCGAATTGGAAAATGAAAGTAGCCGTGCCGTTTCGGTTTTGATTTGACAGAAAATCAGGTCAAAAGCTGAACCTGTATTTTGTCATGTTTTGAATTTTTAGAGGCCGAATGCCGGTTTTATGCTTTTTATCCAGTTGGAAACACGTTCGTCGGTCAGTTCCGGTTCAAAATCTTCGTCAATCGGAAGTCCGATAAACATTCCGTCGGAAATGGCTTCCGAGTCGTCGAATTCGTATCCCGAAGGATCTACTTTGCCAACGATTGTTGCACCGTTTTTCAGAAGATCTTTGGCCAGCATGCCCATCGCATTCACAAAATAGCTCGAATAAGTCACGTGATCGCCCAATCCGAAGATGGCTACCGTTTTGCCCGAAAAGTCCACTTTGCTGATGTTAGGGAAAAATTTGCTCCAGTCGGTATTTGAATAGTTCGAGTCCCAGGTTTCTTTTCCCACTGTTGAAATCCCAAAAATGATCAGATCATACTTTTCCAGATCAGAAAGTACGGCATCGTTAACCGATATCATATCTACATATTGTTCTCCTAAAGCTGCTTTAACTTTTTCGGCAACACGGTGAACGGAACCTTTTAAAGGACCGAAGAATAATCCAATTTTGCTCATAATCTATATTTTACTGATTGTGAATTGCTACTTCTCCACGTACATATTCGCCCAGAACAGAAAGGCTTGATACGTTTTTCAAAATGGCATGAAGGGCCTTCTCGTAATTTTCCACTGAATCCCATTCCACATCAACATGGAAGGTGTATTCGTTGGGTTTACCGATAATCGGCACCGATTGTATTTTGGTCAGGTTAATTTTATTCTCTGCAAAAGTATTCAGCACATTGGCTAAAGCACCGTAATAATGTCCAACTTCGAAGCACAACGACGCCTTGTTTGCCAGTTCGTTTGGTTTGGCATGTTTCGATAAAATGAGGAAACGGGTGTAATTTTGCCTGTTTGTTTCGAGTCCGGAATCGAGTATTTCCAACTCGTAAAGCTCCGCAGTACGTTGATTTCCGATTGCAGCGGCATCAGTAAATTTATTATCGTGAACCAATTTGCCTGAAGCCGCGGTGTCTTGATTTTCAATCAAATGAGCGTCCGGAAATTGAGATTCAAGATATTCGGCGCACTGTTTAATGGCAATTGGGTGCGAATAAATTGTTTTGATGTCTTCTTTGGCGACTCCCGGATTGGCCATCAGGTGCATTTGAATGTGGATGTAAATTTCGCCGATAACCTTTAAATGATAGTCGCGAATAAGCGCGTAGTTTTGCAGCAAACTACCTGCTATCGAATTTTCGATGGCCATTACAGCAATGCTAACTTGGTCGGAATCAATCAGATTGCAGACGCTGGTAAAGGATTTGCATTCCACAACCTTAATTTCATCCTCGAAATATCGTCTTGCTGCGTCTTCGTGGAAAGAACCTGCAATTCCTTGAATAGCTATTTTCTTCATCTTCTTTTTAATGTTAAAAATCCCGGACAAAGCCGGGACAATTTAGGTAAAATATACTGATTTCATTCCGACTCATCAGTTTGCAAAGATAACAAACGAACCGGAGTTCAGTTTTTAGTCTGGTAATGAATTTATATTTTGTACATATCGCTTGCACTCACCAGTTCCAGTTTGTGCGCCTGAAGGACTTCGATACATTTCTGGATGTTATCGGGTTTCAGCACAATATTGGCGGTTTTGTCGTTCATCGAGTAGGCATACAAATATTCGATAAATACTTCTTCTCCTGAAAGAATATTTAATGCGCGGGCCAATGCTCCCGGCTCATTCGGACTGTTCAGACAAATCACATCGGTCAGCCTGACCGAAAAATCGGAATCTTTCAGGATCGAAAGCGCTTTTTCAGGTTCTGAGACAATCATTCGCAAAATGCCAAATTCGGAAGTGTCGGCCACGCTGAACGCCGACATGTTGATGCCTGCATTGCCCAAAATCTGGGTTACTTCGTTCAGTCGTCCGGTTTTATTTTCAAGAAATACAGATAATTGTTTGATAATCATTATGAGTTCCTCCTACAAATTACGGTTGTCAATTACACGTTTTGCTTTTCCAGCGGTGCGTTCAATGGTTTTTGGTTCAACCAGTTTTACATCTACCGAGATTCCGAGTGTGCTCTGGAGTTTGTGCGTGATTTTTTTGCGCAGCGCTTCCAGTTGTTTGATTTCGTCGGAGAAGAACTGTTCCTGAACCTCCACCATCAGTTTCACCGTATCTAAGTTACCTTCTCTTTCTACAATTATCAAGTAATGTGGCGAAGTTTCGCTCATTTCGAGTAAAACGGTTTCGATTTGCGATGGGAATACGTTTACGCCGCGGATGATCAACATATCGTCGCTGCGGCCTTTGCATTTTTCCATGCGCACCAAGGTACGTCCGCAAGCACATTTTTCGTAATTCAGGCGGGTAAGGTCGCGGGTGCGGTAACGGATCAGCGGAATTCCTTCTTTTGTAATGGTTGTGAAAACCAATTCGCCGACTTCACCTGCCGGAAGCGGTTGAAGGGTTTCAGGATCGATAATTTCAGGAATAAAATGGTCTTCCTGGATGTGCATGCCAGTTTGATGCTCGCACTCGCACGAAACGCCAGGGCCCATAATTTCACTCAATCCGTAAATGTCGATGGCTTTAATGCCAAGGCCTGCTTCAATTTCTTTGCGCATATTTTCGGTCCAGGGCTCTGCGCCGAAAATGCCGATACGCAATTTAAGCTTGCTTTTGTCAATACCTTTTGCTTTCAATTCTTCGGCAAGATGGAGCGAATAGGATGGTGTGCAGGCAATTACTGTCGAACCAAAGTCTTCCATTAGTTGAAGCTGCTTGTCGGTATTTCCTCCTGAAATCGGGATAACCGAAGCGCCCAGGTTTTCGCAACCATAGTGCAACCCCAATCCGCCCGTGAAAAGTCCGTAGCCATAAGCCACCTGAACGATGTCTTCGCGGTGAACCCCAGCCATGCAAAGCGAGCGGGTAACCATTTCGGCCCAGTTGTTCAGGTCTTTGCGGGTATAACCAACCACGGTCGGTTTTCCGGTTGTGCCTGAAGAAGCATGAATACGAACAATTTCGCTCATCGGAACGGTAAATAATCCGAACGGATAATTGTCGCGCATATCGGTTTTCAGTGTAAATGGCAGTTTTGCCAAATCATCAACCGATTTAATGTCGTCAGGAACCAGGCCAACTTCCTGCATTTTTTGTCGGTAGCTTGGCACATTGTGATAAATTCTCCGGACTGTTTCTTTCAGTCGCTCAGATTGAATGTCGCGCATTTCTTCGCGGCTTGCACATTCTATTTTTTCGTTCCAGATCATTGTATTTCTTTATTATTCGGTGCTATATATAATGTATCAGTTGGTTCCGTAAATCGATTCATCAGGCATGATGTTCAGTCCGGCATCCAGTAGTTTTTGTTTGGCGTGCGAAACATCTTCAGGATCGATTACGAAGTAAGCATTCTGATCTCCGTAGCCCGATCGTCCGTATGCATTGGTGAAATTGACTCCGGCATTCACAATTTCTTTGAGCAGATCATCAAGCCCACCGGGTTGGTCGATCATCTCGATCACCACAATCTCGCGTAAAGCCGCCGACAAACCGTTTTCGATCAGCAGGCTGTGTGCCAATTCCGGATCCGAAACCACCAGGTTCAGGATTCCCCAACCGTTGGCGGTATGATTCAGGTTCATGGTGCGGATGTTGATTTCAGCAGCTTTTAAAACGGCAGTAACCCTTTCGAGGTGACCGATTTTGTTTTCCAGGAATATGGAGACCTGATATGCCATGGTGCTATTTATTATTGATGAATGAAGATTTATTATTTTACCAATGACTTTTTCCCTTTTCTTGTTTTCAGGAATTGAGCGCTACCCGGAGTTCTTTTACCCGAACGGCTTTTCCTTCAGGTTTTGGCAACGAATTTGGTTCCACCAGTTTTACGATTGGTTTAACCAATACCTCGTCGCGGATTTGTCCGGTAATCAATCGTGATAATTTGTCGAGCCGGGTGATGTCGCCATTGAACCAGTCTTTTTTGACTTCCACTTCGATAATCATTTCGTCGTTTCCATCTATCGTGTCTAAAGTAATCAGATAATCTGCACCCACTTCCGGAATTTTCATCAGCACGCCTTCAATTTGCATTGGGAAAATGTTGCACCCTTTTACGATAAACATGTCGTCGCTCCGGCCGGTTATACGGTCGAGGCGAACATGAGTTCGGCCGCAGGAACATGTTCCGGGTAAAACACGCGTCAGGTCACGGGTGCGGTAGCGGATCAATGGCATGGCTTGGCGGTCGAGCGTAGTCATTACCAATTCGCCAACTTCACCGTCAGCAACAGGTTCAAGCGTTTCAGGGTTGATGATTTCAACCAGGTAGGCGTCTTCCCAAATGTGCAAACCGTTTTGGTAAGTACATTCGAAAGCCACTCCCGGGCCGTTCATTTCAGTTAAGCCGAATGAGTTATATGCTTTTACCCCAAACATTTCCTCAATGCGTTGGCGTTGTTCTTCGGTATGTGGTTCTGCACCAATTACAAAAGTATGCAACTTGGTGTCTTTCCGCGGGTCAAGTCCTTCCTCCAGAAAAACTTCGTACAAGCGGTTCAGGTAACTCGGAATGGCATGTGCCACAGTGGTTCCGTAATCCTGCATCAGTTTAATCTGTCGTGGGCTGTTGCCTGCTCCGGCCGGAATACTGAGACAACCCAAACGTTCAATTCCGTATTGAAAGCCCAGTCCTCCGGTGAATAAACCGTATCCGCAAATGTTCTGGAAAACATCGGTGTCGCGCACTCCTGCACAATAGAGAGAGCGGGCCATCAGGTTTGCCCACGAATCAATGTCGTGGCGGTTGTGGAAAATTACCGTTGGATTTCCGGTTGTTCCGCTGGTGCTGTGCAAGCGTATCAATTCTTTTTTAGGCAATCCCAAAAAACCGTAAGGGAAATTTTCGCGCAGGTTCTGCTTGGTTGTAAAGGGTAATTTCTGAATGTCGGAAACAGACTTCACCGAATCAGCAGACAGTCCCAATTGTTTATACAGATTTCCATAATATGGTGAGTTCATGGCCGACTGAATTGTATCTTTCAGTCTTTTAACCTGAAGTTTTTCAAGATCGTTACGTTTCAGGGTTTCAAGTTCATTTTCCCAATACATGGTCAGTCTTTTTTTAGAAAGAATACATTAACATGAGCACAGCTCTGTGGTTTGTGGCATCAACGCCATTGGCATATAATCCATCTTTCAGGTCGATGTTGCCTATTCCGTATTTTGCCGAAGTTAATTCGTACTCAAGCATAAAACGTAATTTCGAAATATTAAGTGCAAAATGAGGTGCAACGCGATAAATTGAGGCTACGTTGGGAAGCAATCCTGGAGTAACCACAGAGGGGGCCGTGGAACTCCCAAAATTATAAAGCGCATCAACAGTTCCCAAGTTTTTCATGTATCCTCCGAAGAAGCCGACCTGATATTTTTTCCCATACACCATATTAATAAAGCTGGTCAGCGAATTATAAGGTGTGTAGGTCATTCCTCCGGTAGTTTTGTCAACGGTTTTAATACCATATCCGCCGGGAATATTTAAATGTGTCATGTTTTGACCCAAGACAGCTTTAGCCCTGATCGTGAACATTTTTTTTACATACTGAGCATATCCAACAAACGAAACCGCTTTTACTTTATCATCCGAAATGTATTTGCCTAATGTTCCTGTTGTATAAAGGGTTGGAAGAATGTATTTTAAACTGGCTCCAGCTCCCAACGTGCAACCACCATTGTTCATTTCGATGTTGGCAATCATTTCAGGTATTCCTGCATTTCTATTATAAATATCAGCCTTCTCGATGGTCATTGTTTCGATCTTTGAAAATCCATACGATTTATACTGAAACTCAGAAACCATGGCTCCCGAAAGAATTAGTTTAGCACTTGGTTTATAGTCGAACCTGATTTGTGGGCTCCTGTTAAACGGCTGAAACGGAGAACCTGTGTTCAATCCGGCAACAGTTGGGAATACTTTTCCACCCCAGAATGGGTGCCAGGTTTGGCCAACCAACAGTGAAGATTTTTTCCAGGCAAGAACAGCGTTTGCTTGCCGAACCCGGAACATGGCCGGATTATTTCCTAAGTCGCCTGCAAAATCAGCTTCAATATTGGCTGAAGTTTTAGCTTTTAAAATCTCCGGGCCGCTTACTCGAACGCCCAACCGGCTTGCCATCGACGAAAAATTATAGGTGGGGGTTTGGTTGATGTGATTTCCGTTGACATCAACCCCTGCATATAGCGGAGCAATAAAAAACAGTTCGTTCCCGGCATTCAGGCCTTTATATGAATCAGAAAAAGATTCAAAACGAACGAACCCATAAATTTCCATCGAAGTTTCTTTCTGTTTGGCATCTTGGCCGTAAGAGATTTGGGTAATAATAAGGAGGAATAAAAAAAATAGTTTTTTCATGTGATTTTTGGTTCTTCTGATCGTTGGCTGAACTTAAAATCATAAATACAGCAAACTCAGGCTCCGGCTAGGAACTCGTTGATTAATTTTTGGGTTTTTATATTTTTTATCTCTGAATGAAGTGAAATCCAATAGACTAAGCCACAGCATTCTGAATTGAACCCAAAAGTATAAGTTTTATCTAATACTACAAACGTGGTAATGTGGCAATTGTAAGCAATTGAAGTGTTATGCTTTCATTATCGAAGTTGAAATGTATTAAAATAAAGCAATTAAAAGAAATTGCTTGTTATATCTAAAAAAGTAAAAATAGAGTAATATAGATTCAGTTTGAATAATGAATGTCTCCGGAGGTGATTGGCGGATGTCAAATTTAATGAATTTGGTCTACTTATCTATTTGGACAGTTGATATCAGCAAATTTGCTCCTCAATCCTGTGAATATATTTTAGGTTGAAGTTGCCGAATATGGTAACCGAACCGAGGCATTATGGCAATACCGATTTGCAATCAGGTGTAGGTTGAGAACGGGAAATTAAACTACATCGGCTGTAACCAATTATAGCTTAGGCCAATAAAAAAATCAAAAAAAAATGTATTGGCGAATAAATTCTTTTGCCAAACGTATTTTGAATCAAAATATAACTACTTTTGGAAAATATATTTATCCATTATTTAAACAGTTATTTATGAACATTTTTGTTGGCAGCCTTCCCTTTAAAATTGAGGAAAGCGAATTACAGGAAATTTTTGAAGA
>JAHEYT010000027.1 GCA_023251455.1 Bacteroidota bacterium
GAAATCCTTACGAATACAAATTTTCTGACATCGATGTTTCGACTACCCGAAAGGTTCCCCGCGAACAAGATTATTTCACACTCTTCCAGTTTTCGGCCAAATGGGATCCGGTGCCAACTATGCTTTGTCAGAACCATGTGAACATGATCAAAGGGTTCATGGGACAAACTACAGCTTTTAACCGAAATTTAGTAAAACCCAATGTTCTGGTGATGGGCGAAAACAAAGCGGCCAACGAAGCCCGTTACATACACGGCGAATCAGGCAAAGGATTCTGGACATTCTTTGGAGGACACGATCCGGAAGATTTTCAGCATTTTGTGGGCGACCCGGCCACCGACCTGAACCTGCACCCAAACTCACCCGGGTACCGGTTAATCCTGAACAACGTGCTTTTTCCTGCCGCCAAGAAGAAGAAACAAAAGACTTAAAAATTGTTCAGTCATCAGTGATCAGTCGCAGTAACTGAATACTGAGAATGAACACTGGACACTCGCCCAATCCGATATTTTACTACATTTATCCCGAAATATTTCTGATTTCGACACTTCTGATGGCAGAGAAACACGACGATCATAATTTGGTTCAGTTACTTCAAAATGGAAATGTTACGGCATTTGATTCACTTTTTAAAGTCTACAGCCCGAAGTTATACGGATTTGCACTGAAGTATTTCAAAAACGAGTTGGATGCCGAAGAATTGGTTCAGGAAGTTTTCGTCAAAGTGTGGGAAAACCGGCTAACATTGAAGTCAGAACTTTCATTTAAATCATACCTGTTCACCATTGCCCTGAACCGAATAAGGAAACACTTCAACAAAAGAACAACCTCACTCCGCTATCTGGAAAGCCTTCAAAATGAACCTGAATTTTCAGACAACCAAACTATTAATGACGATAATTACGAAACTGCATTAGTAGAAATCAACCTCATCATCGAAAAAATGCCTCCACGCCGTCGCGAAATATTCATTATGAGTAAACTGGATGGGAAAAGTTCGAAAGAAATCGCCACAGAGCTAAGTATTTCTGCCGGGACGGTTGATAACCAGGTTTCAGAAGCCCTGCGATTTATCCGCACTCAATTAAAAACGGAAAGCATTTCGCTATTGCTGTTTGCTGTTTTGTTTGTATACTGATTCAGGCACAAATACACCAAGAATATACTTTCCAGATTCTGAAATGCAATATTTTAAACTCGCCTGAATTATTTGTGCACTTGCGATTTTTTGGTTAATTCATAAAAAACTTTCAAAACACCCATGAGAAAAAGAGACTCATCGGATATAAGATTTGAAGCAGGCAAAATCGAAGCTGTTTGTTTCTGAAATAAGAAAGAAATGTGCAACTTAAGGCAATGAAGGAACAACTACAACATCTCATCAAAAGGTATTCGGAAGGCAAACTTAACCTGAAAGAACAGATTGATCTTTCGGAACAACTGGCTGACGCTGAAAACCACATTGCTGAAGAAGTTCTGAATAATGATTGGGAATCTCAACTTGATTCGACGTATATTTCCAATAAGGATTTTAATCCCATACTTGACCGGGTTCATCATCAGATACGGCTTAATGAAAGTGACAAACCGCTCCGCATCAATTGGCTGCAAGGATTCCAGCGTGTAGCAGCAATTTTAATTTTCCCACTTCTACTTTCATTTTTAGCTTATTTCTATTTTCAATCCAAACCATCGGTTATCCCTATTTCCTACGCCGAGATACAATGTCCAATGGGTGTTCGTACTAAATTTCAATTACCTGATGGATCAACCGGCTACCTGAACAGTGGCTCGCGCCTGAAATACCCTGTGCAATTTATTGGCGAACGAAAAGTTGAGTTAATCGGCGAGGCATTTTTTGATGTAGTTCATAACGCAGAAATTCCGTTTCATGTGAACACCAGGAATCTGGATATTAAAGTATTGGGAACCACTTTTAACGTGATTGCCAACGAGGATGAACAAACCGAAGAGATTGTTTTGCAAACCGGCAAAGTGGACGTTTCATTAAAAAGCGGCGACCAATTGGCTGTAATGAAACCGAATGAACAATTAACCTTGAATATCGAAAAACAAACGATTTCGAAAAATGAAGTAGAAGCGTCACAATATTCTACATGGACAGAAGGTAAACTGGTTTTCCGCAATGAAGATATGGAGCAGGTTGCCCGCCGGTTGAGCCGTTGGTACAATGCAGAAGTAATCATTGACGATCGAATGCTCGAAGTTTACACATTTCATGCAACATTTGTTGACGAGCCACTGGATGAAGTTCTAAAATTACTTTCCATTACAACACCACTAAGTTTTGAAGAGGAGAAAAGGGAAAGTAATCAACAAGGTGTATTTCAGAAACGGAAGATTGTTCTTAAGATAAACCAATCAAAAATAAATCATTTTAAATAAAAAAACAGGAAAGTGTTCGTACCACTCTCCTGTAAACATCAAGTAGAATAACGCTCAATTAAATTGTTTAACCACTTAATGATTCAAATTTATGAAAAAAAAACGAATCAGGGTACCCGTGCCTAACGGGGTGCTCTTTAAACTTTGGAAGATCATGCGCTTAAGTGTATTTTTTTTACTTCTTTTTGTTGCTCAAACCTATGCAACAGCAACTTACTCTCAAGAAACACGTCTGACATTTAAGATGCAAGGCGCAAAAGTAATCGACATTTTGAATAAGATTGAAAATGAAAGTCAATTCTACTTTCTGTTCAATCAAAAAATGGTAGATGTTGAACGTCAGGTTAGCATTGAGGTAAAAAACGAAAGTATTGACAAAATCCTAACCCGGATTTTTGAGAACACAAACGTAAGCTATCTGGTTAAAGACCGACAGATTGTATTAACAACAGCTAATTCAGAAACAGAAGTAATTCAACAGAAAAAGTCTGTTTCAGGAAAAGTGACAGATTCTACAAAATCACCGTTACCAGGGGTTTCGGTAGTCTTAAAAGGAACCACAACCGGAACAATTACTGATTCAAATGGGAGTTATTACTTATCTGATATTCCTGAGAATGCGACATTGCAATTTTCGTTTGTAGGAATGAAAATTATGGAGATAAACGTTGGAAACCAGGCTTTAATCAACGTTACAATGACAGATGAAACCATTGGTCTGGACGAGGTCGTAGCAATTGGCTATGGAACAGTGAAGAAAAGAGATCTGACAGGTTCTGTTTCCTCAATTAAACGAGAAGAAATAGGATTATTACCTACCAATAATGCACTAAGCTCATTACAAGGAAAAATTTCCGGATTAGACTTGACAAAAACCGATGGTCAGGCTGGAGCCGGATTGAGTTTTTCCCTTCGTGGAACCCGCTCGCTTAATGCGGACAATGGTCCCCTTATTTTGGTTGACGGAATATCTTATGGATCTACCCTTGACGTAAGTCCTTCGGATATAGAATCAATCGAGGTATTAAAAGATGCTTCTTCAACAGCTATTTATGGTTCGAGAGGTGCCAATGGCGTAATTCTGGTAACCACCAAAAAAGGAAAATCAGGGGAAGCTGTAATCTCGTTTAATTCCTATTACGCTAGTCAAAACCCATCGGGATTAGCTAATATTCAGACAGGTGAAGAATACGTGGCGTTTAAACGCGAAGCCTACCGGACACAAGGCATCACCGACGACACCAAAATATTTAATGCGGATGAGTTGGTCGGAATAAAAAATGGAGAATATACCGATTGGATGAGGGAATGTCTTACCAATGGTTTTGTACAAAATAATGAGTTGAATATCACCGGAGGAAATGAAAAAACCACCTTTAATCTTTCTGCAGGCGTGTACAATGAACATGGACTGCTAAAAAATGATCAGTTTAAAAGGTATAATGGATCCATTGGCTTAACTCATTCCCTATTAAGCAACTTAAAGGTTGGAGCAAATGTTCTTTATTCCTATAAAGACAACGATAAGAGATACGATCCGCTGAATCAGGCAAACAAAGTAATCCCAATTGGAAAAGCTTACGATGATAATGGAAATATAATTCTTAACCCGATTTTAGGCAGTGCCTATAATATGAGTCCTTTAGCTGATGAAATACCCGGAAGTTATATTGACAACAGAATAAACAAACGTGTATTCTTTTCATCGAATATTGACTGGGCTATCCTTAAAAACCTAACATTTAAAAGTAACTTTGGATTGGATATACAAGACGGCAGACGTGGATATTATATTGGTAAAAACACAATAAGCGGGGCTGCTGCCAAATCGACTTCAGGAGTAGAAACAACTAATTTTTTGGCTACTACATTCGACAACACCCTTACCTATACAAAAAGCCTTGGTGCAAACGATTTTACAGTTCTTTTGGGGAGCAGTTACATCAGTAACAAAACAGAGGGCTTTTCTGGAAAAGGAAACAACCAGGTATCCGGAACAACCAGTTTTTATGATTTGAATTCCAATGCAATTGAAAAAACGGTTGGAAGTAACCTTGTTGAATTAGAGATGATGTCCTATTTTGGACGCGTAAATTATAAGTTTAAGGATCGTTATTTACTTACTGCTTCACTACGTGCCGATGGTTCCTCTGTACTTGCAACCGGACATAAAATGGGATATTTCCCATCAGTTGCTTTAGCATGGCGGATGAAAGAAGAATCGTTCTTAAAATACATCGATGTGATTTCAAACTTAAAGCTTCGTACCAGTTGGGGTGAAGCCGGTAACAGTGCAATTTCTCCGTATCAGACTTTAGGCGGTTTAGGAAAAACAACTTACGCTTTTGATGAAACAGCAGCCTATGGTTATTACCCAAAAGCACTTGCAAACGCTAACCTTAAATGGGAAACTACAAGAACAGTTAACCTTGCACTTGATTTCGGGTTCTTTAAAGATAGACTTAATGGTACAATTGAGCTCTATGAGAGTAATACCAGAGATTTGTTAATGTCAAGAGTACTTCCGGGGACTTCAGGCTTTTCAAGTGTGATGGAGAATATTGGAAAAACCAGAAACAGAGGGATTGAAATCGCTATAAACACGGTCAATTTCAGGAGCTCCGATCCAAAAGGATTTACCTGGACCAGTGATTTTACCTTTTCAAAAAACAACGAAGAAATTGTTGAATTGACAAACGGATCAGCTCGTGATTTAGGAAACCTTTGGTTTGTTGGCAGCCCGATAAAAGTTTGGTACGACTATAAAAAGATTGGAATCTGGCAGTTGGGAGAAGAAGCTGAAGCCCTTAAATACGGACAAAAACCTGGAGACATTAAGGTTCTTGACGTGAATAAAGATGGGAAAATTGATGCGACAAACGACCGTATTATTGTTGGAACTCCACGTCCTAAATACTCTCTTGGTTTAAATAATAAAATCGCTTATAAAGGATTCGATTTGTCAGCCTTTCTCTATGCCCGCGTCGGACAAACAATTATGAGCGAAGCCAGTGGAAACTATAAAATCAGCGGATTGGAAAATGGACCTAAAGTCGATTACTGGACTCCTGAGAATCCAACAAATGCGCATCCACGCCCCGATAAAAACAAAAACTCAAATTCGGCCTACATGAGTACGTTATATTACGTTGATGGATCATTCCTGAAAATCAGAGATATTACTATTGGATACAGCGTTCCATCATACCTTCTTGATCGGATCGGAATTTCAAAAGTAAGACTGTACTCAACGTTTAATAACTTTTTCACATTTAGCAAAATGAAGCCTTACGACCCTGAAAGAGGTGGTAGTATCTCATTCCCAATGACCAGACAAGTTGTTTTTGGGGTAAATGTTAGTTTTTAATTTTAGTATTAATATTTTTTAACAAGATAGTTATGAAAAAGTTACATCTGTTTCTTCTTTCTATATTGGCCTTCAACCTGGTGTCATGCGAATTGGAAGAGGTAAATCAAAGTGGGCTAACCGCCGATTCCTTTTATGTAACCGATGTTGGAATTGAATCATTAGTCAACAGTTGTTATACTCCTTTGCGCTTTTGGTATGGCAAAGAAGGCGGTGCTACCATGACAGAATTGGGTACTGACCTGTTTTTAAAAGGTGGAGATTGCAAACATCCTGAAATGTCTTCGTATGACCCAATAAATTTCAACAGCCAAAGTCCACTGATACAAGTATATTGGGATCGTTTTTATGCTGCAATAAATTATTGTAACATCGCAATTAAGCGAATTGATGCATCTCCATTATCGGCTTCAGTAAAGAAGTTAAGATTGGGCGAAGTCCAGTTTTTAAGAGCTTTCTATTATTGGCACATAGTTGAAACATGGGGCGGAGTTCATTTTACGCTCGATGAGACCAATGGAGTAATTACTACTGCTCAAAAGACCTCGGTTGATAAGTTTTATGAACAAATTTTTATTGATCTTGATGCTTCTATTGCGAATCTTGCAGGACAAACTACTGCTGCCGGAGGACGTGTTACAAAACCAGCTGCCGAAGCATTTAAAGCCCGAATGTTACTGACCAGAGGGAAATATGCAGAAGCTGCAACTTTAGCTAAGAAAGTAATCAGCGATTATAACTTTAAACTTTACGACAATTATGCTTCATTATGGTCTATGTCTGGCACAAATTACAACGGGTCGCTCAATTCTGAAGTTGTATGGTTTGTCAATTACAGTTCGGATAATACGCTGAATACCGCAATGGACGATTATGATGGCAATAGTAAGGCAAATGCATTCCGGACTGAAGGTGGAAACCAATTGTTTTTAATGTTCTGCCCTCGTTACGATTTCCATGCTGGAATGCAAATTGACCTTAATGGTATTGGTTTTCAGCGTTATGCCACATCGAAACATTTGCTGTCAGTATTCAATTCTAAAATCGACCAGCGTTATAACGGAACGTTTAGAGAAGTATGGAAAGCCAATGGCGGTGGTAAAGGAAAATATACCGATATGGTACAGGGTGATACCGCAATCTATTGGAGCCATAATGTATTGTCAGCAGCATTTAAAGCAGCAAGGGCAACCCGTTTCGAAGTACAGGACATCAACGACATGTATAATACCGATGGATCGCTTAAAGATAACCGCAACTTTATTGAAATGCAAAAACATGAGGATCCAACCCGTGCTGCTGCATTCGATTTCAGGAGCAAACGCGATGCATTTGTTATTCGGATTTCAGAAATGTACCTGATTGTTGCTGAAGCTGATATGTTGAACAATAACCTAACAGAGGCTACTGATTACATGAACAGATTGAGAACCAAACGTGCCGTTGTTGGATCAGAAGACGCCATGAAAATCACAGCCGCCGATCTGAATATCGATTTTATTTTGGACGAACGCGCCCGGGAACTTTGTGGCGAGCAAATCCGATGGTTCGATTTAAAAAGAACCAATAAGTTAATCGAATATGTAAAAAAGTATAATACCGATGGCGCTGCAAACATTCAGGCTTATCACCTTTTGAGACCGATTCCACAAACTCAACTGGATGCGATAACAAACAAGGACGAATTCACACAAAATCCTGGTTATAAATAGAAATGGTTAATTCGGGCGGAAGTCATCTATTGGAGACTTCTCCCGAATTACTTCATAATCTGAATTCATCCATGAAATTATTTCAATTGCTTGCAATCTTGACATTCCTTTCAATTACAGGATATGCGCAAATTACTGAAATACAAAATATTCCACGTGACACATCTTATACAGCTTATCAGACATGGTTAAAGCTCAAAGGTGATTATCCTGAAATAAGAATTGCACATTCAAAGCTTCCATCTGGTGTGGTTGCACTTCAGGATATTGTGTACACCACAATACCCGAAACAACTTTCGGTAAACGTGACTTACATCTCGATTTGTTTCGCCCGGTGAAAACCGGTCAATATCCAGCCTTAATAATGATCTTCGGAGGTGGCTGGCGGTCTGGAAATAAATCTATGGAGATTCCAATGGCGCAACAAATTGCAGCTAAAGGATATGTTACAGCATGTATTGAATACCGTCTTTCGCCCGAAGCTCTTTATCCGGCAGCCATCTACGATATTAAGGCAGCCATCAGGTTTCTACGAACGAATGCTAAAAAATTCAATATTGAACCTGAAAAGATTGCATTATCGGGATGTTCTGCAGGAGGACAATTGGCCGCTTTAGTAGGAATGACCAATGGAATAAAGAAGTTCGATGGTGTTGAGGGAAACAGCAATGTTTCTGCAAAAGTACAGGCCATCATCGACATAGATGGAATACTAGACTTTACTGATCCTAATGAAAGTGCGAAGGATGATAATCCTGAGAAACGTTCGGCTGGAGCCTACTGGTTTGGAGCAACATTTAAGGAAGCTCCTGAAAAGTGGGTTGAAGCATCGCCATTAATTTATGCAGGAAAAGATACTCCACCAATTTTGTTTGTGAACAGTGCACAACCTCGGTTTCATGCCGGGCGCGATAGTGTAATCTCAATTCTAAATAAACATGGCATCTACTCTGAAATACATACAATTCCAAATACGCCGCATAGTTTTTGGCTGTTTCATCCATGGTTTGAGCCTACAGCCAATTACATTGTAGGTTTTTTGGATAAGATATTAAAATAGGTTTTATTGAAAACATCTATTCACCAGACTTTTTCTATTCATAGTCATAGATAGTAGAATCAGTGTTAAGTTTACCCCTTTGCCTGTGATAGCAAAGGGGTTTTTCATTTGGAGTTAGGAAATCATTTATTTTCCACTTGCGTTTTCCTGAAATTCTACTTTTTAGTGTAAATTCGACGCTTGTAACCGACTAATCATTCATTCATGAGTAAACTTCTTTCTATTTTCATTTTCGCTTTATTCATCTCAATTGGATCAACGGCAAACAATCCTGTTCAGGAAAAGCGAACCTTTACGGTAGGCGAAAACACTTTCCTGCTTGACGGAAACCCATTTGTAATCCGGGCCGGCGAGCTACATTACCCGCGCATTCCTAAAGAATATTGGGAACACCGTATCCAGATGTGCAAAGCGATGGGGATGAATACCATTTGCATTTACCTTTTTTGGAATTACCACGAACAGGTTCAGGGTAAATATGACTTCACCGGACAAGCCGACGTTGCCGAATTTGTCCGCCTGATTCAAAAGAACGGAATGTATTGCATTGTCCGCCCCGGCCCCTATGTTTGCGCAGAATGGGACATGGGTGGACTTCCGTGGTGGCTGCTAAAAAAAGCTGACATCTCGGTACGCGACAGAAACGATGCCTTCTATATGGAAAATGCATCAAAATTTATTCAGGAAGTTGGAAAACAACTGGCTCCGCTTCAAATACAAAACGGCGGTAATATCATCATGGTTCAGGTTGAAAACGAATATGCAGTTTGGGGAAAAGATGAACAATACATGGGGCTGGTTCGCAACGAAATCAGGAAAGCTGGCTTCGACAAAGTTCAGCTTTTGCGTTGCGACTGGAGTTCGAATTTCAACCGCTATCAGTTAGATGGTGTTTTCAGTTCACTGAATTTTGGTGCTGGTTCGAACATCGAACAACAATTCAGCCTATACTCCAAAATGTACCCAACTTTGCCTAAAATGTGTGGCGAATACTGGTCGGGCTGGTTCGACTATTGGGGGCGGCCACACGAAACCCGCTCGGTGAGCAGCTTCATCGGCAGTATGAAAGACATGATGGACCGCAAAATTTCGTTCAGCCTTTACATGGCACATGGCGGAACAACCTTTGGACAATGGGGCGGCGCCAACTGCCCGCCATACGGCACCAATGTGGCTTCGTACGACTACGATGCGCCGATTAGCGAAGGAGGTCTGCCTACCGAAAAATTTTATGCAGTTCGCGATCTTCTGAAAAATTACCTCAACGAAGGCGAATCGATTACCGATGCTCCTGCATTGAAACCAACCATTACCATTCCTGAATTCAGTTTAGAGCAGACTGCCAACCTGTTTGAGAACCTTCCGAAGGCAACCCAAACGGAAGAAATCAAACCAATGGAATTGTTCGATCAGGGATGGGGTAGCATTTTATACCGCACCACTTTAAAACCCACTTCAGAAAAAAGCAAACTCGTAATTACTGAAGTGCACGATTGGGCTTTTGTTTACTTGAACGGGAAACTGATCGGAAAAATTGAACGCCGTTTGGCCGAAAATTCGATTGAATTACCGGTTATCGAAAAAGAATCGCAACTCGATATTCTGGTCGATGGAATGGGACGTGTGAATTTCGACAAAACCATCATCGATCGCAAAGGGATTACCGAAAAAGTGGAGCTGAAAACCAATTCGGGTGGTACAACACTCAAAAATTGGCAGGTTTATAATTTCCCGGTCGATTATAATTTCCAGAAAGCCATGAAATTTAAAACCGCGAAAGCCTCAGGACCAGCTTGGTATCGTGCCACTTTCAAACTCGATAAAACCGGCGATGCCAATATCGATATGAGCAAATGGGGAAAAGGAATGGTTTGGATCAATGGATACAACATTGGCCGATACTGGAAAATTGGGCCGCAGCAAAGTCTTTATATGCCGGGATGCTGGTTACGCAAAGGCGAAAATGAGATAATTGTGCTTGATCTGGAAGGACCATCGGAACCGAAAATTGCAGGTATTGCCAAACCGATTCTCGACAAAATCAACAATTACGAATCGCTGATGCACCGTAAGAGTGGCGAAACGCTCGATCTGGCCAATGAAACTCCCGTTCATTCAGGAGAATTGACAACCGGTGGCGGTTGGAAGACCATTTCATTCGATAAAACCACTGAAGCCAGATATATTTGTCTGGAAGCTCTCAGTTCACAGAAAAATAATGATCAGACAACGACCTTGGCCGAGCTGGAAGTGAATGACGAAAGCGGAAATTCTTTGTCTCGTTCTAAATGGAAAGTTATTTATGCCGATAGCGAAGAAGTTATTTCGGAAAATAATTCAGCCACCAGGGCCTCCGACAATCAGGAATCAACTTTCTGGAGTACCAAATATTCTGTAGCAAAGCCAGCACATCCTCACCAGATTGTTATCGATCTGGGCGAAACTTTGCAGATAAAAGGCTTCCGCTGCCTGCCCCGCACCGACAACTCTGAAAATGGAATGATTAAAGCGTATAAATTCTATGCGAAAACATCGCCATTTAAGTTCTAAATAAAAAATGAGGCCAGCTATCGGTTGCCCCTTTGTTATAGGAACAAAGGGGTAACGCTTTTCATATTCAGATTTTTCATCCTGAAAATCCAATTTCAGTTCTCCTGTTTTTCCCTACTTTTACAAAAAATGATAATCCATGATAAACCGTATTTTAACGCTTAGCCTGATTTTGCTTATTACTTCAGGCATCACCAACGTTTTTGCATGCACCAATCTGATTGTTACCAAAGGCGCATCTGCCGATGGTTCGGTAATGATTACCTACGCCGCCGATTCGCATACCCGCTACGGAACGTTGGGTTTCTACCCGGCTGCCGACCATAAACCCGGCGATTTGTGCGAAGTTTTTCACTACGAAAACGGCAAGCTGCTAGGTACAATTTCTGAAGTGGCTCATACTTATTCGGTCATTCAGTTTATGAACGAACATCAGGTAGCCATTGGCGAAACCACCTGGGGCGGATTGGATTCGCTCACATCGCAACCCGGAGCGATTCTGGATTACGGATCGCTGATGCGCATTGGCTTGCAGCGCTCGAAAACTGCCCGCGAAATGATTCAGGTGATGACTGAACTGGTGGCTCAATACGGTTACGCAACCAGTGGCGAATCATTTTCAATTTCAGATGGCAACGAAGCATGGATTATGGAAATGATTGGCAAAGGCAAATACGAAAAAGGCGCCGTTTGGGTCGCACGGTTGATTCCCGATGGATATGTGAGCGGACATGCCAATCAGGCCCGAATCACAACTTTTCCCTTCCAGAAAAGCAACAACTGGAATGATCCAAAACAAACCGTTTTCCATTCGACTGACGTGATCAGTTTTGCGAAAAAACATGGATTTTACAAGGAAACTGATGACTCATTCAGCTTTTCAGATGTGTACAATCCATTGAATTTTGGAGGCGCCCGTTTCTGCGATGCCCGCGTTTGGTCGTTCTTCCGGAAAATTAATAAAGAAATCCGCGAGAATCAGGCTTACACCGATTATGCCATGGGCAAATTCAGTCGTGATGGCAAATTGATGGATCAAAGCGCCAATCCAAACGGATATGTATCGAACCGCATGCCGTTGTGGGTAAAACCTGATGCGCCGATTACGCTTCAGCAGGTCAAAGATGCCATGCGCGATCATTACGAAGATACACCCATGGATATGCGAAACGATCCGGGTGCAGGTCCTTATCAATCGCCATACCGTTGGCGCCCCATGGAATTTGTGGTTGATAGCGCCATGTACCTTTGCGAACGGGCCATTGCTACCCAACAAACCGGCTACAGCTTTGTGGCTCAGTCGCGCAGTTGGTTGCCTGCTCCTATTGGCGGCATTTTCTGGTTTGGCGTTGACGATACTGATGGTTGCGTGTATGCCCCGATGTATTGCGGAATGCAGCGTATTCCGGAGAGTTATGCAATCGGAAATGGTTCGATGATCACCTGGTCGGAAACTTCGGCTTTCTGGACGTTCAACCAGGTAAACAACTGGGCTTATTCGCGCTACAACCTCATCCATCCTGAAATCGAAAAATATCAATCGCAGCTTGAAAACCAGTTTTCCTGCGAAGTGCTGATGGTTGATCAACAGACTGCCGAACTATACAAACAAAACCCGGCCCTGGCAACCGATTACCTGACCAGCTATTCGGGATATACAGGCAATAAACTGGTCGCCGACTGGAAAGCGTTTTACCAATACCTGTTCATGAAATACATCGATGGGAATGTGAAAAACTCGGAAGGACGCAAATTACTTGATAACGGAAACGGCAAAAACATACCGAAAGCGCCCAAGCAACCTGGCTACGGAAAAGAATGGGAACGCATCATGATTCAGGGAACCGGCGACCGGTTGAAAGTACCGAAAAGTGAAAAATAGTGTTGCTATGAAAATGATATTCCTTTTGCCATTTATCTTGATTTATTCTTTAAGTCATGCGACCATGCAGAGCTACGAAAGACTCATTGTGGATAAAGATACATTCTGGATAAAAGCTTGGCCATTGGAACAAATTTTATCCGAACGAAATATTACACCGAAGGATTTTTGGGGAGAAAAATTCGATTTCACTACTGCTTGTTACAGAGGATATATAAGTACATGGGAAATAATCAATGATAGTTTGTTTCTCCATGAAATTGTTCCATGTAACTTTAATGATTACCCCAAAGGAACCTGTCCAAAAGTCGATTTAAAAAAGT
Organism: Bacteroidota bacterium; assembly: GCA_023251455.1. GTDB lineage: Bacteria > Bacteroidota > Bacteroidia > Bacteroidales > Prolixibacteraceae > Aquipluma. Next base: position 13,302 of record JAHEYT010000027.1, read on the forward strand.
TTTTTTCTGACAAATTTAAAAACAATCGGCTCTTTGCTAATTGGGTGTCGGATGAATTACTGTCTCCACGTGGGAAAGAATTGTTTGTGTCATACAATACAGAAGAAATTGTGAATGAAAGTACTGTTGGGTATATTTTTGAAGGAGGCCACTTAAAAAAGACCAATTTGTATGACAACAGTAAATCAAAGAAATCAGAATACATCGATAATCCCAAATTACTTAAATCATTCATCTATAATAATATTCGTTGGGATCAGCTAAGATCTGAAATTGATTCAACCGACAAAAAGGTATATTGTACAATCATATCTTGTGACGATAATGCAAAAGTTGATTCAGTAATAGTTGCCAGAGGCATTTCTCCTCTTTTAAATGCAGAGGCAATACGTATCGTTAAATCAATTCCCCAATGGCAGGTAATTTATAAAAAGGGTGTAAGAAAAACTCCATATTGGACTGTTCCAATCAACTTTAACTTGAAGAATATGAACCAATATTATCAATCAGGTTCAAAATGAAATATCGATAAATCAACATAGCATGAAACGATTTATCCAAATCCTGTGTTTTTGTTCGTTAATCGCTGTCAGTGATGGTTGTTTGGGACAAGTTGAAGAACAATCTGCAACTCAAATAAACATTGATCCGAACCAAATCGATCAATCGATTGAAGGCTGGGGCAGTTCGTTGTGTTGGTGGGCAGCCCAGGTTGGCATCTGGCAGGAAGCAAAGGTTGACAGCATTGTCGATTTAATCACTTCTCCGGACAAGCTGAATATGAATATTTTCCGCTACAACATTGGAGGTGGCGATGATCCCTCGCATTTGGGCGGACACATGGTGAAGGGCAAAGGGAAACGCGCCGAAATGGAAGGTTTTAAAGCATCGGTTGATGCCCCTTACAATTGGGATGCCGATAAAGGCCAACGCATACTGATGCTGAAAATAAGAGCAAAAAGACCGGATGTCGTATTCGAAGCATTTTCGAACTCACCACCTTACTGGATGACTTTCAGCGGTTGTGCAGGTGGAAATGTTTACCCATTGCATGATAACCTGAAACCTGAATTTTACACCGCATTTTGCGATTATCTGATCGACGTTTGCAAACATTATAAGGAACGATATGGTCTTGAATTCAAAACATTGGAGCCTTTTAATGAACCGACATCGAATTACTGGTACAATCAGGGAAGCCAGGAAGGTTGCCATTTTACGGCTGAAACACAAATGAAAATCATCAGGATTTTAGCTCCAAAACTTAAGGCTTCCAGACTAAAAACAGTGATTTCAGCTTCTGACGAAACCAATATTGCCTCATGCATAAAAGTTCTGAAAGCTTATCAGGAGGCAGGCGATATTCTCGATAAAGTTGGGCAATTGAACACACATACTTATTCAGGAACAAACCCCGAGCGAATTGAGGCTTATCAACTGACCAAATCAATTGGAAAACCCTTTTGGCAATCGGAAACGGGGCCGAGTGGAAACAGCAAAACTAGTTTCGGATCGAATCTGGGACTTGCTCAAAAGCTTTTCGACGACATGCGATACATGAAACCTCAGGCATGGCTCGACTGGCAATTAATGGAAGAGAAAAATGACGTGTGGTGTTTGATGCGCTGTAATTTCAATACTCAGGAATATAAAATCGTAAAGAACTTTTATGTGCGGATGCAGATTACCCGTTTCTTCAAACAAGGTTATTCTATTGTTGAAACCGGAAACGATGAAGTTCTGGCAGCGATAAATCCGCAAAATACAGAATTGGTAGTGGCGGTCATTAATAAATCCGATCAAACTAAACCCATTAGTCTGAATTTAAAAGTTCCAACCAAATCAGGCAAAAAGATGCTTGGCTACCGGACAAGCTTAACAGAAAATTGTTCAAAAATTCTGATTCCCGATGTAAAAAATCAAACAATTATTTACAATGCTCCCGGACAATCACTGACGACTTTTGTGATATCGCTTGAGAAATAAGTCAGCGATTTATGGAAGATAAAAAAAGACGGGAGGCTCAATTGAACCTCCCGTCTTTTGCTTTATGGCTTATAAAAATTCTTATTCGTCACCAAACGAAACACCCATTTTGCGACCTTTAAGAACTAAATTATTATCGGGATTCACCAAGCGCAGTTTCCCCCCAACTTCTTCGAGTGGTACGGTGGTCAAATCGTTGTCGATTATAGCGACCATGGTTCCGAAATTTCCCTCGGCAATACATTGTGTGGCATAGGCCCCGTAACGGGTTGCCAAAATACGGTCCATTGGTGAAGGGCTTCCACCGCGTTGAGTATAACCTAAAACAGTTTCACGGGTTTCCACATCAACTCTTGCCTGAATGGATTCGGATAAATATCTGGCTGCCGACATGGTTTTTGGGTGATTAATTCCTTCAGCAACCACAACAATCGAATAAGGCTTATGATTGTCGTACCGTTCCTGAATTTTAGCACAAACCTTTTCCATTGAATATTCAATTTCCGGAATCAAAATAATATCGCCACCGCCAGCCATTCCGGCATAAAGCGCTATCCAACCGGCATTATGGCCCATTACTTCCAAAATCATCACCCGCCCGTGCGAGTTGGCAGTGGTATGCAAACGGTCAACTGCTTCGGTAGCAATATTCACAGCAGAATCGAAGCCAAAAGTCAAATCAGTTCCCCAAACATCGTTATCAATTGTCTTCGGAATTCCAATCACGTTTAAACCAATCTTCGACAATAAATGAGCGGTTTTCATCGTACCATTTCCGCCAATGCAAACCAAACCATCCAGTCCAAGATCGTCGTAGTTTTGTTTAATCAATGCAGGTTTATCATTGTCCTCTTCAGTTACTATTTTAAATGGTTTTTCTCGCGAAGTACCAATAATTGTACCACCAAGCGTTAAAATACCAGACAAGTCTTTCTCTTTGAGTTGAACGTATTGCTTGTGAATCAAGCCCGTATAACCCGACGAAAATCCAATCACCTCCATGCCATATTCCACAATGGCAGTTTTTCCAACACCTCTGATTGCAGCATTCAATCCGGGACAATCGCCCCCAGCTGTCAAAATACCTATCCTTTTTACTTTCGTCTGATTCATATCTGTTATTTTAAACTATACCTATTTGATAAAAGAAAACTCATCTAAATTAAAAAAAGTAATTCACTTCCCATTCATCATTTCTAAGGTTTAACGAATTGGCAACATTTTATGCACAAAAGAGTATAGGAATAAGTCACCGGTCTGTTTTTTTAAACTAGAACCTAAATTTAGATTATCTAAAAACGGACTGGTTATCTCATCCGATGATATCGCTATGTATTTGGGTGTTCGGATGGAATTCTTCAGTGCCGAGGTTCTCTTTTCAGACTAATAATTCGTTATTTTTTGTGTCGTCACCTATAAATGCATATACCGGAGCATGTTTATTTCACTTCAATTTTTATTAGCTTTGTCGTATTGTAACTGAAAACCACATTAAATTTTTAATAAACAAAAATTATTTACTCATGAGAAAAATCTATTCACTTTTATTGGCAGGAACCATCGTTTTTGGAGTGTCGTGCCAAAGTGGCCAGAAAAAAGCTGGCGAAAAATCGGCAAAAGATACCACCGCTGTTGCTGCTGCCGCTCCTGAACTGAACAAATTAAGTGCAGAAGAAGCCAGCGCCGGATGGAAATTATTGTTCGATGGAACCACCTCAACAGGCTGGAGAGGCTACAACAAAACCGAATTTCCTAAAGGATGGGAAGTTGTTGACGGTACATTGCATTGCATTGGAACAGGAACCGGTGAAGCGGGCGCTGAAAATGGTGGAGACATTATTTATGACAAAAAATTCAAGAATTTCCAATTGAAACTGGAATGGAAAGTTCAACCAGGCGGAAACTCTGGTATTTTTTATTTAGGTCAGGAAGTTCCGGAATGGCCTATTTATAAAACTGCTCCTGAAATGCAGATTCTGGATAACGAGCGTCATCCCGATGCACTGTTGGGAAAAGATGGCAACCGCATGGCTGGTTCGTTATACGACCTGATTCCTGCAAAACCACAAAATGCAAAACCAGCCGGCGAATGGAATTCGGTTGAAATTATTTGCTACAAAGGAACAATCGTTCACAAACAGAATGGCGCAACTGTTGTTGAGTACCATTTGTGGACTGACGATTGGAAAAAATTGGTTAAAGACAGTAAATTTCCGAACCTGAACGAAAAATGGGCCGATGTTGCAACTGAAGGTTACATTGCCTTCCAGGATCACGGCGACAATGTTTGGTTCCGCGATGTGAAAATCAAAGAAATGGAATAACCCGGTTATTCAAAACATAGAAAGCCTCCGAAAGGGGGCTTTTTTGTTTCCTATCTGTCGGCAAAATCCAGACGGACAAATGATATTCATCGCATTTACTGAAATCTGCAATAATCAATTTCCAACTTCGACAGCCAAAGCAATTTGGAATTTGAACCTGAAATTTGGAATTTCTAGGGCTGATATCCCGATTGATTTAAGATCGATTGATAATTGGTGTTGCTCATTAAATCAGCAAGCTTTATTTCCTTATTCTTTTTCATGAACGAGCGAACAATCTGCCAACCCAGCCAGACGCCAGTGCGGGCAGGCGATTCTTCAGAAAATGTTGCGGTATAAGGTCCATCGTCGATGAAACGTTTGATACTCATCCGGTCGGTGGTGAAAAGCATTTTTTGTTCGGCCAGATAAGTCCACATTTTGTCTTCGGTCCTCCGGCAAAATTCAAGTTGCTTTTGGGTAAAACCAACCTTCAACGTGTCGTTCAGGTCGGGCAACATGGCATCCATAAAATACAATACTTTTCCCTGCTGAATCATGTGACTCAATAAACTGTTGTCTTTCTCTGCCTTAGGCCATTCGGCATCGCTCCAGGCTTGCATCATATCAGGAAGCATTTTTGCAGGATGCATGTTTTTTCGCTTGTAAACCGGCAAACCCAACTGTTCATAAAAAGGACTTTCTGCTCCCATGTATTTATCCAGACTCACACCGATCAATTTTTCGGAGATCACAACCGATTGGTTAAATCCTGAAATACAGGTATAAACAACCGGAATTTCCTTTTCCGGAAAATAGTATTTATAATGTTTGAAGGCAGTCTCCAGTTCTTTCCGGAGTAGAATGGTATCGACTTTCTGAGCAACGTTCAGTTCGAGTTTCCGGATAAGCGTATCTGACACAAACGAATAAAGTAATTCAGGAAAATTTGGCTGCTCGGTGCCACCAATGGCAATCATCCGGTAAGTGAAAATATCGAAGAATTCACCATACGAACTTTTTAAGGCGGGAATAGCTGCCTGCATCTGATCTTGTTTCAGTTTGAGCAAGTCAACATCCAGATGTTTGATTTTTAAATCGACAGAAACGCTCGACACATTTATTTTTAGTGGATTCTGCGTACACGAAGCCAGTAATAATATCAGGCCGAAATAGAAAACGACGTTCTTCATTCCATTCATTTTAGTGTATTTACGCACAACTCGCTTTTTTATTGTTGCTTTGAATATAAAATTCGAGATTTGTACGAGACAAAACTAAGTCAATCTTACGTTATATATTCCAAACCGGAATCTGGTTTTAATGAAAATTTCAGTTGAACAAGTTATTTTTAACGTTGCAAATTAAATGATAAACGATGAGACACTTTATTTTATCATGCTTTTTAATTGCCACAGTCTTCACCGGATATAGTCAGTATCATGTCCGGTTGTCATTTATTGGCGATCCATCGGTCAACTGGATGCAAACCAGTAATTCGAATACTGAAAATGGAAAGTCGATACTTGGCTATGACTATGGGCTGAACGGAGATTTCTACTTTTCGGAAGATGAGCGATATTCATTTTCAACTGGCCTTCAGATTTCAAATACTGGCGGAGAAATTTCGTATCATTCCAATTCCAGCTTTGGATTTTCAGGAGTAACCCTACCCGCAATAAGTAAGATTAAATATCAAATACGTTACGTTGAAATACCTTTCACCATCAAACTCAGAACCGATCAGTTTAACCGGGCCAAATATTGGGGATTGTTTGGATTGTCGGCCATGTTGAATATTGCGGCTCAAGGAACCAGCAACGATGGCACATTGAAAAAAGCGAACATTAACGACGAAGTTAGTCCGGTGAATCTGGCGATGAATGTGGGCATTGGTTTCGACTACGACATTGGAGGAAACAATTCGGTTTCAACCGGTTTAATCTTCCAGAATGGACTGATGGACGTAACCACCGACAATGCGTTCTCCGACAAAACCATCATCAACTCGCTGAAACTTAAAATAGGCCTGATCTTTTAAGAATTACAATATATGAAGATTGCAATTGCACAGCTGAACTACCACATTGGTAATTTTGCAGAAAACACATCGAAAATTATAGAATACATCGGCAAATCGAAAGCCGGAGGAGCCGAACTGGTTGTATTTACCGAACTTTCGGTAACGGGTTATTATCCGCACGATTTACTCGAACGAAAAGAGTTTATCGAACAATCGGAAGAAGCACTCAATCAGATCGCAGCCCACTGCAGTGGGATTGCAGCCATTGTTGGCGGTCCGCGCATCAATCCTGAACCTCGGGGGAAAAAGCTTTTTAATTCAGCATTTTTCATGTACAACGGAGCCATTCAGCATTTGGTTGATAAATCGCTGCTTCCGACTTACGACATTTTTGATGAATACCGCCATTTTGAGCCAAACAAAACTTTCTCGGTTTTCGATTTTGGCGGAAAGAAAATCGCTATTACAATTTGTGAAGATCTTTGGGACGAACAGGAAACACAGAACGAATTTGGCCGTGAAAAGCTTTACCAGCTTTCGCCCCTCAAAGAATTATCGGCTTTAAATCCTGATCTGGTGATTAACATTTCAGCATCGCCATTTTCATTCAACCAGGAAAACTCGAGAAAAAATATTCTGATAAAGAATGCAATCAAATACCAACTGCCTATCGTTTATGCCAATCAGGTTGGCGCTCAAACCGAGTTGATTTTTGATGGTGGTTCCGTCTACCTCAATAAAGAGGGAGAAATTCAGGAAGAACTTAACTATTTTGAAGAAGATTTTCGGATTATTGACACTGAAATTTCCACTCAAAACCTTCAGCCCAAAACCGAATACATCGAAAAAATATATCACGCTCTTGTTTTAGGAATCCGTGATTATTTCACCAAGATGGGCTTCAAAAAGGCAACCCTGGGTTTATCCGGAGGAATTGACTCGGCTTTAGTTTTGGTTTTAGCCGTTCAGGCATTGGGAAAAGAAAACGTCCGGGTTTTGCTTATGCCGTCGCGCTACTCGTCGGATCACAGCATTGACGATGCTTTGCAATTGGCCAAGAATCTGGATATTCAGTACGAAATTATTCCGATTCAGCCCATGGTCAACAGCTTTGAACAAAGCCTTTCAGACGTATTCGTCAACCTCCAGAGCGACATTACCGAAGAAAATATTCAGGCACGAACCCGTGGAATTTTGCTGATGGCTATCTCCAACAAATTTGGAAATATCCTACTCAATACCACCAATAAAAGTGAATGTGCTGTTGGCTACGGAACGCTTTATGGCGATATGAACGGCGGATTATCTGTTTTGGGCGATGTTTACAAAACCGATATTTTCAAAATGGCCAACTGGATTAACCGCGACCACGAAATTATTCCAATCAATACCATTCAGAAACCACCTTCAGCCGAACTTCGTCCCGATCAGAAAGACTCTGATTCGCTTCCCGATTACGAGATTTTGGATCAGATTTTATTCGATTACATCGAACTAAATCTTTCGCCTGATGAAATAATCGCCAAAGGTTTCGACGAATCGACGGTTTTGAGAACAGTTAAGATGGTGAATACAAACGAATACAAACGATTTCAGGCTCCGCCCATTCTGAGAATCAGTTCCAAAGCTTTTGGGTTTGGCCGACGGATGCCTTTAGTTGCCAGATATTCCTGATATTTCCCTATTTTTCAGTGACGAAAATAACATTATCATTGCTGTGCGTTGAAAAGGAAAATAAATGATCTAAATTTTCTTGTTTGACAAATTTATTTAACTTTGATGCTGCAAAACATGTAAATTTTATTTCTATGTTGAGTCACGAATCGGGAATGAAGGAAGTCTTTGAAAATCCAAAATCAATTTTCAGCACGCTAACCCCTGAAGAAAAAGAGGATCTGCAAAATCACATTACACTGGCTGAATACAAAAAGAATGAATTCATTTTCAAGGAGGGAGAAAAACCATTGGCGTTTTTGTTTCTGATCGAAGGAAAAGTCATCATTTACAAAGAAGGCGTTGGAGGTCGGGAGCAAATCATCCGAATGACAAAACCTCTTGGCTTGATTGGATACCGTGCTTTGCTGGCCGACGAACTGCACATTGGCTCGGCTATTACTCTTGAAGACTCAATTATTGGTGTGATTTCTCACGAATATTTCTACAATAAATTACTCAAGAACCCAGATTTTTCGCTTAAATTGATCCAGAAATTGGCCCGGGAACTCGGATTCTCGAATATGCGCACAGTTACGCTTACCCAAAAACATATACGTGGACGTTTAGCAGAATCGCTTCTTCTCCTGAAAGAAAAATACGGTTGGGAAAACGATGGCGCAACCCTGAAAGTATATCTCTCGCGCGAAGATATTGCCAACCTGTCGAACATGACCACTTCAAATGCTATCCGCACCTTATCTACCTTTGCCGGCGAAAAAGTGATCGCTATTGATGGTCGCAAAATCCGGATTCTGGATATTCACAAGCTTGAAAAAATCAGCAAACTGGGATAAACGAATTTCAAGTTCAAAATTCCAAGTTTCAAGTTGGGAGCGAGTTTCCTTCGACTGCTTCGCGCTTAGAAAGCGGCCTTTTTACTTGGTTTACTCCTGAAGATAAATCCGTTTCACGCGTTGTGAAATTCCGGTGAGTATTTCGTACGGAATAGTTTCGATGGTATTCGCCATATCGCTTACTAGAATGTGTTCGCCCATCATTTCTACTTCATCGCCAACAGCAACCGGCAAACCGGTCACATCTATCATACACATGTCCATGCAAATATTTCCAATTACCGGCGCAATCTGCCCTTTTACATACACTTTACCAACCCCGTTACTCAGGCGGCGATCGTATCCGTCGGCATATCCAATAGGCAAAACTGCAATTTCAGAATCCTGGGTTGCCAGCCCCTTCCGTCCGTAGCCAACAGTTTCCCCGGCTTCAATTTTTCGGATTTGCGACACGCTGGTTTTCAACCGGCTGATGCTTTTTATCTGTAGATTTCCGCAAGAGCTGACTCCATACAAACCAATGCCCAACCTCACCATTTCGAACTGAAACTCCGGAAACCGTTCTATTCCAGCCGAATTCAGGATGTGTCGGAAGATCGGATAAGGCAATCTTTCAGTAATTAAAGACGATAATTGCTGGAATTGCTGAACCTGACTGCGGGTAAACTCATCGTGGACAGCTTCGTCGGCTCCAGCCAAATGAGAAAATACCGACCGCACAACCATTTCTTCCTGAGTCACCAATTTGGCAACCAGCTTTTCAGTTTTCTCAGCCGAGTCAAAACCCAAACGATGCATTCCGGTGTCAATCTTCAGATGAATCGGATAGCGAACCACTGCATGTTGCTGAAGCACTTTCCGGAACGAATCCAGAATTTCTTCGGAATAAATATTGGGTTCGAGCCTAAACTCGATCATGTTTTCAAAACTGTGCGCTTCGGGGTTCATTACCACTATCGGCAAATCAATTCCTGCCTGCCGAAGTTCGATACCTTCGTCAGCAACGGCAACGGCCAGGTAATCGACCTTATGGAATTGTAGGATTCGGGCAATCTCAGCCATTCCACTTCCATACGAAAAGGCTTTTACCATGACCATGACGCGCGTCTCGGGACGAATGAGTGACCGAAAGAAATTGAGGTTTCCAATCATCGCATTCAAATCGATTTCCAAAACGGTCTGATGGTATTTTTTCTGAAGTACTGATGAAATCCGCTCGAAATGAAAATCGCGTGCACCTTTTAGGAGAATGCATTCCTGTCGAAATTGATTGGGCTGAAAAGATTCCAGAAACTGATCGGTCGATTCAAAAAACATGGAGGAATTTTCAAACAAGTCAGCATATTTCCGGATTCGCGAGCCAATTCCAATCAGATGGTTGGTTTTATTCAACTGCAGCATCCGGGCAACTTCAGCATAGAGTTGTTCATCCGGAATTCCGGCCTGTTGAATGTCGGAGAGAATGACGGTTTTCCCCAAATATGGAGGCCGGGCATGGTTGTTCAAAAATCCGAGAGCAATCTGGAGTGAATTAATATCCGAATTGTAATAATCATTAATCAGTAAACAATTGTTGATGCCTTCTTTGATTTCGAGGCGCATGGCAACTGGCTGCAAATGTCGGAACTGATCTAGCACCAACTTCTCTCCCCAATGTTGCGACAAAACTAGAGCCAGGCAATGCCCCGCATTTTCCAAACTTGCAGCATCCAGAAATGGCAATTCCACCGTATAGTTTTTTCCTTCAAATTCGGCAGTAATTTCAACTCCGCCTTCAACTTCGATTTTGCTGAAATATAGATCGGCGGTTTTATCTTCAAATGACCAGGCAAAAACATTTCCTTCAGGAAGAGCAATACCTTTTGAAATTTCGGCGTGTACCAAAGGCTGGTCCTTGCAATAAATAAGTGTCTGACAGCTTCTAAAAAGTAACAACTTTTCCTGAAGCTTTTCCTGATGTGATTTAAAATTTTCCTGATGTGCCTCTCCAATGTTGGTTAAAATACCAATTGTTGGCCGGATAATTTCGAATAAGTTTTGCATTTCGTCAGGCTTCGAGATTCCGGCCTCAAAAATAGCCAGTTCCTCATCGGGCAAAAGGTTCCAAACTGACAATGGAACGCCAACCTGCGAATTGTAACTCTTCGGACTTCGAAGAACCGCACGGTTATGCAGAACCTCAAACAGCCATTCCTTAACAATCGTTTTTCCGTTGCTTCCGGTAATTCCAACAACCGGGATTTCAAATTGCGAACGATGCCAGGCAGCCAGTTTTTGCAAGGCTTTCAGCGTATCATCAACAACAATGAAGCTACAATGATCATATTTCAAAAGTTCATCAGAATAATCAGAAACCACAAAAGCCCTTACACCCGCGTGAACCAGATCGGCAATGTAGCGGTGCCCATCGTTTCGTTCACTTTTCAGGGCAAAAAAAACACTCGATGCCGGATCAAAAATGGTGCGGCTATCAATAGATATAGAAGATATCAGCAATTCAGGATAGGCTACACTTGAACGCAACACTCCTCCAATAACCGAAGAAATCTGAGAAATAGATAGAATTGGCATTAGCGGGTTGCTTTAGTAAAACAGGAACGGCACAATGGCTCGTACTCATCTTTTTCGCCTAGTAATACCAGCTTGTCTGCGGCCGATAATCTGTGCGAGAATTGAGCCACATCGCCACATCGCATACAAATCGCGTGTACTTTGGTAATGTGGTCGGCAACTGCCATTAATCCCGGTATCGGGCCAAATGGTTTTCCTTTGAAATCCATATCCAGTCCGGCAATGATCACCCGAATACCCATATTTGCCAAATTAATACTTACATCAATCAAACCATTGTCGAAAAATTGAGCTTCGTCAATTCCTATCACATCCACGTCGCCCGTTAAAAGCATAATGTTTCCTGAACTTTCAACCGGAGTGCTGAGGATTGAATTCTCGTCGTGCGAGACAACTTCAGCAAGCGAATAACGCGTATCAAGGGCTGGTTTAAAAATTTCAACTTTCAACCGTGCAATCTTTGCCCGTTTCAATCGCCTGATCAATTCCTCCGTTTTTCCTGAAAACATTGAACCCGCAATAACTTCGATGCTGCCTGTCTTTTTTTGTCGGTCAATTCCCCTTTCGATAAACATGTATGTGATTTGCTAAAGATTTTTGTACTTTTACGTTGCTTGAATTCCGGCATCAGTGCAGAACCCAGTTGTTCCTAAAGATGTATTCCGGTATTGAAAACAAAGGTAAATTTAAATCATTACCAAGAAAAAACCAGATTGAATTACCGATTAAAATCAGAAATAAAAATGGACAAACGTAAATTGATCCAGATCATCGAAAAAGAGCTGGAAGAACTAAAAGTATTATCCGAAGAAGTTGCAGAAAATGAGAACGATACCTCTCTGATTATTGAACTTGCACTTAGTAAAGCCCGGCTTTTATGTCAGGAAATTGAATTGTTACGCGAACTTACGGCTAAGAATGTTGCAATTGCGACAGATGATTTATCTGAAGAAAATGAAGATGAACTAATTGAAGAAGATGAAGTTTCTGACGTAAGCATTTCTGATCCTGAACTTGAGATTGTGAATTTCGAAGAAGATGAATCTGAAGAAATTCCGGAACCGGATGAAGAAGATGAAGTTTTGCCAGATTTAGATGAGGAAAACGAAGACGATGATTTCAATGAAGATGAAATAGAATCGGAAGAAGAAGAGCCTGAACTTGACGAGGATGAAGCGACCGATGATGATTTGACAGACGATGAAGATCAGGAAGAAAGTGAAGAAGAATATATTGAGGAAGAGATAGAAGAAGAATTAATCGAATTTGGAGTGAATGGAAATGATGAAGAAGCGGAAGAGCCACAATCCGAATCAAAAATTGAGCATACCGAGCTAAAAACTGATTTACAAGCGGGCGTTCGAGAGATTAACATTGACGATATGGACGATGATGATCTTGAACCCATTAAAATCCCACCTGTATCGAATGTAACTGAACGTCCGGTAATGCGCGAAATTCCTAAACCTGAAGAACTGATTCAGGAGAAAACGGTTATTGCGGAACCATTAACTAAAGATAGGTCGTTAAACGATGCAATCGGCGAAACCAAATCGACTGAGCCTCCGCTTACCAGTGGACCCATTTCAAGCTTGCGGGCAGCTATAGGACTAAACGACCGTTTCCTTTTTATTCGTGAGATATTTGCCAACAACACCGATAAATATAATTCTGTAATTGATCAACTAGATAAGCTCGAAACTCAGCAACAAGCGGTTGAGCTCTTGAAAGCGAACATTACACTTCAAAAGAACGAGACCAGTATGAAATTCGTCGACCTACTGAAACGCCGTTTCAGTAAATAATCCTCTTAAAAAGATGGGTAAATTATTTTTAGTTCCAACGCCGATAGGAAATCTCGAAGACATGACCTTGCGCGGAATCCGGATTTTAAAAGAAGTTGATGTAATTCTGGCTGAGGACACACGTACTTCGTCCAAACTTCTCGATCATTTTGAAATCAAAAACAAGCTGATATCGCACCATAAATTCAACGAGCACAAAACTGTTGAAATGATTGCCCGTCAGATTGAAGATGGCAAAAATGTTGCTCTGATTTCGGATGCCGGGACTCCGGGAATAAGCGATCCGGGTTTTCTATTGGTCAGAACCTGCCTTGAGAAGGAGATTGAAGTGGAATGTTTACCCGGTGCAACAGCTTTGATCCCAGCTTTGGTCAATTCCGGATTTCCGACCGACCGCTTTACATTCGAAGGATTTCTGCCGCAAAAAAAAGGAAGACAAAAAAAGATTAAGGAATTGGCAACCGAAACGAGAACCATGATTTTTTATGAGTCGCCCTACCGTTTGATCAAAAGTTTGGAACAGTTTGCTGAATTTCTGGGATCAGACAGAAGAGCATCAGTTTCCCGGGAGTTATCAAAGTTCTTTGAAGAAAACCGCAGAGGCACACTGGCCGAACTCATTGAATATTTTGGTTCGAAAACCATTAAAGGCGAAATTGTAATTGTACTTGAAGGGTTCACTGCCGACAAAGGAGATAAAGATGAGGATGACGAATGAGACCTTACGATCACCTGTTTTTTGACCTGGATAATACGCTTTGGGACTTTACAACCAATTCACGATTGGCGATGGAACAAACCCTGGAGCAAACTAAACTTATTCAAAAGCTCAGTTCTTTCGATTCTTTCTTTTTAGTTTATGAACAGATTAACCATTCGCTTTGGGATGATTACCACTCAAAGAAAATCACCAAGCAAAAACTTATTGTTGAACGGTTTTCCAGATCGTTGCGAGCATTCGGCATTCTTGATTACGACTGGATTTCATTAAATCGCCTATACCTGGAGAACATGGCACTTCAAACCCAATTGTTCCCCGGCACAATAGAAACGTTAACTACCCTAAAAACTAAAGGATATCAGATGCACATTATTACAAACGGTTTTAGGGAAGTGCAGTATTCGAAACTTACCAATTGTGGGCTAGCCAGATTTTTTACCAAAGTTTTTATTTCAGAAGAGATCCATACTACAAAACCGCACCGGCAAATTTTTGAACATGCCTTAAAGTCGACCAATGCACCAAAGAAAAGAAGTATAATGATTGGCGATTCGTGGAAAATTGATATTGTTGGTGCGCTTGAATTCGGGATGGATCAAATCATGTTTTTAAATCAGGAGTGCAATCCGATTCCAGAAGCCGTAAAATCACTAAGAAATGAGACTATTTCACCGTTTTTGGAACTAAAACGACACACTCGAACCTATTTTATAGATGATTTTTTTGGGTTAGATACACTTTTATAATTTATACTTATTCTAAATAAGTATTATATTATTCTCTCAACAACAAGCATATTCAATTGACAAACAATAATTTAACAAACACATTAGGTATTGCATCAGACAGAAAGCGAATTTAATATTTGTTAACACTGTTAAAATATGTCAATATTTATCTTTATAGATTAATCATCCTATTTACATTTTTCTAAATTTGTCTTCCAAATAAAGTATTGCAACAAACTCGGAGTAGTGCTTTATCGAAAAGGGGGGTCTAAAAAAATTTCAATAAAATTTCCCGAGAATTTGATTTGGGGGAATCAAATTTTCAAGTAGAAGCGTTTTTGAAGGGGAAGTTTTAATTGAAGTTTAACCAGCCTTGTTTTTCATTCAAAATTGATGCTGTTTAATTTAAATTTATTTTACATGAAAAAAATCGCGTTATTGCTTGCATTCTTTGCAATTGGTTTGCAGGTCCTCATGGCCCAAACCAAGGAGATCTCAGGCTCAGTAACCTCCGCAGATGATGGAGGACTTATCCCTGGGGTTTCAGTTTCTGTGAAAGGAACTACATTAGGAACTATCACCGACATGGATGGTGCGTTCAGATTAAAAGTTCCTCAAGATGCCAAAACTCTTGTATTCAGCTTTGTTGGTATGGCATCACAAGAGGTTGTTATCGGAACTCAATCGACCATCAAGGTAAAATTGGTTTCCGAAAATATTTCTGTTGACGAGGTGGTTGTTACTGCCTTGGGTATTTCCCGTGATAAAAAATCATTAGGGTATTCAAGCCAGAATGTTAAAGAAGATCAAATTTCCACTGTTAAGTCAAGTAACTTCATGAACGCTCTTTCCGGAAAAGTTGCCGGGGTTCAAATTAAGAAGAGTAATAACATGGGGGGATCAACCAACGTTGTAATGCGTGGGAATAAATCTCTTACCAATAGCAACCAGGTACTTTATGTTGTAGATGGCGTTCCGATTAACAATGAAATCGGAAGTTATTCAAGCCAGAATACTGGTGCTACCGGATATGACTATGGTAATGCTGCTTCAGACGTTAACCCTGACGATATTGAATCGATTAACGTACTGAAAGGATCTGCCGCAACAGCTCTTTATGGCTCACGCGCTTCTGGTGGTGTTATCATGATTACTACCAAAAAAGGTACTGTTGGTAAAAAAGGTATCGGTGTAACTGTTAACTCTAATATCGCTTTCAGAAGCATTGACAAATCGACTTTCCCAACCTATCAGCAAGAATATGGTGCTGGTTATGGTAATTTCTATGGCCCTAACGGAGATGGCTGGTTTGAAAGACGTGATGCTAATGGCGTTGCCCAAAGTGACGATACAAAAAACTTCGATTGGGTTCCTACAACAGAGGATGGATCATACGGAGCAAAATTCGATGGACATCCGGTTTACGGATGGTATTCAGTTGACCCTGAATCACCTTGGTATAAGCAAACAAAACCTTGGGAAGCTGCTAAAAATGGTCCAATCACATTCTTCGAAAAACCTGTAACCTATACCAATACAGTTTCGATTGATAATGCAACCGACAATGGAAGTATGAGGATGTCGTATACCAATTACAAAACATCTGATTTGATGCCAAACAGTGATTTGCATAAGGACAACTTTTTAGTAAACGGTACATGGAATGTCACCTCAAAACTTACTGCCACAGCTTCTGCAAATTTCACCCGTCAGGCTGCAACCGGACGTCCTTCAACCGGATATAGCGACAACATTGTATCAAATATGCGCCAATGGGCTCAGACCAATCTGGATTATGCTGATCAGAAGACAGCTTATTTCCTCACTAAAAGGAATCTGACTTGGAACTATAACTCAGCACTTAATTATCCAATTTATACTGATAATCCATACTTCCAGCGTTACGAAAACTACCAAAACGACAGCAGAAATCGTATCGTAGGTAATATGGCATTAAATTACAAAATAACCAGCTGGTTAGATGCTTATGCCCGTGTTTCGGTTGATGACTATGCTGAAAAACAAGAAGAAAGAAGAGCTGTAGGAAGTATCGCTACAAATTTTGGTGTTAGCCGTGCTAACCAGAAATCAGGATACATGAGAAGGGATATCACTTTTAGTGAGTATAACTATGACTTCATGCTGAAATTTAACAAGGCTATTAATGCTGATTTCAACCTGAGTGGAATTTTAGGAGCGACCGAACGTAAGACAAACTTATCAAGATTAACTAGTTCAACTAATGGTGGCTTATCCGTAGCTGGTATTTATTCATTACAGAATAGTGTTAGCGCCCTTCCTTTCCCTGTTGAAACTGAGCAAAAAATTGGAGTTAGAGGTCTTTATCTAAGTGCATCATTGGGATATAAAAACATGTTATTCCTCGATGGAACTTTCAGACAAGATCATGCATCTACTCTTCCAGAAGGAAAAAGCACCTATTATTATCCATCAGTTACAGGAGCTTTTGTATTCTCTGAAGTAGTAAAACAAAATTGGCTGTCGTTTGGTAAAGTTCGTTTGAACTATGCTGTTGTAGGTAACCTTGCCGGTTTCGACCAATTACTTGACAAATATGCTGTAAATACACCTTTCGTTGGAGCTAGTTATGCATTACCTAATACAAAAAATAATCCAGATCTTAAAAACGAAAGCACAGAGTCGATTGAAGCGGGTCTTGAAATGTCGTTCCTTAACAAACGTGCTGGATTTGACCTTGCTGTTTACAAAACAAACTCAATGGATCAAATCATGCCTGTTACTTTAAGCCAGACTACCGGTTACAATTTCATGTATGTAAATGCAGGTGAGATTGAAAATAAAGGTATAGAGCTTACATTGAATGGTTCACCTGTCAGAAGTAAAAATTTCAGCTGGGATATTAATGTAAACTTTGCTACAAACAGAAATAAAGTTGTTGAACTGTATCCAGGAATTGATAATCTCCAATTAGGTTCGTTCCAGGGTGGTGTAACTTTAAATGCAACTGTAGGTCAACCTTACGGTGTATTAAAAGGTAAAGATTATACGTACGATGCCAATGGGAATGTAATCATTAGCAAATCAACAGGGTTACCAATTAAAACTGCCACTGCAACCAGCAATTTAGGAAATGTGAACCCTGATTGGACCGGAGGTATCACCAATACCTTTAGTTATAAAGGCGTTTCTTTCAGCTTCCTTATTGATATGCAAAAAGGTGGTAGTATTTACTCTTTGGATATGTATTATGGTCTGTATACAGGTCTTTATCCTGAAACCGTTTTCACCAATGATTTAGGCAATCCAGTTCGTGACCCACTTATTGGAACTCCGGGAAGTTATGATCCAAAAAGTGGTGGTTACCTTATCGAAGGGGTAAATGTTACTAATGGTGTAAGCACCCCAAACATAACACGTGTTGATGCATCAACTTCTGATTTTGCATTTGGTACAGCAGCCCGTCCTCACAGAGACTTTGTTTATGATGCTTCATTTGTAAAACTCAGAGAGGTATCCCTTTCATATAACATACCTTCTGTACTTCTTGAAAAAATGCTTATTAAAGGCGCTACTATCAGTTTTGTAGGTTCAAACCTTTGGATCATTCACAAAAACCTCCCATATGCCGATCCTGAAGCAGGACTTTCAGCTGGTAATGTTCAGGGATATTCCGTAGGATCACTGCCTGGCACACGTGATTTTGGTTTCAACCTCAAATTCAACTTCTAATTTTCGAAACATGAAAAAGATACTTTTAATTTTATCTGTCTTTATGGTGTTTAGTGCTTGTCAAAAGCTTGAAGACCTTAATAAGAATACCAAAGATTTCACGGCAGTGCCTGGAGAAGGAATCTACAACGGCGCTATTCGTAATCTTCTGAATCAGCTTCATACCTTCAATGTAAACAACAACAATACGCAGTTGTACATGCAGTATTTTGCTGAAACCACTTATCCTGACGAAAGTCGTTATGATATGGTTACACGTCCAATTCCAGCCAATCATATGAACTCCCTTTACCGGACAGTTCTTATGAATCTTAAAGATGCTTCAACAGTACTTACTGCTGCACCACTTGCTGGTATTGATGCGAAACAAAGAAAGAACCAACTTGCGATTATCGAAATCGTATCAGTTTTCACCTGGAGCAACCTTGTTGAAACCTTTGGAGATATGCCTTACACCGAAGCTTTAGATTTTACAAAGCCATCACCTAAATACGACGATGCATTTACAATCTACAAAGCCCTTGTAACCCGTCTTGATGCTGCCCTTGCTTCTATGGATCCAGCATTTGCCGGAATGGGTGCAGGTTATGACAACATCTATGGCGGTGGAGTAGCTGGTACTGCTAAATGGATTCGCTTCGCCAATACATTGAAAATGAGAATGGGTCTGGTTCTTGCTGATAAAGATGCTGCTCTTTCAAAAACAATTGTTGATGCTGCCGAACCAAAAGCCTTTATTGCAGGCGACAAATGTGCATTGACTTATCTTTCTGCTTCACCAAACCAAAATCCGGTTTATACTGAATTGGTTGTAAGTGGTCGATTCGACTTTGTAGTTACCAGCAGTATTACTGACCCAATGAACACGTTGAATGATCCAAGACGTGCTTATTATTTGTGGACTAAAGTTGATGGTGCATACAAAGGTGGTGCCCAGGGGATGCCAAATTCATACGCCGCATTCACTCACGTTGATAATGCGCTTTTGAAACCGGAAAGAGAAGTTGTGGTTATGGATTATGCTGAAGCTGAATTCCTGAGAGCTGAAGCAGCTGCCCGTGGCACTTATGCAGTTACTGATGCTGCTACGCACTACAACAATGCAATTAAAGCTTCAATCACAGCATGGGGCGGTACTGCTGCTGAAGCCGATACTTACCTTGCTCAACCTGCTGTGGCTTATGCTACTGCAACTGGTACTTGGAAACAGAAAATCGGAGAACAAGCTTATTACGCCTATTATATGCGCGGATTTACCTCATGGTTAACATGGAGAAGATTGGACTACCCACGATTAAAAGCAGCCTCAAAACACGTAGCTGAAGTTAATGGTATGCCATTGCGTTATTCATATCCAGTTTCAGAACAGACTTTAAATGGTGCAAACTACAAGGCTGCTGCTGCTGCAATTGGGGGTGACAATGCGCTAACAAAATTATTCTGGGATAAAGAAAGTTACGATACTTTAAACTAGAATACCTTTAGAAGGATTCGAATAAGAACCTTATAATTTAAAGACCGTCACAATTCAATTTGTGGCGGTCTTTTTTTATGTCTCTGAGACTAGTCCCTAAATAAAATTATACAAGAATAATTATTTCAAGTATGGCTTTTTTCTGTACTGAATACAAATACAGCAGAGCAAAAGAAAATAAATTATCATCAACAGGACTCTGAATCCTTAATAATGATGCAATAAACATGCTTCTTCAAGGTAATATTAACTACTCTTTATTATATTTTCTAGGTTTTTTGTTAATTTTCATTCAAGTAGTAGAATTTAAATTAACATTTCTTTACATTTATGCTTAAATTTAACTTCAAGTTCAAAAAGTCAAGAAATCCAAATACCTTATCTTTTTATTAAAGAAGCACTGGAAGCAAATTTGAATTAACAAAGTAGATTTATTAAAGCTGTTTAATTTAAAATAATTCTCTATGAAAAAAATCGCGTTATTGCTTGTATTCTTTGCAATTGGGTTGCAGGTCCTCATGGCCCAAACCAAGGAGATCTCAGGCACAGTAACCTCAGCCGATGATGGAGGTGCTATCCCTGGAGTATCAGTTTCTGTGAAAGGAACAACAATCGGAACTGTCACCAACATGGACGGTGTATTCCAGTTAAAAGTTCCTCAAGATGCAAAATCCCTTACATTCACTTTTGTGGGTATGGCGTCTCAGGAGGTTGCCATTGGCAACCAATCTAAAATCAATGTAAAGATGGTCTCAGAAAACATCTCTGTTGACGAGGTTGTCGTAACTGCTTTAGGTATTTCCAAGCAGAAAAAGTCGCTTGGATATGCTGTACAGGACGTTAGTGGAGACAAAATTAACAATTCAAAAACAGGTAACGTTCTTACTTCATTGAGTGGTAGAGTCGCAGGTGTGAACATTACAAGTTCTGCGGGTGCTGCTGGAGCATCAACTTTTGTTAACATCCGTGGTCAAAACTCAATCACAGGAAATAATCAACCACTCTTTGTTGTTGATGGAGTTCCAATTGACAACTCTATGAATTCTTCAGGAAATCCTGACGATGGAATAAACAACCTAACTAATGGTGTTGCTTATTCAAATCGTGCAATTGACTTGAACCCTGACGATATCGAAACAATTTCGGTATTAAAAGGTGGAGCCGCAACAGCGCTTTATGGATTAAGAGCAGGCAATGGAGTTGTTATGATCACAACAAAAAAAGGAGGTGGCACTGATGGGAAAATGGCTATAAGTTTCTCTTCATCCTTTGCCCTCGACAAAGTCAACAAGCTTCCTGAAAGGCAAATGATGTACGCACAAGGACTTAATGGTGCCTATAGTACAACAACACCAAACTCATTTGGACCTAAACTTTCGGATATGCGTTATGATGGAGCTACTGACTATCCCCGCGATAGAAATGGAAGGTTAGTTCTTGCGACGGCTCCAACCGCAAAAGCTAATTTGTTAGCTAACGCTTACGATAATGCAGCCAACTTTTTCCAAACAGGATTAACATTAAATAACAATGTATCCTTATCCGGTGGAAATAAAGATTCAAATTTCTTTATCTCTGTAGGAAATTCGTCAACAAAAGGAATTGTTCCAAGAAATGAATTTGCAAAAACTTCATTAAAATTAACTGGAGAAACCAAATTAGGTTCAAAAGTTAAAGTTTCAGCCAGTGCAAATTACATCCGCTCGGGTGGAGACAGAATACAACAAGGATCCAATACATCAGGTGTAATGCTTGGGCTTTTACGTAATACCCCTTCTTTTGATATCAACAATGGGCATGGAAAAGACGGATATAAGTTTGAAGACTCATACATGTATGCAGATGGAACTCCACGCCGCTATGCTGGCTACGACAATCCAAACTGGACTGTAAATAAAAATATCCTAACGGATAGGGTTGACCGATTAATAAGTTTTGCCTCGGTGGTTTACACTCCGCTAAGTAACCTAACTGTAACTTACAGGCTCGGGGATGACTTATATTTCGATAGAAGAAAAGGGCATACGGCTTTAATGTCAGCAAATATTCCTGATGGGCAGCAAGAAGAAGACCATCATTACAACAATGATATTAACTCTGATTTAACGATCAACTACACTAAAGAATTATTTTCTGATTTTACCACTAATATTACTGTTGGTCAGAATATGTTCCAGAGCTACTATCAGCAGTTATATACTCAAGGGAATGGCTTTGTTGTTCCAGATTTTTATCATATGTCGAATACTTCATCACAGATTGTACGTGAGTCTGTTTCAGAGTATCGTACTGCTGCTTTATATGCTGATGTTCAATTCTCTTATAAAAGCATGTTATACTTAGGCTTCACTGGACGAAACGAATGGTCGACAACTTTACCGGAGTCAAACAACAGTTTCTTTTTTCCATCAGCAAGCCTTGGTTTTATTTTTAGCGAATTGTCAGCGTTAAAAGGTAATCGCATTTTGTCATTTGGAAAAATTAGGGCTTCATATGCTGAAATTGCAAACCATGCTACACCATATAATACTCAAAATACCTTCACTTCTGCTGGTATCTCTGATGGTTGGGCTAGTGGAGGTTCTTTTCCTTTTAATGGGGTTGCTGGATTTGCTCCCTCAAACGGATTGGCAAACCCAACGATTAAGCCAGAAAGCCTTCTTTCTCGTGAATTAGGTTTGGAACTGAAATTTCTAAATAATCGTATCAATTTTGACTTTACCTACTACAACAACCAAAACCGCGATTTATTGATTAGCGTACCAATCACCGGTAGTACTGGTTTTAATGGCCAATACATGAATGCCGCCACTATGGAAAATATAGGGGTTGAAATAATGGCTAATTTTATTCCGGTTAAAACTAACGATTTCAATTGGGGACTTACGGTAAACTTTACTAAGAATAAAAATACCGTCTTATCTCTTGCACCAGGAGTTACAGATATTGGTTTAGGAGGATTTACTGGAAGTACAATTAACGTCGTAGCTGGTGAAGCATATGGCAGCATGTTTAGTACAGGATTCTATAAAGATGATCAGGGTCGTTTAATTATTAATGACAATCCTGCAAGTGCAGGATATGGTTATCCGATAAAAGACGAAACCATGAAATCATTGGGCCAGATTTCTCCGAACTGGGTAATGGGTATTAATAATGACATTACCTATAAGGGACTTAATCTATCGTTTTTATTCGAAATTAAAGATGGTGGTATCATGTGGAATGGAACAAAATCTAGGATGATTGGATTTGGTACCGCAAAAGTTACCGAAAACAGAGGAGAAAACGTTACGTTCGATGGTGTTAAAGGTCATATTACAAACGGAGAGATTGTAACATCTGGAGTAAAAAATGATATTCAAAAAACCTATTCTCAATATTACTATCAAAATATTGGAGGAGGTGCAAGTCCAGCTCAAGAACAGAATGTTGAAAAAACTAATTGGGTAAGGCTACGCGAAGTTACTTTATCATATGAATTAGGTAAATTAGTCAAAAATACCTTTATAAAACAATTAAAAGTCTATGCAACAGGCAGGAACTTATGGCTATCAACTCCATATACTGGGATTGATCCTGAAACAAGTCTTTTTGGTGCATCAAACACACAAGGTCTTGATTATTTTAATATGCCTAATACCAAGTCTTATGTATTTGGTGTAAAACTTGATTTTTAACTTTTCAAATTTCAGAACATGAAAAAAATAATAATTTCAATACTATTTATTGGTGTGCTATTCAGCTCTTGCGAGAAATGGATTGACCCATCGATGAACGTGGATCCTAACAATCCAAAAGAAGTTGCGATGGCTCAACTTGTGGCTCCTATCGAAGCCAATTTAGCCTATACTGTAGGTGGTGAATTAGCCAGATGGAATTGTGTCTGGATGCAACAGATTGCCGGAATACAAAGCCAATCGGCAGAAAATGATATTTACATTTTTGGAGAATCGGATGCTGACAATGTGTGGAGTTACAATCTTTATGCTCCAGGAATGATCAGTACTAAAATTCTTATGGAAAAAGCTGTAGCTGAAAATTCACCTCATTATGCTGGTATCGCTAAAATATTAATGGCTTATCAGCTGGCTGTAACTACTGATCAGTGGGGAGATGTTCCTTATTCAGATGCATTGAAAGGTGCAAGTAATGAATTTAAACCCAAATACGACACTCAGGAGAAGATTTACACAACCATATTCACTCTTCTTAATGAGGCGATTACCGATCTTGGCGCTGCGAACAGCACATTCAGTCCTGATGCTGAAGATTTGATTTTTGCTGGAGACTTGGACATGTGGAACAGGACAGCTTATGCCTTAAAAGCAAGATATAGCCTACACTTGGCAAAGAAAAAAGGAGCAACTGCATATACTGATGCCCTTACGGCTTTGACAAACACATATACAAGTAACGATGACGATTTTAAATTCGTATTTAGTTCGGCATACAATAATTCTAACCCAATATTTCAGTCAGAACAAGAACGTTCTGGGTATTATACGGCTAGTGCAACCTATATTAATATGCTAACTGCAAAGAATGATCCTCGCATGGCTGTTTATTTTGATGGAACAGTTGGTACAAAACCAGGCGAACCTAATCCAAATGCAGCAGTTATTGGACCAGCCTATGCTTCAGATGTTTCTCCGGTCTATTTAATGTCGTATGTTGAAGTTAAATTTATTGAAGCCGAAGCCAGTTTCGCAACCAACGATAAATTGCGGGCTGCAAATGCTTACAATGAAGGCTTGAAAGCTTCGCTTCAACGCGAAGGGGTTTATGGAGATGGTAGTTGGTTCAATACTCAAAAAGAAACTGATGCCACAATCACGTTAGAAAAGATTATGAACCAAAAGTACCTCAGTTCATTCCTTCAAATCGAAACATGGACAGACTGGCGCCGCACAGGATTCCCAGCTTTAGTTAAAGCGACAGGCGCTGTTACCTCCGAGATTCCTCGCAGATTACTTTACCCTGCTGATGAAAGATTATATAATGGTGAAAACATGCCAACAGGTCTTACCCTCACAAACCGAGTTTGGTGGGATTCAGCAAACTAGTAACAAATAATACTTACAAAAAAGCCGATGGAGATTTCATCGGCTTTTTTTGCCTTTCTTAGAGAGCAATTTATCTGGGCGAGGTTGTTTCAATATTTCAGAACTAACCTTAGCTTTTAGCGATTGCCGCGTTAAACCTGAAGCCAATTCCATGAAGGTTGAGTATTTTTATGTTTTCGTCGCTGCTTAAATATTTCCGTAGGCGGGAAATAAAAACATCCAGACTCCGACCCAGATAATAATCGTCGGAACCCCAAACTTGTATTAAAATATCTGAACGACTCAAAACCTTGTTTGGGTTATCGCAAAAATAGCGCAAGAGTTCCGCTTCTTTGTAGGTTAAAGTTTTTCGGTCTCCATTAGAATCAAGAATCAAGCTATCGAAGTAAAAATTAAAAATTCCAACTTTGTAATAGTTTTGGTCATTTGTGCTCTCACTTGCATTTAGACTTCGTTTCAGGAAAATCTTTATTTTGAGGAGCAGTTCTTCCATGCTGAAAGGTTTGGTAATGTAATCATCTCCACCAATAGTTAATCCCGTAATCCGGTCTTCTGTCATCGAACGTGCAGTCAAAAAAATGATTGGAACATGATCATCGATCTCTCTGATTTCTTTAGCCAGGGTAAAACCGTCTTTTCTTGGCAGCATAACATCTAACAGGCACAAGCTAAATTTTCCAGATTTAAATAGCTTTATTGCAGATTCGCCATCTTCAGCTGAAGTCACCACATAACCGTTTTGCTCCAGATTATCTTTGATGATAAAGTTGAGGGTTTGATCGTCCTCAACCAACAGTATTTTTTCGCCCTGATAAATCATTTTGTTGATTTCTTAGTTTCGACAATAAAAGTACTTCCTTTCCTCGAGTTTTCGATCACTTTTATTCGCCAACCATGTCTCAGTACTATTTTTTTCACATAATCTAATCCTAGACCAAATCCTTTTACATCGTGCACATTACCTGTTGGCACACGGTAAAACCGGTTAAAAATCTTTTTTCGGTCATTCTGAGGAATACCGATTCCATTATCATCAAACAAAATAAAATAGTGGTTCTTATCTTCATCTAATTTAATTACGATTTCCGGAGTAACTGTGCAGTATTTGATGGCATTGTCGAGAATATTAAAAATCAGATTCGAAAAATGAAGTTTGTCGGCTTCGATTAAAGCATTTTCAATTGTAGATTCGAGCGTTACACCATATATTCGTCCATTCTGGCTATTTTTAAACTCTAAAATTGATTCAGAAATAAATGTATTCAACTCTATTTGTTCCAGATTTAATTGAAGCTTAGTTTTTTCGATCGTAGCCATTTGGAGTAATTTCTCGACATGAGCCGAAAGCCTTTTATTTTGTTGTCCGACAATTTTCACATATTCAGCCAAACGCTCGGGTTGCTCACATATTTTTGGATTTGAAAGTACCTTCGCCGCCAGATCAATAGAAGCTATTGGTGTTTTAAATTCATGTGTCAGGTTGTTAATGAAGTTTTTCTGAATTTCGCTTAATTGTTTTTGTTTAATAATCACATAAAGCGCATAACCAAAGAAAATTACCACAAAAAACAGTACTCCGTTTAAGAAATACCATGTTAGCAGCCTTGAACTATAAAATTGTGACCGATCGGGAAAATGAACTCCAAAATAATAGGTAAATTTTTCACATGTAGGCAGATTGCAAGCTTTCTTTAATGTCTCAACTTTACCTCTTACTTTATTGTATTGCTCGTACATGTTTTCCTCCATGCTGCAAGAAGCAGAATCGCGGCTCTTTGCGGCCTTAATGCTTGGTGGAATTGAATCGTATTTGACAACATTACCATGAACCATTTTACCTGAATTGCAGTCATAAATTGCAAATTCATAAGTCAGGTTCAGATTTCGTCTTTTAAATTCAGTTTTCAGAAAATGTTCAAGCAGGTTAGGGTCAATCACATCATTTACATTTACCACATAATAATTATTCGAAATTTGTTCGACCTGACCTCCTTCATTCGGTTTTACCACCTTATGGTATAACTTTGCATTGTATTCGTTAATTTGACTCGCAACGCTCCTTAATGCACTGGTTGTTAACTGATGGAATTGTTTTTCGTTTAGATCATATGAATTTTTCAGGAAGAAAAACTGGATCAGCAGAATTCCCACCACCGAAATAGTGGCCATGATAATAACAAACCCAATTGAATTCCTTTTCATTTTTGTTTACTTGTATCTAATTGACAATACGAATCTACTCAAAAAATGTATCTGATTTATTCATTAACATCTCATTAACAAAAGTTTGGTTGCATTAACACGAATTGAATGAAAGGTTTTTTAGATTTGTTCCTATTAGAGAACAATAAAATAAAATTGAGTTTTATCTTTGATACGTTTTTTAAAAATCTCAACATATTTTAAAATAGCACCTATGAAAATTCATTTTTCGCTTTTATTGGCTCTGCTTATTTGCCTCCCATTTGCAAATCAAGCGCAGACAGCAAAATCAAGAATCGCATTTGAAAAGCTTCAGCACAATTTCGGTACTTTTAAAGAAGAACTTGGTGTGCAAACCATTGCTTTTAATTTTAAGAACGACGGAGCAGTCCCTTTGATCCTCAACAATGTACAAGCATCCTGCGGTTGTACAACTCCCGAATGGACTCGTGAGCCGGTAGCTCCAGGATCAAAAGGAATAATCAAAGTTAGCTATGACCCGAGAAACAGACCTGGCGTTTTTAACAAAACGATTCGTGTCAGCTCTAATGCTGAAAATGCAGATGTAGTTCTTACAATCCTGGGCGATGTTACTCCCCGGGCCAGAACAGTTGAAGAAGACTACCCTAATTTAATTGGTCCACTAAGAGCCAAGACAAATCACCTTGCATTTACTTCGATTAAAGAAAATCAGATCAGAAAAGATAGTGTTGAAATTATTAATACTTCAGCACAGCCTATTCAGCTGAGCTTCAAGACTCCACCTCCTCACTTAAGCGCAGTTTTTAAACCAGCTAAACTTGCATCAAAACAAAAAGGGTACATTGTAGTGACTTTCGACGCTTCAAAAATTAAAGCTTATGGTTTTGTAATGCATCGTATTTACCTGAATATCGACGGACAGGACGATTATCGCAATTCGATTGCTGTAAGTACCACTTTGGAAGAAGACTTTACTAAATTATCAGCCGAAGATTTAAAGAATGCACCGGTTGTGTCTTATGATTCTGAAGCGTTTGATTTTGGCGATATTAAACCAAACTCAAAAAATGAGCACACCTTTAATTTAAAAAATGCAGGAAAAAAAGATTTAATTATACGAGATGTAAAAAGTTCGTGTGGCTGTACTGCAGTTTCACCATCGAAGAATACAGTTTCATCAGGGGAAAGTGTTCCACTGAAAGTTGTATTTGATACGACAGGCAAAAGTGGACGACAGAACAAAACCATTACTGTAATTACAAACGATCCGAAAAATCCAACAACAGTGCTGCGAATTTCAAGCAATATTGTTGCACAGTAATCTCCAAAATATTTTGCAAAAGCCGGTTCAGATTTTTGAACCGGCTTTTTTTAGCTCTTTTCAAAAGATTTCAATTCATCTTTATCTAAAATTCTTCGTTGATCGTTACATTCGCATAAAATTAGTAACCATGATCGGAGATCAACCTCATCACCATATCGAAAATGACCCCGAATACACAGGGCTAAATGTGAATCAAGGAATTGAACCTTTGCCCTCAGTTAGTGAAGATTCGGTCAAACGATTTCTGAAAACTAAAAAGAAGCGTTCATTGTCAATAAATCAATATGTTGACGGTATCCTGGGCGGTGGAATTACCATGTTGAGTCAGGCTGTTACATTGGTTGAAAGTTCGAAGCCAGAACATCAGGAAATTGCCCAGGAAATCATCGTCAAATGTTTACCTTTCTCCGGAAATTCAGTCCGGATTGGCATTACAGGAGTTCCTGGAGTTGGCAAAAGCACTTTTATTGAGGCCATGGGCAAACACATTACCTCACAAGGTAAAAAGCTGGCAGTACTGGCCATTGATCCAAGCAGTGAGCGAACCAAAGGAAGCATTCTGGGCGACAAAACGCGCATGGAAGACCTTTCGATTGATCCGAATGCCTATATCCGCCCTTCCCCATCGGCCGGATCGCTTGGCGGAGTTGCCCGAAAGACCCGCGAAACTATTATTTTGTGCGAAGCTGCAGGCTTCAATCATATTTTCATTGAAACTGTTGGTGTGGGGCAAAGTGAAACTGCAGTACATTCAATGGTCGATTTTTTTCTTTTATTGATGTTGGCCGGTGCTGGCGACGAACTTCAGGGAATCAAACGGGGAATAATGGAAATGGCAGATGCCATAACCATTAACAAAGCCGATGGAAACAATATAGAAAAAGCAGGCTTAGCCCGAATTCAATACCAAAACGCCTTACATTTGTTTCCGGCTGCAGAATCTGGCTGGACTCCAAAAGTCCTTACCTGTTCGGCATACATGAAAACCGGGATTACCGAGATATGGGAAACCATTGATGAGTACCTGACGCACGTCAAAAGCAATAATTATTTTCAACATCGAAGAAACGAGCAGTCGAAATTCTGGATGTATGAAACCATCAATGAACAGCTTCGAAATAATTTTTACCAGAACGAAGAAATTAAAACGTTAATGGCTGAATCTGAGAACAAAGTTTTGAAAGAAGAAATCTCATCATTTGTTGCGGCCAAAAATTTACTCGATTTATACGATCAAATCAGGAAGAATAATTAAAAACCAATAATAATCAAATCAATGAGAAATGTATTAGCAATTTTAGTATTTGCCCTGGCCGCTTTTTCGTGTCAGTCGGCAAAAGATCAGTTTTCGATTAAAGGATCAATCGCAGGCGTTGAGACAGGCAAAGTTTACCTGCTGAAGCTTGTTGGTGAGCAACCTCAGAGTATTGACACCGCCGACATTGTTGACGGAAAATTTACTTTTAAAGGTAAGATGGAAATGCCTGATATCCGTATTCTTAGACTGGATGACCAGAACTATTTTGCCACATTCTTTCTCGATAATGCCAACATTACTGTAACTGCAAATAAAGATAGTCTGCGCACAACTAAAATTATCGGTTCTCCAACTCACGATATTTTCAAGATTTTTATCAGCGAGATGGAAAAGTTGAATAAAGATGGAATGGCTCTTCAGGAAAAATATCAGAATGCCATGTCGATGAACAACACTGATGTCGCCCAAAAAGCTGAAATTGACCTTAAGGCCATGATCGAAAACAATAAGGTTTATACCAAAAACTTTGTGAAAGAACATTCGAACTCGGTGGTCTCGGCTTATATTACTCTTTATCAACTTTCCAGTCAGATTGATGGCGCTGAGTTGGATTCAATAACCAGTAAATTTGCGCCTGAAATCAGCGGCTCTGAATATGTAGTTAAATTAAAAGAACTTGTTCAGGAACAAAAAAAGACTGCAATTGGCGCTCAGGCTCCCGATTTTACGATGAATGATACTGAAGGAAAACCAGTTCAATTATCATCACTAAAAGGGAAAATTGTATTAGTCGATTTTTGGGCTTCGTGGTGTGGACCATGCCGTCAGGAAAATCCAAACGTTGTAAAATTATACCAACAATATCACGATAAAGGCTTCGAAATACTTGGTGTTTCGCTCGACCGTACCAAAGAAGACTGGTTAAAAGGAATTAAAGATGATAACTTGACCTGGATTCATGTTTCTGACCTTCAATACTGGCAAAATGCCGCAGCCCGCTTGTACGGTGTAAATGCTATTCCACAGTCATTTCTGCTCGATAAAGACGGAAAAATTATTGGCAAAGGATTAAGGGGCGAACAATTAGCACAAAAAATGGCGGAATTATTCCCGAATTAATATCTTTCCAAATAGATAAATAATACATGAGGAGCCGTCTAAAGCGGCTTTTCATGTTTCTGAAACATGGTAAAACTTCTGGAGTAATTCTTTCTTTAAAAAACTTTTCATCGTTCGAGAGTGTTATTATGCTGTTTGATTTTAATTTAAAGAATCCATCATTTATGAGTTACGATTTAATAATAGTAGGTAGCGGTCCGGGCGGATATGTAGCTGCCATCAGAGCTGCTCAGTTAGGCTTAAACGTAGGTGTTGTTGAAAAAGAAAATTTAGGCGGAATATGCCTGAACTGGGGTTGTATTCCAACGAAATCCTTGCTAAAAAGTGCTCAGGCTCTGGAATATGCCAAACATGCCGCCGATTATGGTGTATCTATTTCGGGAGAAATAAAACCCGATTTTACTGCTATGGTAAAACGTAGCAGAGGAGTTGCCGAAGGAATGAGTAAAGGGATTCAATTTTTGTTTACTAAAAATAAAATTGAAGTGATAAACGGCTATGGCCGTCTAATAGATAAAAATACAGTTGAAGTGACCGATGAAACAGGCAAGCGGTCGTTACACCCAGCCAAAA
The DNA here is from genome assembly GCA_023251455.1 of Bacteroidota bacterium. Classification (GTDB taxonomy): domain Bacteria; phylum Bacteroidota; class Bacteroidia; order Bacteroidales; family Prolixibacteraceae; genus Aquipluma. The sequence continues at coordinate 44,658 of JAHEYT010000027.1, forward strand.
ATATTATTCTGGCAACTGGTGCCCGCTCGCGCGAATTACCAAACCTTGAACAGGATGGCGAAAAAATTATTGGATATCGCGAAGCAATGACTTTGCCTAAACAGCCAAAATCGATGGTTGTAGTTGGTTCGGGAGCAATCGGAAGTGAGTTTGCCTATTTCTATCAAAGTATTGGAACCGATGTAACCTTAGTTGAATTTTTGCCTAATGTCGTCCCTAACGAGGATGAAGAAGTTTCAAAAACGCTTGAACGTTCATTCAAAAAAATGAAAATGAAGGTTTTAACCAATGCTTCGGTTGAGTCGGTTGATACTTCAGGCGAATTATGCAAGATAACAATCAAGACTAAAAAAGGCCAAGAAATTGTCGAGGCTGAAATTGTTTTATCAGCTGTAGGAATTGCTCCGAACATTGAAAATATTGGATTGGAAGATCTGGGAATTGTGCTTGAAAAGGGGAAAATTAAAGTAAACGAATTCTGCCAAACCAACGTGGATACCGTTTTTGCCATTGGCGATATTATTGCCGGACCTGCACTAGCCCATGTTGCCTCAGCCGAAGGCATCCTTTGTGTTGAAAAGATTGCTGGTCTAAATCCACATCCGATTGATTATTCAAATATTCCGGGTTGTACATATACCAATCCTGAAGTTTCTTCAGTTGGAATGACAGAACAGAAAGCACGGGAAGCCGGTCATGAAATTAAAGTAGGTAAATTCCCGTTCTCGGCCAGCGGAAAAGCAAGTGCATCAGGACAAAAAGAAGGTTTTGTAAAATTAATTTTTGATGCAAAATACGGTGAATTGCTAGGTGCACACATGATTGGCGGAAATGTAACCGAAATGATTGCTGAATTGGTCGTGGCTAAAAAACTTGAAATAACCGGGCACGAGCTGATCAAGTCGATTCACCCCCACCCTACAATGTCCGAAGCCATTATGGAAGCGGCTGCAGCTGCTTACGATGAAGTAATCCATCTCTAGTTATTTCACTTTACATCAAGATTTGAGTATTAATTTGGATGCTCATGCAAACCCCTACTTGTACAAAGTAGGGGTTTGTTTTATTCGAACATTAAAGTTCTCCGGTTGAATGTTTTTAATCAATTGATTTTCAATCGTTTTATTTCTTAGGATCATAAATATTTATATTTTTGCTTCCATCTAATCTTAAAAAAACCAAAACATGAAGAAAACAGCGGTTCTGTTATGTGGGATGATTTTATTAATGAGTAATGCCTTTGCCGGTGGAATTTTAACCAATACCAATCAAAGTGCGCAATTTGCGCGAATGCTGTCCAGAAATGCCTCCATAGATTTGGATGCTGTATATTTCAACCCGGCCGGATTGACTCAGCTAGAAAATGGGTTTTATTTTGGACTTCAGAATCAATCAATCACGCAAACAAAAACAATAACAAGCGAATTTCCTCTTATGTACGATAAATACGTTGGTGATGTAAAAGCACCAGTATTTCCAACAGCGTTTGCTGTTTACAAACTTGACAAGTGGGCATTTTCTGCCGGGTTCGGGCCAAATGGAGGTGGTGGAAGCGCTAAGTACGACAAAGGATTACCTTCATTCGAAAGACAAATTGCACGTATAGTTCCGGCATTATCCGGATTAAGCGCTCTAGGTTACCCAGTTGCCGATTACGCAGTAGACATTTCGTTCGAAGGGACTTCCGTTTTTTGGGGAATTCAACTTGGTGCAACTTATAAAATCAATGATGTTCTATCGGTTTATGGCGGTGCCCGCTATTTGCCTTCGGTAAATACTTACAATGGAAGCATTGCAAACATTAAGATCGGACCTGTTGGAGCACTACAAAATGCACAAACTTATATGACTGGTGCTGCTACAACTGCTACTGTAAAATCTCAGGCAACCGCAGCTGGTGCCGCAAGTTTGCAACCGTTGGTTGCAGGTGGAGCAGGAGCGATGACAATTGCTCAGGTTCAGGGAGCCGGATTAATTTCTGCTGCGCAAAGGGCTCAAATTGAAGGAGGATTACAACAACTTGGCCTGTCAGCCGCTCAAATTGGTGGAATTTCTATAGCAGCTGCTCAATCTACCTACTCAACAGCTTCAGCAACTTTGGCTGCAACGGCAGGTGCACTTACTGCTAAAATCCCGGGACTGGCCGACAAAAGCCTCGACACCAAACAAACAGGAGCTGGTATTACCCCAATTATTGGTTTTGATATTCATCTCGACAAACTAAATGTTGGACTGAAGTACGAACACCAAACTACACTTGTTTTAACGAATACTACAAAAGTTGATGGTACCGGATTATTTCCTGATGGCGGTCAGTCGAACAGTGATATCCCAGCAATTATTGCAGGTGGAGCTGATTATCAAGTCTCCGACAAGTTAAAAGTTTCCGGTTCATTCAGCCTTTTTCTGGATAAAAATGTAACCTGGGGCAAAAACGTTTATTTACAAGATCGCACCATCGATAAGAACTTTGTGGAACTTGCTCTTGGATTGGAATACAAACTAACTGACAAATTTGCCGTTAGTGCAGGTTACTTAAACTCAAATACCGGTGTTAGCGAACAATACCAGAGTGATTTTAGCTACAGTAACGACTCATATACAACTGGGTTGGGTTTCCAGTGGAATATGAATTCAAGACTTGTGCTCGACGCAGGAATGATGTTGACAACTTATAAAGATGATACGAAGTCGTTTACTGAAGCTGCTCCCTTTGGAACGTATAAAGAAACTTACGGGAAAGACACATTTACCCTTGCATTTGGGATTGGCTATAAAATATTTTAATACATAATTTTCTTAATCGAAGGGTGCTTTATCGGAGGGATAAGCACCCTTTTTGTTTTCCGGAATATTGCTTTGCAACAAATTCTTCTGTTTGATGTTAAAACGTCACCGGTATTGGCTTAGCTTTGTAAAATTCAATGCCGCAAAATAAAAAACACAATAATGGAATTTAAAAATTTCACTTACCTGATTTTACTAGTGGGTTCAATCTCGGTCCCCCTTATACTTAGCTTCGATAAAAAAGTACAATACTATAAAAACCTGAAATACATATTCCCAGCAATTTTCGTCACTGCTCTTATCTTTTGGGTGTGGGATATACGATTTACAGAGACTCAAGTCTGGAGCTTTAATACGGAATATACAATCGGTTTGACGTTTTGGGGAATGCCAATTGAAGAGTGGCTTTTCTTTATCATCGTTCCCTACTGCTGTGTATTTATTTATGAAGTTCTGAAATTTTATCTTGAAAAATACGAGTATGTCAATATTTTCTGGTCATTCAGTCTGTTCCTGATTGTCGGTTTTGCATTGATCAGCTATTTTTTCAGGCATCAGGACTACACCTTTCTGACGTTTCTTTTTTCTGCTTTTTATCTGAGCTTTACTTTATTCCGGAACAAGTTTGAACCATACATTACCAAATTTTATTTTGCTTATTTCGTTTCCCTTATTCCGTTTATGATTGTCAACGGAGTCCTTACTTCGTTGCCTGTGGTGAAATATAATCCGGCACATATTATGAATATCCGGATACAGAATATCCCAATTGAAGATTTTTCGTATTTATTTTTGATGCTGCTGATGGTGATTACCCTTTATGAAACGCTGAAGTCAAACAAATACTACTAAAAACTACTCACGGGGTGATTTAAAATCACTATATGAGTACGGCAAATAAAATGGTCAAATTAACGATATCTGATGAAGAAATTAAAGATTGAAATACAAGTCACTATTTTAACCATCTGCATTGCCATTGCAGTAAGTATTTCGGGGTACCTGGCTTATCAGAGTCTTTCCAAAATTGTTGATACCATTCACAAAGAAGCGCGTCCCGACCTCAAATTACTCCTGATTAAAGATATTGCTTCCGATTTGAGCGAAGTTGAAAATACGATCCGGCTTTACAGTCTGACCGGCAATGCATCGTTTGCACGCTCTTACAGGCAGTTAGGCGATTCAATCCAGAAAAAACTAGAGATGCTTTCCGCATATTCAGATCCGGGTTCCGAAGAAATTTCGCACATCGATTCCATTTCGCTACTTGCCAACCGTAAACTACTAATCTGGGATAAAATAAGGGCACTTCACCGCACAAAAACAGATTCGCACAACTCCTTCACAAACCTTTATTCAAAAATCGACACTGTAATTATTCAACCTGATACCATTCGGTTTAAACCTGAAGAAAAAAAGGGATTCTTCAAAAGGGTATTTGGCAAAAGAGATACAACGACTAAACGGCCTGTAATTATCGACAAGTCCAAAGAGAAGGAAATTATCAAAAAGGAAATTGCTGGTATCGAAGAACAAATTACCAACCAGACGAAACGATTGCAAAGCAGTGAAACTGCATTATTCGAACAAAATATCAAATTAACTCAGGAGTTAAACCGGCACATAGTAAGCCTCGAAAACAGCGAACAAAAACGGTTGGAAACCAAAACTCAGGAAGCTGATTCGATGGCAGCTCAAACTTACGGGCGAATGATAATTTTCACCATTGCGGCTGTAGTTCTCCTGATCATTATCCTGATCCTGTTTTTTCGGAACCTTCAGAAAAACCGAATTTACCAGCAAGTTCTGAAAAAAGCGAAAGCTGAAGCCGAAAGTTTGGCTAAAGCCAAAGAAATGTTTGTGGCCACGGTTAGTCACGAAATGCGGACTCCGGTAAACGCCATTTACGGGTTAACCGAGCAAATGCTTCGAAAAACTGACTCGAAAGAAATGACAGCCGATTTGAATGTGGTGTACAAATCGGCGGAACACCTGATCGCCTTGGTAAACGATACACTTGATTTCTCGAAAATTGAATCTCAGAAACTAAAAATTGAGCAAATCGATTTTTTACCTGATGAAATTATAACAGAAGTTTATACCCTTCATACGGATTCAGCACACAAAAAAGGCATTGACTTGATCTTCAGTAATAATACTGATAAAAACCTGGTACTTCAGGGAGACCCGATCCGGCTGAAACAAATCTTGATCAACCTGATTACCAACGCCATTAAATTCACAAATCAGGGACACATCTCTTTGACTGTTTCCAGTGAAGAAACTTCGAGGCAAAATTACCTGTTACACATTGTGGTTTCAGACACTGGCATTGGCATTTCTGAAGAAGACCTGCACCTGATTTTTGATGAATTTGTACAATTAAATACCGATCTCACCCAAAAACAGCGTGGTGCCGGGCTGGGGCTGTCCATCGTAAAAAAACTGGTACTTCTTCAGAATGGAAAAATAAAAGTAGATAGCACACCAGGAAAAGGAACTTGTTTTACAATACAAATACCATATCAAAAAGGGAATCCAGATAATGTCCGGAAATTAATCACAAAGCAATTGGCAATCCCATCCTGGTTCCGAAAGCTTCATTTCCTGATTGTTGACGATGAAGAATTCAACCTTTACCTGATCAAAAATATACTGAATACATGGAGAGTGTCATTTACCGAGGCATTTAACGGGAAGGAAGCTGTTGAACTCGTCAGGGAAAATTCGTACGATCTAATCCTTATGGATATCAGAATGCCTGTATTGGATGGATACGAGGCAGCAAGACAGATTTTACAGCATCGCCCATCTTCAAAAATCATTGCACTCACTGCAACAACCAAATCCATCGATGTTCAAAAGATAGAATTGGCTGGAATGCACTCTTTTTTGCAAAAACCATTTGCTGAACAAGACTTGCTCAACACCATTCTGAAATTACTTCCGGAAAAACCAGAGGTCACCTTTCAGGAATCGCGCACTGAAAATACAATCCTTGATCTGGATGAGCTGGAACGCATGGCTGATGGTGACGCTGCTTTTTTCGATGAAATGCTGAGAATTTTTATTCGTTCGAGTGAAGAATCTATTGCGAAAATTCAACTGAATTTTCAAAACTCCGACTGGGTTGCAATTACCGAATCGGCTCATAAACTTGCAGCTCCAGCCAAACATTTGCAAGCCAAAGCACTTTACGATTACTTAAAACAACTTGAAAATAGAGATGAAAATGCTCATCCGGACGAAATAAAGAAATTGATTGGATTAATTGACGAGGAAATCAAACGCATCAATTCGATCCTGAAACAAAAACTTGGGAACAGTTAGTTGAAATTCAGCTTCGAATTTTTCTCAAGTTAAATATTTTCTCAAAATGAGAATCTGAGAACCTGATACAGCCAAAAACTTGCTAACTTGCAGAGCCTGATTGAAAATTTAAAGTAACCAATTGCAGAAAAATGTCAGAAAAAGCCTTCAAAATATTTGTAGTTGAGGATGATGAATGGTACAGCCGGTTGCTGGTTCATACCCTTTCACTTAATCCCGACTACGAAATACAATCCTTCGGTACAGGAAAAGACTGCCTGGCAAATTTACACCAGGAACCGGATATTATCACTTTAGATTACCGGCTTCCCGATATGAAAGGATTGGAAGTCCTGAAACAAATCAAGGAAATAAATGAAGATATACAGATCATCCTGATTTCGGAACAAATCGACATTGAAGTGGTGGTAACTTTATTGCAACACGGTGCCTACGATTACATTGTCAAGTCGAAAGATATCAGGGAACGCTTGCTGAATACCGTTAATAACATCAGGCAGGGCAGCAATCTGAAAAAGGAAATTGTGAATTTGCGGCAGGAGGTCAAACAGAAATATACCGACCAAAATACCATAATTGGTAACAGTGCTGCAACCCGAAAAGTATATGAACTGATTGAAAAAGCGATCCGCACAAATATCACGGTAACCATAACCGGCGAAACCGGAACAGGCAAAGAATTGGTTGCCAAAGCAATTCACTACAGTTCGAACCGGTCAAAGCAACCGTTTGTTGCCGTTAATGTGGCCGCTATCCCGAAAGAACTGATCGAAAGTGAACTTTTTGGGCACGAAAAAGGGGCTTTCACCGGGGCTGCTTTCCGTCGGATTGGAAAGTTCGAGGAAGCCAACGGTGGTACACTTTTTCTTGACGAAATGGCTGAAATGGACATTTCGTTACAGGCCAAATTATTGCGCGCGCTTCAGGAAAAAGAAATCATACGCATTGGTAGCAACACTCCGGTAAAATTTGATTGCCGAATTATTATTGCAACCAATAAAGACCTTCAGGAAGAAATTAAAAAAGGGAATTTCAGGCAAGACTTGTATTATCGACTTTACGGACTTCCCATCGCATTACCGCCTTTGCGCGAAAGGGAAAACGATGTAATTATTTTGGCCAAACATTTTATACAGGTATTCTGTAAAGAGAATAAAATGGCCGCTAAAACTTTAACACCCGAAGCATCAGCCAGACTACTATCATATTCATTTCCAGGCAATATTCGTGAATTAAAATCGGTAATTGAACTGGCAGTTACACTGGCCGACCAGAATGAAATTTTAGCCGATCACATTGTTTTAGGCAGAGGTCAGGATTTGCTCGATGACTTGTTCACCAAAGAACTCAGTCTTCGTGAATACGACATCCGGATTGTCAGAAAATTTCTGGACAAATACGATAACAACATCAAACTGGTGGCCGAAAAACTAGACCTTGGTGTGGCAACCATCTACCGGATGTTGAAAGAAGACAACAAAGAATAGTACAATCTCCATTTCTCAATCTTATCATTTCAGGATTCAATTTGATCAATTTGAGAAAATAAAACTTGGCAACAATTCAGTCAAATCAATAATAATCAAACATTTAGCAAATAAATAAGTCATTGGCACAGGCATTGCCATGTCTTATGCAGAAATCAGACAGGACTGAAGTGTGAAACAGGATGTGGAAGAGGAAGAAGTTTAGTACCTGTCTGATTTTTGAAACAAAATTTATTTACTTAAAAACAAATAGTTACGGAAATGACAAAAAAAACACAGTTAACGACAATTATTATTGCAGGATTTATTCTAATTGTCGGAATCGTTGGTGGAGTGTATGTTTACAACCAAAAAGAAGCTGAAATCAAATCATTGCTGGTTGAAAAGGCCAACACCAATCAGTTGATGCAACAGAAAGATTCGATCATGTTTGACATGGACAACTCCTTTTATGAAATCGAAAACAATCTGAAAGTCATCAAAGAAAAAAGGAATCAAATCTCTATGGTTCAATCAACCGAAGGTGGCAAGAAAAACAGAAAACAGGCAATTCTTGAAGACATCAAATTGTTAGACAATTTGGTAGATGAAAATAATAAGAAAATTGCCGATCTGGAACAGAAACTAAAAAAATCGGGATTGAGCATGAAATCTTATGAAAAAAGACTTCAGGCTTTAACTGAAACCATCGAAGCACAGAATACTGAGATTGCTGAGTTGAAAAAAGAGATTGAAGGTAAAAATTCAAGCCTGGCTGAATACGACACCAGGGTTAAGAGCATGGATCAGGATTTGAAAAATAAAGTTGATACAATCAACTACAAACAGCAAGTAATTGTAGACAAAACGAATAAATTAAACACTGCCCATGTTGCGCTTGGTACCTTCAAGCAATTGAAAGAAGAAGGTATTGTAAGTCGTGAAGGCGCATTGCTTGGAGTTGGCGGAAGTAAAGCAATTCAGGAAAATTTTGATTCAAAGTATTTTACTGAACTCGACATTCGCACAACAAAAACAATCGCTTTAAATGCAAAAAAAGCAGTTGTGATTTCGGAACATCCAAGCAGCTCATACAAATTGGTTGAAGAAAACGGACAAATCGCTTATCTGCAAATTGAAAATCCTGCTGAATTCTGGAGAATCTCGAAATATGCCGTTATTCAGGTAAAATAGTTTGAACACAACATGCATTCTCAAACAAACAGAATTACTAAAGCCATGAAAATTCAATATAGTTTAAAAAGGGATGCATGAACGCTGGACAATTTGGTAGGGCTTCGGTTAAGCCCGAGAAGATTGTACTATATATAAAAGGCTGTCAGGGTAAATACCTGGCAGCCTTTCACTTTTTAAAGAATCGTTCAGATCAGATAATACCCAATGATTTCCCAACTTTAATAAATGCCTCAACCGCCTGATCGATTTGCGTTTGAGTGTGCGCAGCCGATAATTGAACCCTGATGCGGGCACGACCTTTGGGAACCACTGGAAATACAAACCCGATGACATAAATGCCTTCTTTCAGCAATTCATCAGCAAATTTCACAGCCAACGGAGCATCGTAAATCATAACCGGAACTATGGCTGTTGTACCTTTTACCAAATCAAATCCGGCAGCTTCCATCTTGCCACGGAAATAAGTGGCATTTGCCATTGTTCGTGCCGGAAGTTCAGCCGATTCGGTTAACAGATCGAGTACTTTTGAAGTAGCGCCAACTGTAGCCGGGGCTAAAGTATTGGAGAATAAATACGGACGCGACCGCTGACGAAGCATTTCAATGATTTCTTTTCGGCCTGAAGTACACCCGCCGTTTCCCCCACCCAACGCTTTGCCAAAAGTAGTCGTAATGATATCAATCTTTCCGAGCAAACCGAAATGTTCGGCAGTTCCCCGTCCGGTTTTGCCAATGTAACCCGAAGCATGCGAATCATCGACCATAATCAATGCGTCGTATTTTTCGCACAAGGCAACAATCTCCGGAAGTTTGGCCAAATCACCATCCATCGAAAATACGCCATCGGTTACCACCAAACGATATTTGAGCGATTGCGATTCTTTCAGGCAATTCTCCAGTTCAGCCATATCTGCATGTTTATAACGGGCGCGCTGTGCTTTGCAAAGCCTTACGCCATCGATGATTGAAGCGTGGTTCAGTTCATCGGAGATGATGATGCTGTCTTCACCCAGCAACGGTTCAAAAACGCCTCCGTTGGCATCAAAAGCGGCACAATACAAAATGGTATCTTCAGTGCCCAGAAAATCAGATACTTTTTGCTCCAGTTCCTTGTGTATTTGCTGAGTTCCGCAAATAAAGCGAACCGACGAAAGACCAAAGCCCCAATTATCCATGGTTTGCTGAGCAGCCTTAACTACTTCAGGATGGTTGGCTAAACCAAGATAGTTATTGGCACAAAAATTCAACACTAATTTGTCACCCCCAACCGAAATCTCAGAGCTTTGAGAAGAAGTGATTATTCTTTCGGTTTTATACAAACCTTGTTCTTTCAGTTCACGTAGCGTATGTGCTAAGTCTTCTTGAATTTTCCCGTACATAATCCTATTTTTAAATATCAAACAAAGTAATGGATTCAGCAACTTAAAAAAAGTGATAAAACGCAGTCCCGATTTTTAAACCTGAAGTTTTCCATTTAGTAGTTTAACCAAATATCACATTAAAAAATAAATTTTCATCCATTTTCAGGAAATCAAAAAATAATACCGCATTTCTGCACGTATCAGCTTTTTTTTTCATTATTTGGCTGCTGTTTTCCTGAATTTTAAAGAACTATCAAATGAAAACACTGGTTTTGACCGGAATCCGGAAAATTGAAATGATTGACAAACCCGTACCTGAACTGAAAAATGCAACCGATGTTTTGATCAGAATTAAAACAGTGGGAGTTTGCGGATCAGACATTCACTATTTCGCAGCAGGAAAAATAGGAACTCAGGTAGTTGAATTTCCTTTCGCAGTCGGACATGAATGTTCGGGTGTAGTTGTAGAAACAGGCAGTGCAGTTACACGTTTGAAAACCGGAGATTTGGTCGCCATCGATCCAAGCGTGCATTGTGGTGTATGCGATCAATGTCTGGCCGGACGACCTCACACTTGTCGCAAAAACATGTTTTTGGGCTGTCCCGGACAATTGGATGGGTGTTTATGTGAATATATAGTAATGCCTGAATTTTGCTGCTTCGGATTAAACGAATCCTTTAACCCAACAGAAGCTGCTCTCGTTGAACCGTTGACCATTGGAACATACAGCGTTGAACTGGCAAATACCAATTTTCAGAATAAAACTATTGGTATTTTCGGTGCCGGCCCCATCGGATTAAGCGTATTGATGGTATTGAAATCGATGGCCGATTGTACTATTTTCTGTTTTGAACCGTTGGAATACCGACGCAAAAAAGCAGTCGAATTAGGAGCAAACTATACATTTAATCCGCTTGAATCGGATGCATTTGAGATGACCAGTGAAATTGAACCGCTTTTACTTGATCTGGTATTTGATTGCAGCGGAGAACAGAAAGCCATTGACGATGCAACCAGGATTCTGAAACCGGGAGGAAAACTTATTTGTACCGGCATTCCACCTGAAGGAAGATATACTTTCGATATGGACATGATGCGCCGAAAAGAGATAACCATTGTAAATGTTCGTCGTCAAAACCATTGCGTCGAGAAATCAATCGACTTGATTAAGAACGGATTGCCAGTGGAACAAATGGTGACCCATCACTTTAAGCCTGAGGCGACTCAAAAGGCATTTGAGATGGTCACAAACTATCAGGATGGAGTGGTTAAAGCAATGATCGATTTTTTCTGATGTAATTCTTTCGATAAAAATTCAGAATAAAAACCAAAAGTATTGCACTGAAGATAGATTTTCATTTATATTCGCCCCTGAAGATTTATTAAATTTTTTCATATAATTGCACTAAAATATTAATCAATGAATCCAAGTAAACCCAGAGTAATTAAGGATTACGACAAACTCGATCCGGAAATTCAGGAAAAGATCAAACTTGAATATCCAAGCGGATACAGTGAAAACCTAATCTATTTTACCAACAAAGAAGGCAAGCGGGTAAGTGCATTGCCCTTCGAAACAGATGACAAATACTATCTGGTTCGAATGACTGTTTATGAAGCAGAGAAAATCATCGAAGAAGATGATGATTACGACAGCACCGGTTCGCTTAAGGATAGTGCGAAGGAAGAATATGAAACCAAATATGGTGACGATGATATCCTTGCCGGAAGTGAAGATGTTGACGAAATTGACGATGTTGCCGATGATGATGATTTCGACGATGACGATGACGATGATGACGGCGGCGATGATGACGAGGATTAAAACTCGTTGTAACAACAAATCTTCAAAACTTTCCTTTGTTGGATATTTCCTTTCCGACACAGAATTGGCTTAAAAATATTGTATCTCAGGATGTGTAAAAAGCAATCAGCTTTTCACTCCTGAATACACTTAGCCAATTAAGTACTATTCAAGAGAAACCTTCTCTAAATCAAATATCCTGATTTTTTATTTTCAGAAATCGAGCCTGAGCTGATCGGCCAGATTGGCAAAGGTTATTCGGTGATAATGTGTAATCCCGATTTCCCTGACTAACTTTCGGTGATGTAAGGTTGGATAACCTTTATTTTTCGACCAATTGTATTGCGGAAATTCCTGATGGATAGCATCCATGTAATCGTCGCGGTAGGTTTTTGCAAGTATGGAAGCCGCAGCAATAGACAAAAACTTGCCATCGCCCTTGATTATACAGGTGTGTGCGATTTCGGGGTAAGCTTTAAACCGGTTTCCATCGATAAGCAAATGCTGTGGTACGATATTGAGTTGGGCAACAGCGCGATGCATGGCTAAAAACGAAGCATTTAAAATGTTGATCCGGTCAATTTCGTGATTATCGACAATACCAACAGCAAAAGCCAGAGCCTGTTCTTCAATGATCGGGCGAAGTGCGTATCGCTGTTTCTCTGTCAGTTTTTTAGAATCGTTTAGCAATTCATTCTCAAAATCTTCAGGAAGTATTACCGCCGCTGCAAACACCGGACCAGCCAAACACCCACGCCCCGCCTCATCGCAACCAGCTTCTATTCGTCCTTGCTTTAAATATAGTTGTAGTTTTTCTTTTGTCATTTTTAATTCCACTTAAATAACTGGAAATAAGTTAATAGTCATTGGCAAATCTAAAAAGAGCCTTTCCAAATGACTGATGACTGTTTCATATAAAATCAGGTATTTGCACAAATCTGGATGCTTCCCCAAAGTAATTCCGCCGTTTTGTCCCAGCTAAATTTTTCTTTCTGCACAAATCCCTTTTCAATGAGCGAATCACGAAGTTCTTTCTCCTGATAAATCCGGATCATGGCATCTTTGATCTGGCTTAACGAAAATGGATCAACGTAAAGAACTGCATTGCCGCCAACTTCAGGCAAAGAAGTGGTATTTGAGCAAATTACGGGAACGCCTGCATTCATTGCCTCAATAACCGGAATGCCAAAACCTTCGAAATAAGGAACAAAAGTCAGTGCCAGCGAAGCGCCCAATACGTGATGTAGTTCATCATTATTAAGCCTTCCGGTAAAAACAACATCATCTTTATAGCGCATTCCTTCGTAAGTCAATTCAATATCGTTGGTTTTAAACATGCTCTCCCCAACAATCAGCAATTTAATGTCCGAGTCAACCGACGTGCGGAAAGCATCGTAAGCACGCAACAATCCGCATATATTTTTGCGCGGGTGAAGCGATCCGATAAACAAAAAGTAATCTTTCCCCTTCGAATAAATTGCTTTTGCGTCTACGTTTTCAACTTCAGAAGTGGGCGTATAAGTTGTATTTACGCCATTATAAACCACATCAACCTTATCAGCGTCTATTTTATAAGTACGGTTAATATCTTCTTTCGAGAAATACGATACGGTTACAATCCGTTTGGCTTTTCGGGCAAACTTCGGAAAAAAGTAATTGTAATATTTTGCTTTCAGCCAAGGCAAATCTTTGGGTCGATGTGCAAAATTAATATCATGAATGGCCGCCAGTTGACAAACCCGTGTATTCAACGACAAATAACCATCAGGCGAGAAAAACAAATCAGCCTTATACTTCTTTAAAATCCTTGGGATCTGAAGTTCGAACCAGATGAACCACAAAATGGGATGCCTGGTCGGGGGCGACAAAACGATTGGAGTTATATTGCCAGAGAAAATAAACTCCTCAGCATATGGGCGATCGAATATAAACAGAAACTGATGCTCCGGATGATCGTTGGTTATCCGCGACAAAGTTTCCCGGGTAAACCATCCAATTCCCTCAAGCTTTTCGGGTAGCAGCAGACGTGTATTTACGGCAATTATCATAGTTTGGGTTGTCGTGTCGAAATCTATTCAAATGTACAAAGTCTGCACAAAAAATTGTTACTTTTGAAACACTTTAATCAAACCAGAAAAAGCAACCCGATTGAAACGGAAGTTTATTACAAATCTTTTACTGCTCCTTTTTCTGAATGTTTTAATCAAACCTTTCTGGATATTCGGAATTGACCTCACCGTACAAAATCTGGTGGGCGACGAAAGCTACGGATTGTATTTCTCCCTCCTGAATTTTTCGATGATCCTAAATATTCTGCTCGACTTCGGAATAACCAGTTACAACAACAAAAACATTGCGCAGCATGGCCAGTTGCTGAAAAAACACATCAGCAACATTGTCGGGTTAAAGTTTTTGCTGGCAGGAATTTATGCAGTGGTTTGTATGATTACAGCTCTGATCATTGGATATAAGCAAATCCAGCTTCACCTGCTTGCGTTCCTGATTTTGAACCAGTTTCTCATCTCTTTCACGCTGTACCTGCGCTCAAATATAAGCGGATTGCATTTATTTCGAACCGATAGCTTTCTATCGGTACTCGACCGCTCGCTGATGATCATTATTTGCTCGGTGCTGCTATTTACCAATATTACCCACCACTCCTTCAGGATAGAATGGTTTGTGTATGCGCAATCTGCCGCCTATTTAATTACAAGTATTATCACGCTTGGGGTGGTTTTGGCACGTACCGGAAAGCTTAAATTCTATTTCGACCGCAAATTCTTTATTGTTTTTCTGCGGAAAAGCTACCCTTACGCTCTACTGATCTTGTTGATGTCGTTTTACAACCGCATTGATTCAGTAATGCTCGAACGAATGTTGCCCAACGGAAAAGAACAAGCCGGAATTTATGCTCATGCGTTTCGATTGCTCGATGCTGTTTCGATGTTTGGTGTTTTATTCGCTGGGTTATTGCTGCCTATTTTTGCCCGGATGCTCAAACAAAAAGAAGACATTGGGCCAATGGTGCAGTTTTCTTTTTTGCTCCTGTTCGTTCCGGCAATAATCATCAGCCTTTCCTCCGGGTTCTACGATCAGGAAATTATGCTTTTGCTAAAATACAGCCATACAGAACTATCGGCATCCATTTTTCAGTTGCTGATGGTGAGTTTTCTGGGCATTGCCACCACTTATATTTTTGGCACACTGCTTACAGCCAATGGTAGTATCCGACAGTTAAACTGGATGGCTGTTGTAGGAATGGCATTGAATATCGGATTGAATTTAATCCTGATTCCACATATTCAGGCTTTGGGTTCGGCCTGGGCCAGCCTGGCAACACAACTTTTCACCGCATTAGCTCAAACCGTACTTGCCGTTGTTATTTTGAAACTGACGATCAATTACCGTTTGATTGGCAAACTGATTTTGTTTGTTTGTTTCGTATTTCTGGCAGGGTATTTTAGCCGTCGGATAAATGTATGGTATTTGGGATATGCCGTTATGATCGGAGCCAGTATTGCATTTGCTTTTATTTCCCGCCTGATCAACCTAAAAGCCTTGACTCAAATTATCCGAAACGATCAACAGGCATGAGCAGAAAGTTAACTCCGGAAGATTTGCAAAACGAAAACGAATTCGAACTGCTGACCGAAGTTTCGCACCAAAAGCTGCGCGAGTTTGTGGTAGAACAAATCACTGAAGAAAAATATGTGATCCGGATTTATTCCATCTATCAGGTAATCATGGTAATGTTATTCACATTTCTGCTAACCAAAGGTATTGTTCTTTCAATCAAAGGTTATTCTGTAATGCTAATTGAAATTGGACTTTCAATAGTTTTTTCGCTTTCCGCATTGATTGTCATTCATGAACTTCTACATGCTTTGGCCTACCTGCTTACCGGAGCCAGACGAATTTCATTCGGCGTTATCCCCAAAAAGTTTATATTTTATGCGCTGGCCGACCGCCAGGTGATTGCTCCACGTGCTTTCCATATAGTTGCTTTAACTCCTTTTATCGTTGTAAAAATCATTTGTTTGGCTGGCTTCGTTGCATTTTACAACCAGCAGCTGATGTATTTTTCCCTGAGTGTGATGTGCCTGCATTCGCTATTCTGCGCGGGCGACATCGCTATGCTTGCCTTTTACCGGATTCACAAGGAAAAAGAAATCTTCAATTTCGATAACAAAAGCGAAGGGAAAACTTATTTTTACAGCCGAAAATCTAGAACATAAAATATGACAATTTTTGAAGCCGTAGTTATTGCCGTAGTGGAAGGGATTACCGAATTCCTGCCGATTTCATCTACCGGCCACATGATTATAACAGAAGCATTGCTGGGCATGAACATCGATGAATTTACCAAAGCGTTCACGGTGAATATCCAGTTTGGAGCCATTCTTTCGGTGGTCGTGCTTTACTGGAAACGATTTCTTCAAAGCTGGACGTTCTACCAAAAGCTTTTGGTGGCGTTCCTTCCGGCTGCGGTTATTGGTTTTTTTGCCGGCGATTTCATCGACAGTTTGCTCGAAAATGTAATGGTTGTGGCTGTTACCATGTTGCTTGGTGGTATACTACTCTTGTTTGTCGACAAATGGTTTAAAAAGGAAAACGAAAATCAGGAAATTACTTATCCTACCGCTTTAAAAATTGGGTTTTGGCAGTGTATCGCCATGATTCCCGGGGTTTCGCGTTCGGCAGCTACCATAATTGGCGGGATGCAGCAAAAACTTAGCCGAACCAATGCTGCAGAATTTTCATTTTTTCTGGCAGTGCCAACCATGGCGGCTGCCTCAGGATATAAACTGCTCAAAATCGTATTGGACCCGAATGGAATTTCGATGCTAAAAGACAATCTAACAACTTTACTAATCGGTAATGTTGTAGCCTTTATCGTGGCTATGATCGCCATCAAAACCTTTATCACCTTTTTGCAAAAGCATGGATTCAAAGTATTCGGCTGGTACCGGATTGTGGTTGGGCTGGTGCTGATTACCCTGTTGCTGATGGGTATCGATTTGAAGGTGGTATAAGCCACAATTACCATAAAGAAAAATGGTCACCCGAAACAATTTCAAGCGACCATTTTTTGTATTTAATGCTCGGATTTTACAACTTTATTCTTTCACAAGCCGTTTTGATCCGCCCAATGGTTTCCTCTTTCCCAATCAGTTCGCAAATTTCAAACAAATCGGGACCGCTGCTTCCTCCGACTAATGCCAGGCGGATAGGAACCATCACTGCTCCAAATCCCCATTCTTTGGCAGTCATAAATGCGGAGAAAGTTTCTTTAATCGTTTCCGCTTTCCAGTTAGTAATGGTTTCGAAAAGCGCTGATATGGATTCCAGCTTTTCGTTGGTGTCGGCTTTCCACTTCGATTTCACGGTCTTTTCTTCGTAACTTTCAGGAGCCAGAAAGAAAAAATGTGCCTGTGCCCAAATGTCTTTCACAAATTCGCAGCGTTCCTTGATCATGCCAACAATGCGTTCGAGTTGCTGAAGATCGGGATCAATTCCTTTTTCTTTTAATTCAGGTAGAACCAATGCGGCCAGTTCGGCAGCCGATTTCTGTTGCAAGTAATGACGGTTGAACCATTTGGCTTTCTCCGGATCGAAACGTGCACCCGATTTGACTACGCGGGTCAGGTCAAAACTTTCGATCAGCTCGTCCATCGAGAAAAACTCCTGCTCGGTGCCTGAGTTCCAACCCAAAAGGGCCAGCATATTGACAAAGGCTTCAGGAAAATAACCATCTTCGCGGTAACCACGGTATGATTCGCCCGTTTCCTGATTATTCCAAAGAAGCGGGAAAACAGGGAATCCCATTTTATCGCCATCGCGTTTGCTCAATTTCCCTTTTCCTTCAGGTTTCAGGATTAACGGAAGGTGCGAAAAGCGCGGACGGTTTTCGGAAATACCCAATGATTCGTATAATAAGATGTGCAAAGGCATGGATGGAAGCCATTCTTCGCCGCGAATGACATGCGTAATATTCATCAAATGATCATCAACCACATTGGCCAAATGATACGTTGGCATTCCGTCCGACTTAAACAAAACCTTATCGTCGAGCTGGTTGGTATTGAACGACACGCGGCCGCGAATCAGGTCTTCTTCAACAATATCGCGGTTTTCAGGCATTTTAAACCGAATCACGTAGTGCTCTCCACCGTTCAATCTTGCCTGAACTTCTTCCGAAGAAAGCGTGAGGGAATTTTTTAAACCGTTGCGGGTGTGCAAATCGTACGAAAAAACCTGTTTGTCGGCTTCGGCCTGTTTGCGGAGTTCGTCCAGTTCTTCGGCAGTATCAAACGAATAATAGGCATTCCCATTTTCAATCAGGTGATCAGCATATTTCTTATAGATGGGTTTACGTTCGCTCTGGCGGTATGGACCTAAATCGCCACCAAAACCTACGCCTTCGTCGGGTACCAAACCGCACCATTTCAGCGATTCGATGATATATTCTTCGGCTCCGGGAACGTACCTGTTTTGATCGGTATCTTCGATACGCAACAGGAAATCGCCACCATGCTTCTTGGCAAACAAATAATTGAATAAGGCTGTCCGCACTCCGCCCATGTGTAGCGGGCCCGTCGGACTTGGGGCAAAACGTACCCTCACTTTTCTTTCCATGATTCTGCTGATTAAATTTTCGCCACAAAGATAATATTTCTGAAGGGAGAGAGTCGCTTTTAGTGAGTCAGCAAAAAAAAATCATAATTAATTAGACCAGCCAACCGGCCGTTAAATGATATTAACATGATTTTTAACAAGCTTCCTGAAAAATGATTTGCAGATAACCATATATCCATATCTTTGCGCTCTCATTTTTTCATTAATTATCTATAAGTCATCGAATGAAACGTTTTTTAGCAATTGTCGCATTCATTCAGGTTATCATGCCTGGAATGGTAAAAGCGGACGAGGGGATGTGGTTGCCTGCTTTGATTGAAAAGCTGAATATCAACCAAATGAAGCAGGAAGGGTGTTCGCTGAATGCTGAAGATATTTACAGCATTAACCATTCAAGTTTGAAAGATGCGGTTGTTGCGCTAGACCACGGGTCGTGTACCGCCGAATTGATTTCGGATGAAGGTCTTTTGCTGACTAACCACCACTGTGGTTTTGACGAAATTCAGGAACATAGTTCTGTTGATCATGATTATCTGCAAAACGGATTTTGGGCGAAAACAAAAGAAGAAGAATTGCCCAATGCAGGAAAAACTGGTTCATTTTTGATCCGGTTCGAAGACGTTTCAGAAAAAGTGTTGGTTGGACTTAACGAGAAGATGAGCACTGAAGAACGTGCTAAAAAAGTTCGTGAGATATCGAATGAAATTGAAAAAGAAGCCTCTGGCGATACCCATTACGAAGCCCGGGTTCAGGCGTTATACAACGAAAACAAGTACTATCTTTTTGTTTACGAAACCTTCCGCGATATTCGTCTGGTAGGAGCTCCGCCTCAATCGATGGGTAAATTCGGAGGAGACACCGATAATTGGATGTGGCCACGTCACACAGCCGACTTCAGTATGTTTCGTATTTACTGCGGGAAAGATGGAAAACCGGCATCCTACTCAAAAGACAATGTTCCATATAAACCAAAACATCACTTGCCTATTTCGCTGAAAGGGTATAAAATGGGCGATTTTGCTATGATATTGGGCTATCCGGGCAGCACAAACCGATATAAAACTTCATACGGAATTGAATACACGATGAATGTAACGAATCCGATCCGCATTAAAGTGCGTGAAGAGAAACAACGCATCATGCAGGAATTTATGAGCACTTCGAGAAAAGCAAGAATCATGTATTCGGCTAAATATGCCCGAAGCGCAAACTATTATAAATACAGCATTGGTCAAAATCAGGGCCTTCAGAAGCTGAATGTTCTGGAAAAGAAAAGACAACTCGAAGATCAGTTTGCCAAATGGGTAAACGCCGACGAGCAACGCAAAGCCAAATATGGCGAAGCGCTCAGCCTGATTGCCAATTCGTACAAAAATACGGAAGACGAAAAAGCATTCGAATACATGGTTGAGTCGATGGTTCGCGGACCGGAGATTTTCTACTTTGCCTATCGTACCCGACCATTGTACGACGCACTGAAATCTGACAAAAATTCGGAACATGTTAGCCTGGCCAGCGAACGCGTAAAAAGTGGACTGGATGAGTTTTTTAAAGATTACGATTCGGAAACCGACCAGAAAATTTCGGCAGCGCTTTTCAAAATTTACGAGCAGAACGTTGCACCGCAATATCACCCACCGTTCTTTAAGACTATAAAATCGAAATACGGCAACGACTTCGAAAAATACACCAAAGAATTGTATGCCAAATCAATCTTCGGAAGTCAGGAAAGATTAGTTCGTTTCTTCGAAGCGCCAAAAGCCAAAGTTCTTGAAAACGATCCGCTCTTTCAGGCATCTCTCGAAATATTCAGGATGATGGGGCTGATTGGCGACGAAACAGGCAAAACAACCGAAGATCTTGAAAAAGGAAATCGTTTGTTTGTTGGTGGATTAATGGAGATGGAAGCCGGTAAAAATTTCTATCCTGATGCCAACTCAAGTATGCGTTTGACCTATGGAACTGTTGGTGATTACATTCCGCGCGATGCCGTGAAGTATAACTATTTCACTACGTTGAAAGGCTATATTGAAAAAGAAATTCCGGGCGACGATGAATTTGATGTACCAGCCAAACTGAAAGAACTTTATTACGCCAAAGATTACGGTCGCTATGCCGATGCTGACGGAAATCTCCGGACTTGCTTTATGACCAATAACGACATCACCGGCGGAAACTCGGGAAGTCCGGTCATCAATGGGAAAGGTGAATTAATTGGAGTTGCCTTCGACGGTAACTGGGAAGCCATGAGTGGCGACATTGCCTTCGAAGACGAATTGCAGAAATGCATCAATGTCGACATCCGTTTTGTACTTTGGACCATCGATAAAATGGGCGGTGCGCAAAACCTAATCGATGAAATGACAATCGTTAACTAAGATCTTATTTATTATATTTGAAAGACCCGTATTTTTGCGGGTCTTTCGTTTTATAGAATCATGAACATTACCATTTATACTGACGGTGCAGCGCGCGGAAATCCAGGTCCAGGCGGTTATGGAACTGTTCTGCTTTCAGGTCAATTCCGGAAAGAATTATCGGATGGATTTGAACTGACGACCAACAATCGTATGGAATTGCTGGCTGTAATTGTTGGTTTGGAAGCGCTGAAGATCGAGAACTCAACAGTAACAATTTATTCTGATTCAAAATACGTGGTTGATGCCGTTGAAAAAGGCTGGATCTGGAACTGGGTGAAGATTCAGTTCAAAGGCAAAAAGAATCAAGACCTCTGGATGCGGTTCCTGAAAATTTACCCAAAACATCAGGTGAAATTTGTTTGGGTGAAGGGACATGCCAACATTCCGGAGAATGAACGTTGCGATCAGCTGGCTGTCGCAGCTTCGATGATGCCCCGGTTAAAGAAAGACACTGGGTATTTAGCCAGCCTGTAATCCAATTCAAGTTATTTCGAAGCAAAACATTATTTTTACCGATTCAAAAGAAAACTGAATGAACGCCCTTTATAACCTTTCGATATTTTTCTATTCCATCCTGATTAGGCTGACTGCTCCTTTTAACATCAAAGCCAGCCAAATCAATAAAGGGCGAAGTCAGACATTTGCCGAACTTCAGGCTAAAATTAAACACGACCGGCCAATTGTGTGGGTGCATTGTGCTTCGCTGGGAGAATTCGAACAAGGCCGGCCTATTATTGAAGCCATCCGCAAACAACATCCCGGATACCAGATTTTACTGACTTTCTTTTCGCCTTCAGGATATGAAATCCGGAAAACCTACGATCTGGCCGATTACATCTGCTACCTGCCAGCCGATACCAAAAGGAATGCTGAAAAGCTGATAGAATTGGTTCGTCCCGAAATAGTATTCTTTGTCAAATACGAGTTCTGGTTCCATTATATTACTGAATTAAAGAAAAGGAATATTCCACTTTACCTGGTATCAGCCATTTTCCGCGAAAACCAGATGTTCTTCAAAAACTCGCCTTGGGGCAAATGGTACCGCAAAATGCTTTTTAGCTTCGAACAGTTCTTTGTTCAGGATGACCAATCGGTGAAGTTGCTGCACCAGGTTGGAATAAAGAATGTGACCAAGGCCGGAGATACCCGGTTCGATCGCGTGGCCGAAATTGCACGGAACGGGAAGAACATTCCACTGATTGAAAAATTTAAGGGAGACTGTTTGTTAGTTGTTGCCGGAAGTACCTGGAAACCCGACGAAGAATTGTTGGCTCAGTACATTCACAGCCATCCGGAAACCAAATTTATTATTGCTCCGCACGAAACGAAGAAGGCAAATATCGAAAGGTTAATAAGTCTGTTGAAAACAACGGTTATTTGTTATACAGAAGCAACCGAAGAATCGGTTATGAACAAACAGATTTTGATTGTTGATACCATCGGGATTTTATCGTCTATCTATAAATATGCCGACTTGTCTTATATCGGCGGTGGTTTCGGGGTTGGCATACATAATACACTGGAAGCTGCCATTTTTGGAATGCCGATCGTGTTTGGTCCCAATTACCTCAAGTTTAAAGAAGCAACAACAATGGTAGACTTGGGCGTAGCCTTTCCTATAAACGATTCCCCTTCGCTGAACGCAATACTCGACCAGTTACTATCGAACAACGAACAACGAAACTCGATTGCCGGCCAATGCACCCACTTTACTAACCAGAATCTCGGTGCTACGCAAATTATCTTAAGCAAAGTTTTCAACAAGTTATAAATTTCCTGAATCGACACTTTCAATCGAACAATAATACTCCTCAAACGACTTGCATTCAGCTCCTTTCCTGAAAAACACAAACTCTTTGTTCAAATTTCGATTAATCTTTTTGTAAACTTTTTGCAACATCAAAATTGTTAATCTATTGATTCATTGAATACTAACATTATCAAGTTGATAACTTCTGTAATTTTTTACAAAATTCGTATTCTTTTTTTTAAACTTCCGTCTTATATTGCATACAGCAAAACAAACAAAACGTGTAAGCCTACATCTTCACGCTAGCAACCGATTATCTATTATTAAAGCTCAAAATTTTTTGGATTATGACATTTAAAAACGTGGCAGTCGAGCCCCAAACAGAAAAAAAAACGTACTCCCAGGATGAAGCGTATCAGGCTTCGCTGATCTATTTCAAGGGAGATGACCTCGCTGCAAGGGTCTGGGTAAATAAGTATGCCTTGAAGGATTCGTTCGGACATCTGTACGAACAAACTCCGGATGATATGCATAGACGACTCGCTTCGGAAATTGCAAGAATCGAAAAGAACTACGAAAATCCATTGACTGAAGACGAGATTTTTGCACTTCTGAAAGACTTTAAATACATCGTTCCGCAGGGAGGACCGATGACCGGAATTGGAAACGACTTTCAGATTGCCTCGCTGTCGAACTGTTTCGTCATTGGCAACGAAGGACATTCCGATTCGTACGGTGGCATTATGAAAGTTGACCAGGAGCAAGTTCAACTAATGAAACGTCGTGGTGGTGTTGGACACGATCTTTCGCACATCCGTCCAAAAGGTTCGCCGGTTAAAAACTCGGCATTAACCTCAACTGGTATTGTTCCTTTTATGGAACGCTATTCAAACTCAACCCGCGAAGTTGCCCAGGATGGCCGCCGTGGTGCGCTCATGCTTTCTGTGTCGATTAAACATCCGGATGCCGAATCGTTTATTGATGCAAAACTGGAACAGGGTAAAGTTACCGGGGCAAACGTTTCGGTTAAAATACACGACGATTTTATGCAGTCAGTCGAAGCTGGTGAAAAATACATGACCCAGTACCCGATTGATGCCAAGAACCCAAAATACACCAAAGAAATTGATGCCGACGGCCTTTGGAAAAAGATTGTTCACAACGCATGGAAATCTGCCGAACCGGGAATCCTTTTCTGGGACACCATTATCAAAGAGTCGGTTCCTGACTGCTATGCCGATTTGGGTTACAAAACGGTTTCGACCAATCCATGTGGCGAAATTCCGCTTTGTCCATACGACAGCTGTCGTTTGATTGCCGTAAATCTTTATGCATATGTTGAAAATCCATTTACACCACAAGCCCGCTTCAATTTCGATTTGTTCAAGAAACACGTTCAGGTTGCACAGCGCATGATGGACGACATAATCGATCTTGAATTAGAGAAGATCAACGGAATTCTTGGCAAAATTGACGATGATCCTGAAGCCGAAGATATTAAACACATTGAACGGTCGATGTGGCTGAAAATCCAGACCAAAGCCAAAGAAGGACGCCGTACCGGAGTTGGTATTACTGCCGAAGGTGACATGCTTGCTGCACTTGGTCTGCGTTACGGAAGTGACGATGCAACCGATTTCAGCGAAGAAATTCACAAAACTGTTGCTTTGGAAGCCTACCGTTCATCGGTAATCATGGCTAAAGAACGCGGTGCTTTTAAGATTTTCAGTGCCGATCGCGAAAAAAACAACCCAATGATTAAACGGTTGCGTGCCGCCGACGAGCAATTGTATCAGGACATGGTGAAATATGGCCGCCGGAATATCGCCTTGCTGACCATAGCACCAACCGGAACCACCAGTTTGATGACACAAACCACTTCAGGAATTGAGCCCGTATTTATGCCCGTTTACAAACGTCGCCGGAAAGTTAACCCGAACGATAAAAATGTAAAAGTCGATTTTGTTGATGAAGTTGGCGATTCATGGGAAGAATATGTTGTTTTCCACCACAAATTCAAAGACTGGATGACCATCAACGGATTTGAACTGAAGAAAAATTATCCTGAAGCCGATTTGGATGCTATGATTGCTAAATCGCCTTATTACAAAGCCACTTCGAACGATGTGGATTGGATGAATAAGGTTCGCATGCAGGGAAAAATTCAGAAATGGGTTGACCACTCTATCAGCGTAACCATTAACTTACCAGCCGATGCCGATGAAGAACTGGTTGGAAAATTGTATTTCGAAGCTTGGAAAAGCGGCTGCAAAGGAGTAACTGTTTATCGCGATGGATCACGTTCAGGAGTGCTGATTTCGAATAAAAAGGAAGAAGAAGTTGAAGAAAAGATAGATAGCGTTTTCCCAACTAAACGCCCAATTGAACTGGAAGCCGATGTGGTTCGTTTCCAGAATTCGAAAGACAAATGGGTGGCTTTCATTGGAACCATTGATGGACGTCCATACGAGATTTTCACTGGGCTTTCTGATGATGAAGATGGAATTCTGTTGCCACGTTCGGTGCAGAGTGGAAAAATTATTAAAAATCAGAATGCCGATGGAACCAAACGCTACGATTTCCAATACACCAACAAACAGGGATACCGTACTACCATCGAAGGACTTTCGTACAAATTCAACCCGGTATTCTGGAACTACGCCAAACTGATTTCCGGAGTTTTGCGTCACGGAATGCCTATCCACAAAGTAGTTGACACGGTTACCAGCCTGCAATTCGACAACGACACCATCAACAGCTGGAAAGCCGGAGTTGCCCGCGCCCTGAAGAAATACGTTCCGGACGGAACTGTTGCCGAAGGTGCCATTTGCGGCGAATGCGGATCGAAAAACGTGGTGTACCAGGAAGGCTGTTTGATTTGTCCCGACTGCGGAACATCTAAATGCGGATAAACGAAAGTTGTCTGATTACTTTATACAAAACCCAAAGTTCAAGAGGCTGCCAACACGAAGGCAGCCTCTTTTGTTTTATACAATTGCTAAAGCGTGTCTCATGAATTTGGCCAGCTCAATTAATATGTTTCAAAAAGCATGAAAATGTAATATATTTGTTGCTGCCTTGCCAAGATTAGCCAACAAACTGATCAAATGGACAGACCACCTAAATCAATTTATAGATATTTACTTTTTAAACCTTAGGCATGAGAAATTTGAAAATACCCTTCACACTTTTTCTATCCTTATTTTTCGTAGGATTCACGTTTGCCCAGGACTGGGCCAACACGTCACGTTTCAAAGATGAAAACGCGAAACTGGCACCAACTTCATCTGGTGAAAAACGGATTGTATTTATGGGTAACTCCATCACCGAAGGCTGGATTAATACTGATCCTGACTTTTTTGCAGGGAAATCATATGTCAATCGTGGCATTAGTGGACAAACCACACCTCAAATGCTGGTTCGGTTCCGGCCCGATGTGATTAATCTTAAACCTGCTGTGGTTGTAATTTTGGCAGGAACCAACGATATTGCAGGCAATACCGGTCCTTCAACACTCGAAATGATCTTGGACAACCTGATTTCGATGGCCGAATTAGCAAAAGCCAACAAAATAGGAGTAGTATTAAGTTCGGTTTTGCCTGCTTTCGATTATCCCTGGAAACCTGGACTGGAACCTGCTCCTAAGATCTTCAAGCTCAACGAAATGATTAAAAACTACGCTGAAAAGAACAACATCGTTTACCTTGATTATTTTTCATCAACTGTTGATGAACGCAAAGGACTAAAAAAGGAATATTCAGCTGATGGAGTTCATCCAAACCTGGCAGGATATAAAATAATGGAACCCCTCGTAGAAGCAGCGATTAAAAATGCTTTGGGTAAAAAATAGATTAGTTGGATAACTAAATTAAAAACCAACATTTTGTGAGGCTGTCCTAATAAGGCAGCCTCTTCTACTATAAATTTTGCTGTTGTTAATCTTTGCAAAACCATCTCCAATCCTTCAACCATTCGTAGCTAAAAATGTTAATTAGTTTAATATTGAATAAAGTATTGAAAGTTCAGCAGTATTACTTAATACACATTTTACAATGAACAACCTCGACTTCAAATATGAACTTTTCTTTGAATTATCGCCTGATTTACTATGCATTGCCGGATACGATGGTTATTTTAAGAAAATAAATGCTGCCGTTTCGAAACTGTTGGGTTATACGATGGATGAATTGTATGCCAGGCCCATTAATGATTTTGTACACTGTGCCGACAAACGGTCAACACAACAAGCTCGCATCGAATTGACCAAATCAAAACCACTTTATAATTTTGAAAACAGGTACGTGAAAAAGAACGGAGAAATTGTATGGCTTTCATGGACTTCGTTACCGGTAGAAAGCGACCAACTGGTTTTTGCCATAGCCAAAGATATTACACACACCAAAAGGCTGGAGGCTGACAGAAGCACATTGCTTACCAATCTCACCAACACCAACGAAGATCTGAAACAGCTGACATATACCACTTCACATGATTTGCGTTCTCCGGTAAATAATTTACTGGCAGTGCTCGATCTGTTGGATATTTCGAAAATACCTGACGAGGAGGCCAATGAACTGATCCATATTGTAAAATTATCGGGAGAGTACTTAAAAGAAACGCTTGACAATTATGTTGATACCTTAAGTGAAAAGCACCAGGATCTGGCAAGTATTGAAGAAGTCGACCTAAACAGAAGCCTGAATAATGTCCTTAAATCAATTAATTCCCTGATTGAAACTTCAAAAGCGACCATTCACATTGACTTTTCGAAGCTTGATAAAATTAAATTTAACAAGTCTTACATGGACAGTGTATTCCTAAATCTACTTACGAATTCGATTAAATACGCCAGACCCGACACTTTCCCTGTCATATCCATTCATTCAGAAAAAGTGAATGGCAGAAATCAGTTGACCTTTGCTGACAACGGGCTGGGCTTTGATATGGAAAAAGTGAAAGACAAGATTTTTGGACTACATCAAAAGTTCCACAACCACAAGGACAGCAAAGGCATTGGTCTATATTTAGTGCACAACCACATTACAAGTTTGGCAGGTAAGATCAGCGTAGAAAGTAAAGTCAACGAAGGAACGAAGTTTACTATGTCATTTAAAGAATAGCTAAAACCCTTTTTATTTCAATCAAAATTTGGCATAAAAATCCCTCTTCAATTTGTACTTTTCACCCAAATCTATTATCTTGTTTAGGCACCAGCGATTATCTGGCTGTCAATTTAAAGCAACAAGCAATGATTTCGGAAAGTAGCCTTGAAAAATTGAAAATTTTAGCCGGAGCGGCCAAATACGATGTTTCGTGCGCTTCGAGCGGAACCAATCGGAGCAATATCCAGGGAGGTATCGGAAACGCTTCGGCATGGGGCATTTGCCATAGCTTTGCCGAAGATGGTCGCTGCATTTCGCTGCTGAAAATCATGCTCAGCAATTACTGCATATACGATTGCGCCTATTGTATCAACCGCAAAAGCAACGATATTCCACGCACATCGTTTACTCCCGACGAAATTGCCAACCTGACCATCGAATTTTATCGCCGGAATTACATTGAAGGACTTTTTCTCAGCTCAGGTGTTTTAATCAACCCCGATCACACCATGGAACGAATGGTTCTGGTTGCTAAAAAGCTGCGGACAGAACATCGCTATAACGGATATATTCACCTGAAAGCTATTCCGGGGGCAAGCCAGCAACTGATTGCCGATGCCGGTCGCTGGGCCGACCGATTGAGCGTGAACATTGAGATACCAACGGAGAATAATCTGAAGCTCTTGGCTCCGGATAAAGATTTCAAAAGTGTTTTGGAACCGATGAAAATGATTTCAGCCGGAATCCTCGAATCGAAAGAAGAACGAAAAAACCACCGGAATGCGCCGCTTTTCAGTCCTTCCGGACAAAGTACGCAACTCATTATTGGAGCAACCAACGACACCGATCACACCATTCTAAAACTTTCTTCTGCCTTGTACACCCGGCGCGACCTGAAGCGGGTTTATTATTCAGGATACATTCCCGTGAACAGTTACGACAGCCGTCTTCCGGCACTGAATACTCCCCCACTCCGCCGCGAACACCGTTTGTATCAGGCCGACTGGCTGCTACGTTTCTATGGTTTCCGAAGCGACGAAATTGTGAATACCGAAAATCCGAACCTCGATCTGGAACTCGACCCGAAGGTTAGTTGGGCTTTGCGCAATCCGCATCTGTTTCCGGTTGACATCAATACTGCCGACCCGCTGATGCTGCTTCGGATTCCGGGAATTGGAACCAAATCGGTTCAGCTGATTCTGATGGCCCGCAAACACAACCGGCTAAACTCGTCGCACCTGAAAAAAATGGGCGTAGTAATGAAACGTGCGCAGTTTTTCGTCACCTGTAACGAACTCCGGTCGCAAAACGTTCAGGATTTGAAACCTGAAATTGTCCGCCAGCTTTTGCTCGATAAAAAACCAATTGGAAGCGATGCCGCCGTCCAGTTAAAATTGTTTTATCCGGTGATGCCAGCGCTGAGATAGTGGCTAGCGTCCAGTCGCAGCGGCAGAGTTCAGTAAGTTTCAGTACTTCAATCCTTCAGTAATTCAGTCTTTCACTTATGAAAATCTTCTCTTTCGACAACACCTTTGAAGGACTGCTCACACTTGTTTTCGAATGCTACAGCCGGAAACAGTTTCCCGATGAAATCCTTTCAGGAGAAGGAAGCCAGAGCGTTTTGTTTGGTTCAACCACCGACATTGTAACCGACGACCGGAAAGCGGAACGGGTTTGGAAAGGCATTGTTAAACGTTCATCGGAAGACAATGCGCACCGCATTTATCGCGTATTTTTATCGGGATTACCTGATGCACCCATGTTGCTCGTGAAATACATTCGTCTGGTTATCGATTCGGATAAAAATGAAGAAACCAACTTTTCGTTGCCTATAGTTATTGAGATCAACAAATTACACCAAAAAGTCTGCAAAGAAGCTCACCGAATCCATATGTTTGTGAGGTTTCAGAAAACAGTTGAAGGCAGCTATTACGCTTCGTTTGCACCGATGTACGACGTACTTCCGCTGTGTATTCCACATTTCCGCGACCGGTATGCCGACCAGCCGTGGATTATTTACGACCTAAAGCGCAATTACGGATTTTTGTACGATCTGAAAACTGTGTCCCGGGTTGTTTTCGACGATCTAAAAGTGAACTCACAAAATGGTCAGTTGCACGCT
This sequence comes from Bacteroidota bacterium, assembly GCA_023251455.1. Classification (GTDB taxonomy): domain Bacteria; phylum Bacteroidota; class Bacteroidia; order Bacteroidales; family Prolixibacteraceae; genus Aquipluma. The sequence continues at coordinate 74,633 of JAHEYT010000027.1, forward strand.
TCACTTCTGGCCGAGGATGAAAAGCTCTTCCAACAGTTGTGGAAGCAGTATTACAAAAGCATTTGCATTCAGGAACGAAAAAACGACAAAGTACATCGTCAGCTTTTGCCTAAACGCTTCTGGAAATACCTTCCTGAAAAGTTATAAATTATAAGTTATGAATTAATAAAATTCAGGCCAAAGACAAGAATGTTTCACTACAATGTTTGTCAAGAATGTTTTCCAAAATATCACGGGTCATGTCTGGAAACCTGATTTGAAGAGTTTCTGAATCCTGAATCCAATCCGTCAGTTCAGGAGCCGAATTGGTGAAATGATCGAGTACTTTAATTCCAATCGATTTCAGGAAAGCAGCATTACAATATTGCTCGTATTGCTTTTTCATCGGAATCACACAAAGCTTCTTGCCCATAAAAATGGCTTCGGCAGGACCTTCAAAACCAGCTGTGCAGATCAGCCCGGTGCAACTCAGAAAACTTTTGGTAAAACTATCGAGCGAAACTGGCTGAAAATGAACATTACCAACCGTATAGTTTGTTTTCGAATGTTTGGAAAAAACCTGCCATTCGGCACTCGGAATGCTGGTTAAAACATCCTGAATCTGCTGATCGCTATAGGCTGGCAAATAAACGGTGTAATGCGGTTCGTTGGTCGATTGAGCATTGCGGATGTCGTGTCGAATGACGGGAGGGAAAATATGAGGAGAGAAGGGTTTAAAGTTGAACCCGTATTTAAAACTTGCAGGGGCATAATGTCTTAAAATCAGTTTCCCGACCCACTCTTTAAATTCTGGTTTGGGTGCCGATGGGTGCAAAACCGCATTCTGATGACTTAACCCGATACATTCTTTGTTCCGAAGGCGACATGCCCAGGACGAAACCGGTTCAAAATCGCTGATTATCAAATCGTATTTATCAACCTGGAGTGTGCGAATGTCTTTAATAAACTGAATAACTGGTATTTCTTTCGCCGTTTTCCACAAATCTACGCCTCCGTTTTTGCCAACAATAAAACTTAGACCTGAAAATTGGTAATCAATCTTGAACGGAACTTTCAGGTCGGCCTGAGTTCCGCTGACCAAAATATCGGTGTCGGCCATTGATTTCAGAATGGGCACAATTTCGGTTGCACGGGCAAGATGTCCATTTCCTGTTCCCTGTATGGCGTACAAGATTTTCATATTTTGTTGCGTGTTACGAGTTTCGGGTTTCAGAAGAAAGCAGCTACCGACAGTTCTTCTACAATTGATTTGTACAATTGCTTTTTATCCGGAATAAAGAGTTCATCGCCAGGCAAATCAGCATCTTCTTCCTCTTCTGAATGATAATAATTCAGGCTCCACTCGCCATCGATGCATTCGGCTGCCGAAAAATGTTCAACCCAATCGCCGCAATTGATATACCTGACCGAGCCTTTTTCAGTGTCGATGGTTTTATCAACCGGAATGTGTGTATGGCCACAAATTACCAGATCGATACCTTTACTGATGGCCGCATTGGCAATGGCTTTTTCAAAATTAGTCAGCACCGCCTTCCGTTTGGCAATCCGGTCTTTCATCGATTTGTATAGAATCATTTCCTTGCCGCTAAACAACTTCAGGAATACATTGATGAATTTATTAAACAAGGTTAGAAAACCGTAGGCGGCGGCTCCCAGTTTGGCCAGCCAGGGCGAATGGTGAATAATGTGATCGAAAACGTCGCCATGAAAAATCCATGTTTTCTGTCCATTAATATCAAGTTCGAGCTGATTGACAATGCTGAAATTCCCCAGCCTGGTATTGTTAAACTTCCGGAAAACATCGTCGTGGTTTCCGGTGATATATACCACCTGAACTCCTTTTTCAATCATTTTTAACACCTGACGAAGTACTTTCAGGTGCGATTTCGGAAAATAGTTCCGGCTAAACCGCCACGAATCGATAATATCACCGTTCAAAACCAGTGTTTTGGGCTGAATGGACTTTAAATATTTAAGCAGTGACTTGGCTTTGCTGGCGTGAGTTGCCAGATGGAAATCGGAAATAACTGAAATGTCTATTTTTTGAATAGCTTCCTGCATACAGCATTGGAATTGATAACTGTGTGCAAGTAGTGACTATTTCGTTACAGGATGATTAATGGATGATCAATCTTTGATTAAATGTCAAGAAAAATCACTGTTGTCCCTTGAAATTTAAAAGTTCATCCGCTACGCGGAAAATTCTCCTTATAGGAGATTCAGTATTGTAGTAAAATTGTAAAAATGGTCATTCCCCAAGAATAAAGAAAAGCCACCAAAGGGGGATTTGGTGGCTTTAATGCCTTAACAACTATGTGCCAAGTTTTCCAACACATATCGCATTCAAAAATGTTTAAGATGCTGTTTAATTCTAGACATGAAAAAAATCGCGTTATGTGTTTCTGATGTCAAACGTAGAAATAAGATTTGCCATAAAAAATAAATTTCTACGAACGGCCACTTCCGGTAGGTAAACGGAATGAGACAGGCAAAAAAACACAATCTGCTATAATTTATTTTGTCCGTGAAGAAAGATGGCAGAACGTTAAACCACAGCTTTTTTCTTCTTATTGAAATCAGATTTCTTAATCGATTCTTTTCGTGTTAGCAGCATCGGAATGGCAACGCCGGTGCCAAGAGCAATTAATACAAACATCATTTTCGAACCGTTATTTACGGTTTCGATCAATGTCTGCAGATAGATGTCGGTCTTTTCAATGCTGGTTAAAGCAATCATTCCGAGCATAAATTTATAGGCAAATACACCAGGAATCATTGGGATAACTGAGGGGATTGAAAAAACCAGCGGTGGGCTGTCTTTCAGGTGAGCCATTTGAATGGCAACAATTCCGACGGCTACGGCTCCAAGGAATGAAGCAAAAACAACGCCCATTTCGTAATTCATTGCTGTAAATTTGATTAAACCACCCATAGCTCCAATACACCAGATTGGAAATAATGTACGGCGCGGTACATTGAACAGAATTGCAAAACCAATGGCGGCAATTCCAGCCCAAAAGCCTTTTATAAGTATTTCGAGGAATATCATATTAAATGTGTAAAATCATTCGTACTGAAAATAGACCCATGGCAATAGAAAAGGCAATGATAAGGCCGTTTATACCACGTATTATCCCATTCTGAAGGTTTCCTTCCAACAGGTCGGTTACTGAATTGATCAAGGGAACTCCCGGAACCAGAAACAATACCGATGTGGCAAAAGCCTTATCGGGTTGAGCGCCTATTTGGTAGATTTCGGCCAGTCCGGCAATAAATGAAGCCGTTAGAGAAGCAAAATATACACAAAGGTATGGATTGAATTTTACCCGCATGGCTTCCTGCCTGACGAAAAGGCCAGCTACAGTTGCTACAAATGCCACTGCCATTTCGATGTATCCGCCACCAAATATCCGGCAGAATGCGGCACCCGCCAATCCAACCAATCCAAGAATTACCAAACGAGGGTAGTGCGGAAGTGCTTTTAACCGTTGTACTTCTGTTGAAATTTGTGCAACAGTCCAGTTTTGTTCGAGCACATTCCAGCTTAAATGGCTTATCCCGCTTACAATTCGGAAGTTTACTCCATGAGGAGACGTGCGTTTCAACCGACTGAAAAAATGCTGCTGGTCTTTTTCGATGATGGTCAGCATTAAAGCCCGATGTGTAATCAGCAGTTCAGTTTTGTAGCCAAGTCCATTGGCAATTCGTTCCATGGTGACCCTGATCCGGTTCGAATTGGCCCCTGAGCTCATAAGCAGTGCACCAATTTCGAGCAAGATATTCCCAACTGCCTGGGCATCTTCTTTTAAAGTTTTTGTGTCCAAAATTTCTGATTTTTATTTTGAAGGATTTCGCAAAAATAGAATTTTACTGTCTCCCCGGGTTTAGCTAAATCTTATATTACTCTTAATTGAAAGAAAAGTTCAGAAACTGTTTAGATTTCATTCATATTGATTTTTCGGTTTACTCCAAACCCTGAAGGGAGCCCAAAAAATCAAAAATCACCCTTAAGAGACGGGGTAAATTTTTGATTTTAATAATCCATTTCAAATTTTAAACAGTTTCATACCTTCAGATTCGAAATGTTTTAAACCTATCGCGGATTTGAGTGTTCTTCTGGAACAAAATTAAACAATGTCAAAATCCGAAGAATATAAAAAACTTCCGTTTGAATTAAAGGAAGTTACAATAACGGGGAATGAAGAAATATCGCCAGGCGTTCACCTGATTTCATGGGAAAGGACTCATGATTTTTATCCGGGACAAGTGGTAAAGATAGCTGCCGATTTAACCATGGCTCCCCGCATCTACAGCATTTGCAGCGGAAACGATGAGCCTGAAATCAAGGTTCTTTTCAATGTGAAGGAAGAAGGACTTTTAACTCCCTGGCTGGCTGGTGTAATTCCCGGAATGAAAATTTTGGCTACCAAGCCCTATGGAAGTTTCAAAGACGATAAAAACCCTGCATGGTGGATTGCCACCGGAACCGGAATTGCACCGTTTTACAGCATGTTTCGCTCCGGAAACTCTGAAAACAAAACGTTGATTCATGGTGTTCGACATATTAATCAGTTCTATTTCGAAGATGAACTCGAATGGTCGATGGGTGAACGGTATATTCGTTGCTGTTCGAACGAACAGTCGTGCAATGTTTTTCCGGGCCGCATCACCAAATATCTGGAAGAAATAAAAGAACTACCGACTGAGATTAACTATTATCTTTGCGGCAAGGCTTTAATGGTTGTTGAAGTGCGCGATTTGCTGATTTCACGAGGCGTTCCGTACCAGAATATCCTTGCCGAAATATACTTTTAGATACTCTATAACCACATAGACACATAGTCCACATAGAAAATTAATAACTATGTGAACTATGTGCCTATGTGGTTTAAAAATAAACAGATGAAAGAAGCTCTTTTCGGAAAAACGCTCAATGAACTCACCGCTTTAGCGATAGAACTGGGATTGCCTAAGTTTACCGGCAAACAAATGGCCGAATGGCTGTACCAGAAAGACATTACTTCGATTGAAGAAATGACCAATCTTTCAAAAAAAGCACGTGAAATACTTAGCACCAAATATGAATTTGGACTGGTCAACTCGACTAAAGTTCAGGAGAGCATTGACGGAACCAAGAAATACCTGTTTCCAACAGTTCAGGGAAAATTTGTTGAGACAGCAATGATTCCGGATGAGGATCGCAAAACGGTTTGTGTGTCGTCGCAAGTGGGCTGCAAAATGGGCTGTTTATTTTGCATGACGGGCAAGCAGGGTTTTCAGGGACAATTAACTGCCGGAGAAATAGTGAACCAAATCCGTAATATTCCGGAGTGGCACGAGGTAACCAACATTGTGTACATGGGAATGGGCGAACCTTTCGACAATCTGGAAGAAGTGCTGAAAAGCCTTGAAATTTTAACATCAGAATGGGGTTTTGCCATGAGCCCGCGCCGAATAACGGTTTCAACCATTGGGATTGTGCCGGGAATGGTAACTTTCCTGAACCAGTCGGAAGCGCATCTGGCAGTGAGTATGCACACGCCGTTCGACGACGAACGACAAAAACTGATGCCGGTACAAGTAGCCTATCCATTGGAAGAAGTAATCCGTGAAATTAAAAGCTGGGACTTTGGCCGTCAGCGCCGGGTTTCGTTCGAGTACATTGTGTTTAAAGGGCTCAACGATTCACCCCGTCATGTTCAGGAATTGTGCAAAATACTGAATGGAATTAAATGCCGTATCAACCTTATTCGGTTTCATCCTATTCCGGGTACGCCGTTGGAAGGAACAGATGAAAACACGCTTCAGAAATTCAAAGATCAGTTGAACGACAAAGGTATTTTAACCACGATCCGCGCCAGTCGTGGTCTGGATATTTATGCCGCCTGTGGGTTGTTGTCGACCAAAGAGATGCTGGGATAGGGAACACTTATTTCGATCGGTTGACAATGGTCAAACTCTAATCATCTGATCTTTTAATGAATAAGCAATTGCAAGAACATCTTTTCTGGCCTGGTCGTCTATTTTATTTTTATCCAAAGCATAAAGAATATCGTCAATAACCTTCATATATTCACCTTCACTGATATTCATTCCACGGTGCGCCGAAACCATATCTTTCCCGGTGTATTGCTCAGGACCGCCACTACCAGCAGCCAAAAAATTAATCAGGTGTTGCCTGACTTCGGCAAAATGTTTTGGATCATCCTTTAAAGGAAGAAACCTGGCTTTAACATCCGGATTTGACATGTGTGCCTCTACAATGTCATCTACAATGACAGTAATTCCCTTTATACCGCCAAGTCTTTCATAAAGTGTTCCATTGCTTGTTTCCATGATTTATTGCTTTTAAAGTTTAAGAAATAAGATGCCTCAATAAATTATTTTCTGATACAATCACACCAATTGGGCTGGTGTCTAATTTTAATAACCATTTTCACCAATGCTCCTGTCAAACCAATCAGGTTTTTAATGACAAAACCGGATTGATAACTTATAAAGTTACAGACTCGATGAATGGCGCACAATAGCACAAATGTGTCATTGGGCTTCAACTCCCAGATTTCCTGCTTGTTGTAATTTGTTTGCTTATCTGTTTCCAGATTTCCTGATCTCCATTGATTACGAAGGTTCGGGAACCTCCTGAGATCAAAGCGCCGGCGAGTATTCCGGAAAGACTGCCTAAAAAGGCCCCGGTAAATGTTGTAAAATCCTTCGAGGAATAATCACCAAAGGAATAGTCATTTGCATCTGATTTTGGATCGCCAATTACATATCCAATAATTCCGCCGGTAGTAGCCAGCGCGAACGAACTTACCAGCACGTTATGTCCATAGCTTCTTTTTGTTTTAATGGAATAGATGCTTGAAATGGGTACCTGGATTAATACAGTGTCCCTGAAAACAACGATGGAACTATCAGTAGTTGAAACCAGTTGGCCTTTCTCAAATTTATGCCCTGAAAAATCGTAAAAGCGGAGAAACCTCTTTTTCTGAGCGTCGGCAGGCGTATAAATCAGCATAACCAGTACCAATAAACAAACGATGTGTTTCATACCAAAAATTTGCTTTTGCCTAAGCCGATGTTTAGGCGGGTTATGGTTTGTGTTTAAGTGCCAGAATTCTTGTAAAATGATACTTTCCGTTTTCTGCAGCAATCCTTAATCCTACGCATAATCCAATGTTCAGGCACACCAAACTTACTTTTGTACGATTAAACACCGAAGTGTAAGTTTCAGGATTCGATGTCCCAAATCCTAACTGATGTTCGGCGACAAAAGGACCGATTTCTGTTTTCGGAGCCCAATTGTAAATGGCTTTAAAGGCCATAAACCAATGTTTCTTTTGCACTACCTGAATTGAATACCCAATATTAGCACCGAGTTTGATGTTTTTATTCTGGGGTGCGTTGGGGCTTCCATTGTCGTGCTTTACATGGTGAACGATATAGGAAGGGCCAATGAAAAAACTATTTCTATTATCCTTAAAGCGATACGAATAATCTAAAGAAACTGACCAGATTTCGCTTTTTAAAATCATATAATTTCCAATTCCAATATCCTGATAACCTAATACCTCAATGTTATTTATTATTCCTCCATTTAGAGAAATCCCCGTCGCTCCGATAAAATAATATGCAGCTTCGATATTGGCTATGGGATAGCCGCGCGTAAAAGGATGATCTTTTGCACCACCAAACCATCCGGCAGGACTTGTTTGACCCAGGCTTGAAGCCGACATATTTGACTCCATATCATTTCTTGCCCCTAAGAAAGAGCCGCCGGCATAAAATGAAAAATTAAATTCCTTTGAATTATTGCTGATGCGCGAATCGCCGTCGGATATCGATTGGGCAGCAACAAACCTGACCGAAAAAACAGATAGGAATATCAGAAGGGAGAGATATGGTTTCATAGTATAGATTATTGTGTTTTCGAAAACCGTTCGAGACTATTGCAATTGGTTTTGTGCGGGCACTTTAAAACTTGATATTTAAAGAGGCAGAAGGGACTGCTGTCCGGGCTGATGTATTCAGTCGGGGAATAAAAATCGACTGATCATTTAAGGTTAAAGTTGCAGCTTTTCGCGCATTTACGCGAGAGCTTATAAAGAACGGAATACTGAATAAAGTGACACAACCACCACCAATGGCAATCCATGCTCCCGTAAAATCAAAATAAAACCCCTCGCCACTATTCGCTGCAGACTGAACGATTCCGCCAAGGGCCGCCATTCCAAGCCCGCTATACAGTATGATCTGTGCAGTTTTCTTCTGCGTTTTACTTTTTTGCAAATAATAACCATCGTTAATGTGCGAAGCATCGGGTTGTTTCTGAATAGAATTTGTCAGCCCATATTTGAGCCCCAGGCTTAAAGTTGTGCCTTTGTGTCTGTTCTCACCATTAGTTAAGTATGTTGGAGAATAGTAGGTAAATATTCCATATTGATATGAAAACGATGTAAATAGCCAACATCGATGCTTAAATTTATAACCACCACCTATTTCAAAAATTCCGGCAAAATCAAATTTCGACATTTGTTCAAACACATCACCTCGCTCTGACCCGATTGAAGTCCCATCTAAATTAAACATGCGGGTTTTGGTCTTCGCGTCAACCAGAATCGATGGACATAACCCCAGACTTATAAAACCATATAAGTTATCACCCACATTGAACCCGGTTTTGATAGGGACCGAAATGTAGTTAAACAGATAGTCAACTTTATTGATTTGGTCCCTTAAATTGGGATTCCCTGAATAATTTAAGAGAGTATCCCGAAGGTTGAATCCACGCTGATCATATATCAGGTCGGCGCCCAGTGAAAAATGTTTATCAATTAAATATTCATAGGTAAAGCCTCCTGAAAGTCCGGATATGGTCCCATATCCCGATTTGTAATTGTCCATTGCATTACTAGTCCAGCTTTCGCCCCCCTTTATTCCAAGGAAATGATTTTGACCTGTTGCATGGAGCAACAAAAGGGAAAACATGCTGACTAGTAACGCTTTCATCTATGTATGAGTAATTCCTCAATTTTATTCCGCAGTCACCGGATCGATGATGGTTGAAACGCGGCTTACCGAATTTGCCGGAAAACCACCAAGTTTGGCGTGTTCCCGAACCATTTCTTCATTTGGGGCAACATACACGCAGTAAATCTTGTCTTCAGCCACATAGCTGTGAAGCCACTGAATTTCAGATCCCATCTTCCGTAAAACATTGCATGAAGCTTCTGAGATGCCCTTTAATTCCTCGGCAGTAAGTTTTCCTGCACCCGGAATTTCTCTTTCAATTACATACTTTGGCATGATACTTAATTTTTAGTTTCCTACACTTTTTTGCATAAATAAATTCACCTGCTGAATAATTGTTTTGAGAGACGACAGAGCTAGACTTTGTTGAGCATTCTGACATCAGGCATTCCTAGAACGCCTCCTTTTTCCATCGCTGCTTTCAACTCAGGGTTTGCCATAAAACTTTTTACGGCATCAACACTCGGCGCTTCACCAACCAAAGTGATCATATTGGAATTGTCGACCGAATGATATAGGCCCGTAACTTTGAGTCCTGCTTTTGTCCGGTTTACTTCATCGGCATCATAAACTTTTTTCCAGTCTGCATAATTCCTTACTTCATGAGAAATAATTACCGTTGTCATTTTGTTTTTGATTTAGAATCCTTACTCATTTGGCTTTTCAGGGAATGCCCCGTTTTTTTAAGAGGGTTCAGGATTCCTCTGTTATTCTGTAATTATCAAATCTTATCTGTATTATTCAGATCGAATTCCTGATTTCGATCTCCAGATCGATAAATGCCTGCCGCCATTTACCAATTTCATTTCTGGCCTCGTCCAGTTCTTTAGCCACCATTTCGGGGTCAGAATCAACCGAATAAGCCAACCTCGATAATTCCAGAAGCATCGTTCCGACTGATCTGGCAGCGTTGACCTCTCCTCCGATATAATCGAACATCCTTTGGTTAATGGCTTCAGTATCCTGAAATGAAATGTTATTAATTAATTCATACAGTCCTTTTTGTTTCAGCTTATCAGTTGCAATCCGAAGCTTGTCGCACAACTGAAATTGCCTGAATTTAGATTCCCAACCCTGAAAATCATTTAATTCTGAAATCATTCGTTTGGCATTTTGCTTGTCACCAAATCTCAATTCTGAAATTACAATGGTCAGATGTTGCTTTAGGATAGTTAATGTTTCATCAATGAGTTCGGCAGTGTCGGCAATGGCACCCCTCAATTCTTTTTTCTGATTTTCAGGAATATTTATTGCCGATTTTACTCCTGAAACCATTTCTTTTAAAATTCCGAATACTTCGCTGAATCCTTCTACGGTTGCTGGCATGTTGGTAGTTTGTATTGATTGATTTAATGCACGAAACTTACTTTTTATGAAAAACGCCCTCCGCTTTTTCAGCGTCAACTCCGCCAAGGGTTGCTGCAAGTTTAAAATGAAGTTCGTTGGTACCCATAAAGTGAAAATCAATGTTTTCCTCGTACTTCTTGCCATCGCGCATTCCTGCAAAATGAATAAAAAGGTGATCAGGTGATTTCCATTCGCCAACATGTTCGTGGGTTGTGCCCATGTTATCAACCGAAAACCACTTAATCTTTTTATCGTAAGGATCGTACCCGGCAAGGTTTGCCCCTTTAAGTGTGCCCATCTCGGGGATTGTGACTTTTTCGTCGGCAAATATCCCGTTGCCGTCGGCTGTTTTCGTACAACTCACCATGTAATCAACATCATGAGTTTTCCCTTCCATCGTTAGGGCCGCTTTTGATTGCCAATCGCCAAGAAACTTCATCAGATTTTTAACGGCATCGGGAGTTTCGGCCTTCATTTCCTGAGCATCAGAGGCATTGCCGGCAAACACTAAAATGAAAGCCAGCAGGGTAAGTTTTAAAATTTGTTTCATCTCACACCTCCTGTTTTTAAATTGTTTTTTGTTCCTGAATTCCAATGGCCTTGGACGTTTTCTTATATTACAGCTTCAAACCAAAAATCCATCTGCCCAAAATTCAGGGGCAGATGGGAATGGAAATTAACTTTCTGGTATATAGTATTGTTTATTAAAGTTAAAACATTGGAGTGGTATTGATCAATAGCACAAACGTGCCATTTTATCGGTAATATTTAATTACAAAGTTGAAGGCATTATCTCCCATTACGCGGTTCACAATTTCTTCGGGGTCGAGTCGGTTGAATGAATTGGTGAGTTTTCCTGAATTCGTTTTCATGTAGGTGTGTGCCTGCATCAGCAAATAATCTTCGAGGGTCGGCAGGTTTTCGGCAGTCCAGAAACCGTTAATCGGATCAATCATGCCATCGTAGTCGCTGCCAATGGTTTGGATTCCCCAGGCAAAAAGTCCCTGCGAGTCGAGCAATTCGGCAATGTGCTGAATTTGCCGCCATACCAGGTAGCTCGAATGAAACAGCACTTTTCTCCGTTCTAGACTGTGGGTTTTCTTCAACTCGAAATCGCCATGTGCTGCAATGCGCCGTTCATCGAGCTGTAAGCCAAACAACCCGCTTGTCTTGGCAACCCTGATTATTTCATCATCATACAGATTGATGTCGGCATTCATAAACAGATGCTTATCCCGATCATTGCCGATTACCGCGCCATGACTCACCACTACCGGAATGTCCAGTCCGGCATATTTAGTGTCGAGCAAATTGAAATATTCCAATCTCGAAGTCCTGCTCATGTGTTTGATGTCAACCAAAATCCGTTTGTTTTCGGAGTTGTCGAGCATTTTATCAACCACTTCCAGTCCAAGCGGAGTAAATCCGGTGTTCATCATGTAACTCTGGTCGACTGCCGATTTTACTACGCCGGTAAGACTTTCGGCATGTCCACACAGTTCATTAAAAAAATGATGGGCAAGCGTGATGAAAATGGGTCGGTGCTCCCAGTTTTTCACTTTCTCCACATTGCCAAGCACGTAATTTCGGTTGGCGGGTTTCTGCTTCGGATGAATTCCGGTACCAAACGAATGCGCCCCTTCAATGGTAAGCACTACAGCTATTGAATTCGATTTCTGATCGTCAATGGTGTCGGCATCGAGGATGTTCGCGATATCGGAAGAATTCCGTGCCAGCGAATAATGATAACTGGCCCGATCGGCCAATTTCACCTGCGTTCCGTTCATTTGCTTCAGAAATGCGTATTCGTTTTCAAGGTCGGGGAAATAGTCGGTTACCGATTGCACAAAATCAATCCGTTCGCGGCCAACCGAAGTGACAAAATTGAGCAAAAGATCATTGAATTCGCCGGTTCCGAGTTTGTTGTCGAAGAAACTGCGTTCCATCGGGTACAGCGAAGCGAAAACAATTCCGGCGTTTCCATAACCCAGAGCCGAAAAATCACTTTGCCGGTACTTCACGATTCCGCCCAGAAGATCGATCATTTTTTCGAACAGGTTGGGTGGATCATAATACCAGACCGAACTCTTTGATTTCAGGTTTTTACTGTTTTCTTTTTTGGGGAAACTGTGTCCGTATGCTTTCAGTGTGGGGTGGCAATGGATGTCGGCAAAGTATTTCATGACCTTCTTTTTTAGTTGGTTTAGTATACTTAATTGTTATTAACCTTGTTTCTTTTCTTTGTCGTCAGATGTTGGAGTGGCAACCGAGCCGCGCAGTTTCATCAGTTTATTCAACAAGTCGAACCAGAATGGTGCTCCCAGCGAAAGAGCTAATGCTGTAACCATCCATCCGATCACCGAGTAAAAAATATTCCGGAAAGAGGAACTATCATAGGTTTCCCAACCTAATCCAAGTGAATGATGTACATTATTGATGTCATTTCTGATCAATGTATTCGCTTGATCGAACAAGTAGTCTCTTTTTGATTTTAAAGCCAAATAGTTGGCGAGCTCCAATGAATCGCGCAATTCAATGTTCCGAAGACTATCGTTTGACCGCAATTCACTTTTCGAATAATTTGCCTGAAACTTATTAATTTCAGCTTGATGAAGCAGGAGTTTTTCATCGAGATCGGGATGGGCATCCTGAAAAGCTTCGGCCTGCTGAACGAGTTGCTGCCTTAGTTTTGGGTCTTTTTCCAAACGCTCTATGATTTTTAAAGTATCGACATTAAAAACGATTGAGATTGTCAGCCCAACAAAAAATAAAATAAATTGAACGTGCTTTTTATACCAGGTTGAGGCACGATCCATTGTTTCTTCAAACCAATTCTCCAGATGATGTTTAAATTTACCAACATCACCATTGGCATCGGTCCAAATTGATTTTAAATAACTTAACGTCTGATCGCTGATTTTGGCATTTCCCCAACTGGTTGTCCGGTCATTTAATGATTTCTGAATCAATAGCTTTATATCGTCCCCCGGTGCTACATCTTTGCCCCGAAGTAAATCGACAATAACTTTCGAGAAAGTTTCTTTGTTAATATATGCTGGCTTGCCACGGCAATCGCTTTCGCCCAGGAACAATATGAGCGGATGCTTGTAGTATTCATAAGTCATCGAGTTCTTTGTTCCGCCATTCCCTGTTTTTTTAAATAAATACGACACGCTTCTGAATTTTGAAGCAAATTTATTTTCATCTTCAAGCATCCTGAATACTGCCCTTTCCAATATTTTAGCTCTAAACTAAATTGGGAGGCGATAATCTCCTGAAGTATTGTGGCCAGTAAACTATAGAGTAGATAAATGAATATCAGGCCAATGACAATATCCAGGATAGAAGAGTTTAGCATGGCGATGACTTTTTAGGCTATTTCTGTGGCGTTTGATTGGTTTATTGTTTCTACTTGAATTCGACCGGGATTAAGTTTTTCTTTAAGCCTTGAAATTTCCGGTATCAACCCACTCGTTTTTCAGGAGCGACCACCAATCGTCGGCAAGTCCCTGAAGTACATATTCGTATGGCAGCCAACCGTATCCGTTTTGTCCCCACTCTTCGCCCCACGAATTACGGATAAGCAAAGCTCCGGTAGTTTCAACACTTCCGACAATGGCATTCTTTATTTTCATGTTATCGTCGTATCCGGCCACAACGATGGCATGACCACCTTCAATTCTTTCGCCTTTGGTAGGGTATGGTATTTTTCCGTCGTTATTACCTGCCTGGCTAATCGAACTGTAAACGGTGAAGCCAAACATTGAAGGAAGTCCTGCGGCAAGATTTGTCTTGATTCGGGTTAACAATTGGTCAGCTGGCGTTCCAGGAGGATCGAGCCTATAATAACTGAGCGGTTGATAGTTTTGGGCAAATGCATAACAGAATGCGGATGGCTCTTTGTCGAAATTTGTAATTTTATACGGCCAGTATTCTTCAGGAGGTACGCCAAACAGCACCAAGGCACCCATCGTACTCCGCAGGAAGGCTCCGGTATCGCCTTTTTCTTTCATCAGGTTTCGGGTGGCCTTATAAAGGAATAATCTCGACGCATCAATGTGTTTTCCAAAGGCACGACGCTCAAAATATTCGACCAGCCCAACACCCGCATTTGCGGTGCACGAACCGAGTTCGCCCTGATCTTCAACGGGCGAAAACCAATTGACCAGAGATACCTTTTTAGGCAATATAGTTTTTGCGGTTTTACTTGCCCCAGCTTTAGAAAGCATTTTCTGAATCGAATCTTTCTGGCCAAGCGCCTGGAGCCGGGTCGACACATTATCATTTTCAACTGTGAGATCCCTGAAATCAGGATAATCAGGAAGCCAGCCCATTCCTAATCTTCTCCGAATAAATATTCCCATAATAACCTCCTTTAAAATTACATTCAATAAAATTACACCCAAAGTTTGCCACTGGTCAATAGCACGAAAGTGTCATTCCCATATAAAATAAATTTCGAATGAGTTGAGTATTCTCATTAGCCAGACTTATTCTGAAAAAGCAAATCGAATAATAACCAGTCAATTAAACTGTCATTATTCGATTGCACCTAAAAAAAAGCAACTCTCTATTGTGCTATACTTATGAAAAAAAAAGTCAGTTTACGAAGCAACCAGAATACCTTATTTTTTATCAATCTGGTATAAGTACGCTTTCCCTCCAGCCGAAAGCACAGCTGTATAGCTACCCACATCTATAATCATTATTTATTTGAATTGTCCATCACTAATGATTTATTCGCCTTTTTGAACCACAAATAGCCACCAACATTGTAATAATCATCTTTTAGCTTAGGATTTGCAGCTAATTCTCCGTCTGTGTAAGGATAGTGAGGAACGATAACGTCATCTCCATTTTTCCAGTTTGCCGGAGTGGCAACCAAGTCTCGATCTGCTGTTTGTAGCGCAATTAAAATTCTTTCTATTTCCTGCATATTACGACCTACCTGCATTGGATAGAAATTGATTGATCTCACAATATTATTTGGATCGATGATGTAAACGCCTCTGATATCTTTGTTTGTACTGGTTGGAGTATGCAGCATTCCGTATCGCATTGAAGCCAAATGCGATTGGTCATCGATGATTGGAAATTCAATCTTTTGAGGTCCCCGTCCTTTATAATCCAGTCCTTCAAGCCATGTTTTCCACCGCTTGTGCTCAGTCACATCATCAGTTGAAATAATCGCAATTTGAGTATTTAATTCTTCAAATTCCTTCTGCATGAAAGCAAGTTCCGAAAGTTCGGAGGAGCAAACCGGTGTAAAATCCTGAGGGTGGCTGAATAAAATTTTCCATTTTTTCCCGTAATCATCCGGAAAGTTAAGTGTACCATTAGTGGTTTCAGCTGTAAATGAAGGCGCTACAGACCCGATTAACGGAATTTTAGTACTTTGCGAGAAAACTGTTGCAAGCATAAAAGCTACCGACACAAAAGTTAATGCTAATTTTTTCATGATTTCATTTTTTTTGATTTTCAATTTTTTTAAGCTGTATATCTTCCGAACTTTCGGATTGATTTAAATAATCCACCAGAAAGTGGAGTAATTAGGGGGAAATAGTTAATGTTCGCAGAACCACTTAAGGTTCAATCCCATTATTGGGGGAGTACAAAAATGAATTTTAGGGTATAATCATAAACGAACTAATCGGTTAAAATATCACAGTAAGCATATATTTGAATCTTAATGTCTTTAATAGAAGTTTAGTTGTATCTGGTAAAAAATTGTCTCTAAAAGTATTAAGTAAAGGAAACTGCTGCTGTTTTCTGTTTATAAGTTATTTACTGCCCTCATTCAAATTTACAGCTAAAGTACAACACAGGGCAATAGCACAAAAGTGTCATTCTCATAATATTACGTTTAGCGAACTTTTTATTGAATTCAATGTTTTGCACAGTGATGGTATTTTTTGTGATTGAGTTTTGAAAACACAAAATGGACCGTAGCCTGTTAATTTTTGAAGAGTTTCCGAAAAAACAAAAAATCTGTTTTCGTTAATTCTTCACTTTCAGTTGTATCTTTTGCAAATTTTTGAAGTATACGTTAATTCAATTAATGTTTTGCACCATGGAGAATGAAACCAAATCTAACGCATTAGATGCTGTAAATCATGATGTCCATCTCCCCAATGCTACTAATGCTACGAATATTATTCTTCCTGATCTTGAGGTGATAGGTCATAAATTGTATGGAACCTTCCCTACTGATTTCTTTAGTTCATGTCTGGTTGATTATTCCGGAAAGCAATTTTCCTGTGTTCACGACCATTGCAAAGAGCATAATCTCTGTTTCAATGAAAACTTATTAGCCCATAATTTCAATTTTCATGAACTCCATTTTCACCAGGGAGATCGGATGCTTTGGTGCGATAAAGTCTTTCCTGACATCCTCAAGTTTATTGGTTCTGAGCCAAATGTGGAACCATCGGATTACCGGTTTATTTTTAATCATCGGTACATCAGGAAGGATGGAAGTATTTCCCAATTCATGCACGAAGGATCGATAACCTTTGTTGATGACAAATGCTTACCGGTTTTAAACCTGAAAGTGTTTTTCGAAATCGCTGATATCAAGGCTGATGAAACCATAATATTGACGATATTCAGGTATTCGGCTGAACATGGATATCGAAAAGTTTTGACCAAAATGTATTCAAATACCAGTAATTCTATTTTATCACTGAGAGAATTGGAGATTATCAAGCTTTGCCACGAAGGACTGAGCAGTAAAATGATAGCCGACAAGTTAAAGCTTAGTATCCATACTGTGAAAAACCACAAACGCAATTGCATGGAGAAAACACTGACTCACAATATCTCGGAATTAATCCATGTTTGTATTCAAAATCATTGGCTGTAATTAAAGCCTCAGCTATAAGATTACCGCCTTAATTCTGAAAATTACTCTATTTTTGCTCTCTGAACAATTCATAATTCATGAAACAGGTACTTTTTGTATGCCTCGGAAATATTTGCCGAAGCCCCAGCGCCGAAGCCGTTTTTAATGCTTTGATTGAAAAGAATGGACTTGCAGAAGAACTGAAGTGCGACTCGGCAGGAACTGCAGCTTATCACGCTGGCGACCAGGCTGATTACCGGATGAAGCAATTTGCGCAAAAAAGAGGATATTGTCTGACCAGCATTTCAAGACAGGTAGATCCGAAGGTAGATTTTGACCGTTTCGATTACATCATTGGGATGGATAGTCAAAATGTGCGCGATTTGAAAGCGGTTGCCCGAAACGAAAATGACCGGAAGAAAATCTCACTTATGACTGATTATTGTTCCGGCAAAAAATATGATTCAGTTCCGGATCCCTATTTTGGCGGAGCCGCCGGGTTTGAATTGGTTCTTGATATTTTGGAAGATGCTTGCAAAGGCCTGATCCATAAGCTTCAGAAACCTGCATAACAAACTTGAATTAATTGAAACAGCCCTTGTTCGAGAAATTACTCAGAACAAGGGCTGTTTTATTTGCTGGAAACTGATGTTATCCGATTGCAGCATCCAGAATTCGTTCGACATGAATTTTGGTGGTATTCAGCAATTCAATGTCTTCCATATCGCTTGATTTCAGGATAAGCGGTAACTCGGTACCTCCCAATATCAGGCTATCAATCTGACCTTCATTATACATACGGTTGGCAATCGATAATAAATGGCTTTTTGTTTCAGGTAAAAATCTACCCCGGACCAGTTCTTCCATATAAACTTTATGGATGTATTTTCGCTCGTCGGGCATTGGAGTTATTATTTCCATTCCGCTAGCTTCAAAACCATCCTGAAAAAATTCTCCTTCCATGGTAGGCAATGTTCCAAATAAACCTAATCGGTTATGCCCTTTGGCTTGCGCATAGGCTATGGTCGAGTCTACAATGCTTACCATCTTTGTTTTAACCCGCTGTGCAAGTGGTTCAAAAACCAGATGCGGGGTGTTCGAAGCCATAAAAATTACTTTGGCTCCGGCTTTTTCAAGTACAAATATTTCCTCCGATAAAAAGTCAACTAACTCATCTAAATGGTCATTGGTAATCAACTCCATCATGTGAGTCATGTTGATGCTGTTGATGATGATAGACGGATATTCACGCTGACCAGTGCGTTCCTGAAATCTGGAAATGAGACGATTGTAGTAATCAACTGTTGAAGCTGGGGCAATTCCCCCAATCATTCCGATAGTTTTATAATGTTTGAGCATACCTGAAACGGTTTATTTAGAGCATCAATGAATTTATCAAATCATATTCTATATCCTTCGCCACTTCCCGTCTGCTTTTTCCTTTTTCGAGCTAATTATCCTCCTGAACGTTTGACTTTGTAACTGGCACTTTTGAGAATCTCAATCACTTTGTTACAAAAATCACCTTGAATCAGGATTTCTCCATCTTTAGCAGAACCTCCCACTCCACATTTTGTTTTCAGTAGTTTGGCCAATTCTTTCAAATCATCGTCTTTCCCAACAAAGCCGGTAATCAGGGTAGCTTTCTTCCCATTTCGCTGTTTTTTGTCGAGTTGAACCCGCAGATCCTGTTTCCCTGGCTGAAGTGTTTCCTTCTCCTCGTCGCTACCGCTCTCGTATTGAAAATCGGGGTTGGTTGAATAAACCGTACCCAGCCTGTCTTTCCAGTCGTTGGCCATTTTATTTTCTGAAATTTGCGCTCAAAGATAGCAGATTTTAATACTGATTATTTTTATATTGTTTCTAATTTGTTTCAGTTTCAATAAAATATCTGAATAGGTTCTCGTTTCTTGTATAACACAGATAAGCTGAGATATTCAGGAAAGTTCTAGCTTCGATTTATATCGCATCTGTTCAACTGATTTAGATTTGAGGATAGATAAACAAACCTCCAGATTTAATCAATTGGGTACATTTCTACCACAAAACATCTTCCAGAATACTTCCTGAACAATGATCGGGAATTGGCACGTGCAGAATCTCCAGAATAGTTGGAACCATGTCTTCTCCCTGAATCTTTTTCCGAATTTGTAATTGTTTTACTGCATTTCCATACATGATGAAAGGAATGTTGGAGTTGTCATTGTAAATAGTTTTCTCGTATTTGTAAACTGGCTGCCAGCCATCTTCGAGTTGAAAAAGTACATCTCCGGAACGTTTAAAATTGTATGAATTGGCGATTACAGCCAGCTGCCCTTTTGCATAATCGCCCTGCTCGAACGAAGTTGAAGGCAAAGCAATTTTTACTCCTTCAAACTGATTGATAAAATTGGCAGTTTTGGTTTGAATGTCTTGCAGCGAAACGTTTTTCTTTTCGAGTAATTCACGGTTAAAATAAAGTTGCTGGTCACCAACTACCTCAATCCAATCGCCCTGTCCGTATGTAATATTCAGGAATGATTTTAACAGGGCAATTGCACTTTCAGGAGAGAACGCGCCGACAGGCATATTGAATTCTTCCTTCATATAATCAACCGGATAGATCGATGAACAGGTTGATGTAAGAACAACCAACGAATTTCCTTTACCAATAGTTTTATCGAGAAAGTCAAGGATCAAAGCAATGTCCTGATCAAGGCGTAAGTATGTATCTTCCATTTCAATAGAGGCAGGTCCGAAGGAATTATTTTCATAATCCATTGAGGTAAAAGTCAGCGTTAAAAGATCAGGATATTCATCTTTCCCAAGGTTTTCGGCCAGAATTAAACTGGTTGCAAAATCCTTCACCATATTATTTCCGAATGGTGTGGTTTTCAAAAACTTGTAATTGACTGCCTTTCCCTTGAGTTTTTTCATGCTATATGGAAACGTGTTCCATTTGTCGAAATAGCCTTTTTCAAGAATATAGTCGTCGGGCAGGCTTTCCTCGTAGCTTGTGATAGGAAGTAAGGTCGCCCAGTCGCGCTGGGTAAATGTTTTGGCATATTCTTTTTCGTTGAACAGACGCACCCACTCCGGAAAGGTAGCGACATAATACGAACTTGAAATCATATGACCGTTTTGAGTGTCGAACCAATAGGCTCCATTGGCTGCATGGCCTGCCGAAAGCACTGCGCTGACATCATTCATAGCCACACTAAATACTTTCGACTTGTTACGGTTGCTAATTTTAATGAGGTCGCCCAAAGTTGGTGACAGAAGTTTCGTTGCCGAGCGTTCGCCATCTTTCGAATCGCTCCCAACAGTGATAAAATAATCGTCGGCAATGCAGTTAATTTCTTTTTTCTTCAGTCTGTCATACCACCTGTCGCTAACGATACCATGAGTAGCCGGGTAAACACCTGTAAAAAGGGTTGCTGTTCCGGTTGAAATCTTCTGAACATGTAAATCGAGCTGGGCATTGCTGCAAACCGCACCTTCGTTAACCAGCCGTTTGAACCCACCCTCCTGAAATTTATTCCAATACCTCGAAAGATAATCGGTACGCATTTGGTCGACCGAAATTACGACCACTATTTTGGGAATGTTGGCATTGTTGTTTTTCGTATTTTGTGCAGTAAGGGAATTTCCACAAAGAATTGTCAATAAGGTGAAAACACCTAGTATGTTTATTTTTGTCATGGTTGGCTTAAATTTGAGTGGCAAAAGTATAAAAACAAAGAATCATACCCAATTACTAACTGAAAACGTATTCCGAACATGAAAAATTATTTGATGCCTCTGTTTGTGTGTTTTATTGTTGGCTCTTCTTTCTCCCAGTCAGCAAATCCTGATCCGGCGAAATCAGCCATCCTTGAAAAACTTCACTGGATTATTGAACGATCAGACATGAACAAAGTCAGGTCGGCATTTCAGGAAATTTGCAATGAAAACCATTTTTCAGGGTTGGTTTCAGGGTTGAAAGATGGGACATACAAAGGAGCCAGTCCTGCCGATAATTACGGTTACAGGCATGAGGTCGTATTTGAAATCAAAGGAGGCAAAATAGTTTCGATTGATTACGATGAAATTCACACAACCGGGCACGCTAAACAACACGACGAAGACTACTGCAAACGAATGCTACAAAGCGGAACAACTCCGGCAATTTCCTATCCGATATATGAAAATCAGATGCTCAAAAAACAAGATTTCAATCAGGTTGATGCTGTAAGTGGAGCCAGCTATTCACAATACCGTTTCAAACTGGCCATTTTATACGCTATTTTGAATTCAGGACAATTATAAAGAAGGAAAAAGTCAATAGTCATTAGAAAAGATTTCCCAATGACTATTGACTTTTTCTTTCTGGCAACTGAGACCGAACACTGCGACTTTTCTACGCAGTTTTCCGGTATCTCAGCACAGCCAAACTCAGAAAGGTAAAACCGAGAATGCAAAGTGCAACGAACTCGTGTATCAGATCGCTAAAATTAGAACCTTTGAGCACAACCATGCGCATCACTTTCATAAAGTGAAAAACCGGATTTACTTCGTTAATCAATTGTGCCCAACGTGGCATACTGTCGACTGGAGTGAAAATACCACCCATCAAAATGAAAATCATCATAAAAAAGTAAGTGACAAACATAACCTGTTGCTGTGTGTCGGCAAGGGTCGAAACAAATAATCCCAATCCGAGAATTCCCAGAAGATAAAGGATGCCGAATCCAAAAACCAGTCCCAAACTACCCACAATAGGCAGATTAAATACGACTTTGGCAATCAGCAGTCCGAAAGACAGATCGAAAAGTGCAATGACCACAAAAGGAATCAATTTCCCGGTCAGAAACTGGATCTTCCGGATAGGTGTAACATTAAGCTGTTCGATGGTTCCTTGTTCCTTTTCTTTCACCAAACTCATTCCGGAGAGAAATAAACCAATGAGCGTGACTAAAATAGCCAGAACACCGGGAGCCATATACCATTTGTATTCGAGTTCAGAATTATACCAGAAGCGCGAAACAGCATTGATTTGAGAAGGCGGATTAAATTCGGGCAACCCTTTCCATTCAGCAATGATATTTTTGTTGAAATCGCGAATTACCGAGGCGGCATACGAATAACCCAACTGGGCAGCCTGCCCGTCGATGGCATTCACCAACAATTGCAAACTGGCTTTGTCGTCGCGAATTAAGTTGCGCTCAAATCCTTGAGGAATAACCAAAACCATGTGATCTTTATTTTTCAGAATTTCTTTTTCGCCTTCCTCCGGATCGAACGAAGTGTTGTTAATGGTGAAAAATGGCGAAGCATCTAATTTGGATGCCAATTCGCGCGAAGTAGACGACATATCTTTATCGACCAGAAAAATATTGACATTCTTCAGATCATAGGTGGCAGCGAATACCAAAACCAACATCTGCATTAATGGAATCATGATGATCATCCGAAGCATCGCTTTATTCCGCTTAACCTGAATAAACTCTTTCTGTATAACGTAAAATATTGTTTTCATAGATGAGTGTCTAAAGTTTGGAGTTCTGAGTGTCTAGAGTTAAGAAACCACAATTTTAGGCACTCCGAACTCTAGCTCCCTCTGAACTTTTATTCTAATCTTATTTTGAAATTCTTAATGCTCAACGCGATAAACACAAAGGTCATGAACATCAGAATTAGCGTTTCTTTCCAAACGAACATGATGCCGGTTCCTTTCAGCATGATGTTTTTAATGATCACGATAAACCATCGCGGCGGCATGGCGTGACTCAGAATTCGCAGCGGAAGTGGCATATTTTCGATCGGAAACATAAATCCTGAAAGCAAGATGGTGGGCAACATCAGTGCAAGTACCGAAATGAACATGGCCACCATTTGATTGGGAGCAACGGTCGAAATCAGGATTCCCAAACTGAGCGCCATCAGGATAAACAAAAAACTTTCGGCCATTAGAAAAATGAAACTGCCTTTAATTGGAACACCAAAGAAAAACACGCCAATAATAATGATTGTCAACGCATTAATAAACGACAACAACAAATATGGAGTCACTTTTCCCAACACAATCTGAATAGGTTTCAGTGGCGAAGCAAGCAACACCTCCATCGTTCCCAATTCCTTTTCTTTACTGATCGAAATGGATGTCATCATGGCCGAAATCAGCATCAAAATCATAGCCATGATTCCGGGTACAAACATGTAAACGCTTTTCAGTCCTTCGTTATACAGCATCCGCACTTCTGTATTGATCTGGTTGGGCAACTGAATATTCTGAAGTTTTTCCTTTTTCACGTAGTCGTTGATGATTCCTGAAGCATAACTAGTCAAGATTCGCGCGGTGTTTGGATCGGAAGCATCAGCCAGCAGCTGGACATCGGCTCTCCCGTCACGTTCCAGGTTTTGTTCAAAATTGGATCCGAAGGTGACCACCATTTTTACCTTTCCTTTCCGGAAAACATCTTCCACATCGTCGCCGGGTAGCAATTCTTCGCTCATTACAAAATAGCCGGAAGACATTAATTTGGAGGTTATTTCTCGTGTTGTATTGTCGTGCGACTGATCGAGAATGGCAATTCGTGAATTCTGAATATCGGTATTGATCACTTTTCCAAAAAGCAGCAATTGGACAATTGGTAAAATAAAAATGATCATCATCGTTCGAGGATCGCGAAAAATATGTAAAAATTCTTTCCGGAGAAAACCTATAAATTGTTTCATATATCGTGTTCAATATTTTATCAGGTAGAGACGTAACATTTTACGTTTCTACAATCGAATGATTTATTCTGCATTTCGTGCAATCTTCAGGAAAACTTCGTCCATGTTTTTGGCTGCGTATTGTTTTTTCAGGTTTTCGGGCGTGTCAAGTGCTTCTATTCGTCCCTCGTTCATGATCGAAACCCGGTTGCAATATTCGGCTTCGTCCATATAGTGAGTGGTTACAAAAACGGTAATTCCACGGTCGGAAGCTTCGTAAATCAGATCCCAGAATTTACGTCGGGTAATCGGGTCAACGCCACCAGTTGGCTCATCGAGAAATACAATTTTCGGATCGTGAAAAATAGCCACCGAAAAGGCCAGTTTTTGTTTCCATCCCAATGGCAGCGAGCCAATCAGAGAATCTTTAGCCGATTCAATATCCAGATTTTTGAGTAGAATTTCTTGTTTGGCTTTTCGCTCGGAAGGTGAGATTCCGTAAATTCCGGAGAAAAACCGGATGTTTTCAGCAATGGTCAAGTCTTCGTATAACGAGAATTTCTGGCTCATGTAACCAATGCTCCGTTTTATTTTTTCAGTTTCCTTGTATATGTCGAACCCTGCTACTTTTGCTTCTCCTGAAGTGGGTGCTGAAAGTCCGCAAAGAATCTTCATTGCCGTAGTTTTCCCGGCACCATTGGCTCCCAGAAATCCGAATATTTCACCCTGGTACACATCAAAATTCAGGTGGTCGTTGGCAACGAACGAACCAAATTTCTTGACCAGATTGCGTACTTCAATTACTTTTTCCATTTCTAATTTCTTTTTTACTGAATAATGCAACTGATCACTGTGTTTGTAGCAGCTCCATAAACACATCTTCGATGGTTGGCTGTATATCAAAAACCTCCAGTTCAGCGTGATCCTTCTTCATGAGATAGTTTTCAAATTCGGCAGCTTCCACTTCATCCTCTTTCCCGGTCACATGCAGGTACTGACCAAATGCAAAGGCAGAATCGGTCTTTTCGTACGACCGCAAATCCTGAATCAACCGGTGCATGTCGTTTGATTTTATGGCATACAATTTTCGGGTGTAATTTTCAACCAGTTTTTGAGGCGTGTCAATATCCAGCACTTTCCCTTTCTGCATTAGCGCCACGCGGTTACAAATCATCGCTTCGTCCATGTAAGGTGTCGACACTAAAATAGTTATACCTTTTTGTTGAAGTTTTTTAAGCATCTCCCAGAATTCCTTGCGTGAAACAGCGTCAACGCCAGTGGTTGGTTCGTCCAAAACCAATATTTCAGGTTTATGGATCAGCGCACACGACAAAGCCAGCTTTTGCTTCATCCCTCCTGAAAGTTTTCCGGCCAAACGATTTTTGAAAGGTTCGATCTGAATATAGATGTCGTGAATCAGATCGTAATTTTCGGCAACAGTAGTCTTAAAAACAGTTGCAAAAAAGTTCAGGTTTTCTTCAACCGTCAGGTCCTGATACAATGAAAACCGCCCGGGCATGTATCCAACTATATTCCTGATTTTTTTGTAGTCTTTGATCACATCGAAGCCATTCATGGACGCAATACCTTGGTCTTGAATGAGCAAAGTCATCAGGATTCGCATCAGTGTTGTTTTGCCTGCGCCATCGGGACCAATCAGTCCAAACAGTTCGCCTTTCTTCACATCAAGCGAAATGTCGCGAACGGCCTGAACATCTTTATAAGATTTGCTGATATGTTGAATGCTGATCATTACCGAAGGTTTGATTTACTGAAGGACTGAATTACAGATTTCATACGATTTGCCATATGTTTACTGAACACTAAAACACCACTTCCCCAGGCATTCCGATTTTCAGGGAACCATCGTTAGGAACTACTATTTTTACGGCATACATGAGTTTTACACGTTCTTCTTTGGTCTGAATGATCTTGGGCGTGAATTCTGATTCCGACGAAATCCAGGTGATTTTTCCGCTCATGGTTTGCATTTCTTTGGCATCCGAATCGATCAGCACTTTTACGTCACTTCCAAGTTTTACATTTGAAAGTTGGGTTCCTGAAACATAAACTTTCAGTTCGAGATTGCTTAAATCGGCCATTTTCAGAACAGGTTTGCCCGGAGTTGCCAATTCGCCATTTTCAAGATAAGTTTCTAATACAGTTCCTTTGGTCGGGCTGTTGATGCGACATTTGGTCAACTGTTCGCTGATCAAATCCAACTGCCGATTGACGACTTCCATTTCGCTGCCAATCAGTTGAAATTGAGTGTTAGTTGCTAAAATCTGTTTATCCAGAACGTTCATTTGCCCATTAATATCGTCGATCTGTTGTTGAGTTGCAGCTTTGTCGGCAAACATTTTGGCAATGCGTTGCTGGGTAGTTGACACATTCTTTTTTTGCTCTTTCAGCACATTGATCTGAGCCGAAACATTTTGTTTTTTTGTTTCACTGGCTTCAAGTTGAGCCTGTGTTTGCATCTTTTTCAGGTAAAGTTCAGTCGTGTCAATCAGGGCTATAAGTTTACCCGCATCAATCTGATCGCCCTGTTTTGCTTCCATCTTGAGCAATTTCCCGGGCATTTCCGAAGAAACGATAGTTTCAACGGCTTCAAAGTTCCCATACGCATCCGATTTTTTCTCGCCGTTTTTGCAGGCTCCAAATGCCAGAAAAGCCAATGCTATTAGTTGTAGTTTTTTCATATTCAATGTGTTTATATCTGTTTTTTTAATTCATCATTTATAATTTATCATTCAACATTTCACTGGTTTCCCCTGATGTTCTTCAACTTAATCTGCGCTTCTTTTAACTGGATTTTCCGGGTTTCGAGCATCAGCCGAGCCGTTGTTTCCGCATTCAAATCCTGAATATAATCGGCCATGGTGATGGCTCCGTTTTCAAGTTTCGATGCCGTTGTTTTGGTGATCCGTTCCCGAATTACTATCAATTGCTGATCTGTTTTTAGCAATTCAGCAATCTGATTAATTTGTTTGTTCTGTTGGTCGGTAGCCAAATCGATATTTCGGACAAACGATTCCTGTTTGGTTTGCACAATGTCCTGCTGAAGTTTAATCATTTGTTTTTGGCGGCTGGTTGTTTTCCAATCCAGCACATTCCAGCTAAAACCAAGACCAACCAAATAATAGGTATCAAATTCATTATTCAGCATATTCAATCCCGGTTTTCCGTATCCGGCCTGACCAAAACCAAACAATTTTGGGTTGCGTTGTTTTTGAAGAATTTCAGAATTGGCATTCAACAGTTCGTTTTGTTTGCTGAACAAATCCAGTTCTGGCCGTTTCAATTGCAGATTGGTGACAGCAAGTTCTTCAGGTAATTTCAGATTATTCAGTTGTTCGGTAGTTTTTCCTGTCAGTATCGACAATGCGTACAAAACAGTTTCCTTATTGCTTTTCAATTCGATAACCAATTGTTCTGTTTTAATAAGTTCGGCGAGTAATTGGTCCAATTCTGACAACAAAACCATTCCGTTATTCACTGCCGATTCCAGAATCTTTCGGCGTTCGCCAAGCGTTTCAGTTTTCTTTTCCAGAATTTTCAAGTTCTCCTGAATCAGGAAAGAAGTGAAGAAAAACTGGTTCACCTTTTCTTTAACCTGATACAATTCAACTTCGGTCTGCTGAAGGTTTCCTGCATTCTCTGTATTGTTTATCAGCTCTTTGGCTTTGCTCAAACCTCCGTCCCAAATCGTCTGTTTAAAATCGAGGTAAAACTTATACTGGTCTTTGTCAACCGATGGAATATTAATGTTTGGCAACGAGATTCCAATTTTGGTTACAGCCGATTGGTAAGTAGCCTGGCCATTCAGATTGACCTGAGGCAAAAAGTTGGTGGCATTGTTTTCGTTTTTAAGATCCAGAATTTGTTGGTACAAATCCAACTGTTTCAAAACCGGGTGGTTTTCGCGTGCCCAGGTTTGGCATTGTTCCAAAGTCACTGCTTCCTGAGCCATCAGCAGATGGATCGGGAAAAGCAGCGCTGCGAACATGAGTTTAATTGTTTTCATGTATACTGAATTTTAATTTTTAATCACGATGGCATCGATCACGAACTTTTTAATTACTGGTGCCCGTTCCGCATAAAACGCTTCGAGTGCAACCTGATCGTCTTTAAAGAGCACAAAACTGACCAATGGCCGGGCTGCGAATGGGAAAATACACATCGAAATGATGTTGGCAGCCAGATGCCGGGGTGGCATTTGAATGATTTCTCCACGATCCATGGCTAATTGAATGTGATCGAAAATAGTTTGCGGATTTAAGCCAAATTTGATGACGATCTTGAATAGCCCTGATGGATCTCGGCTTAGTTCTTTCATTACAAAACCGGGAATAAAGGGATGTTTAATCAGCAAATCGATGTAGGCATCAATGACCTGTTCAATTTTGGTTACGATAGGTTCATCGGATTGTACAATTCGGGTGATTTTAGGGAATGCAAATTTGATGATTTCTGCAAAAATAGCTTCAAACAACCGTTCTTTCGACCTGAAATAGTAGTGCAACAAGGCTTTATTAATTCCGGCTGCATCGGCAATTTCCTGCATCCTGGCACCTTCCATTCCTTTGGCAACAAACACATTTTTAGCTGCTTCCAGAATTTTATCTTCAGTACTGTCTTTCTTTGTTTCCATTTTACTTTCAAGTTTAACTAACTGATTAAATCATGTGGTCAAAAATAAAACCTGGAAATGAATTTACCAAATGTTTTAACCAAAATATTTAACCATCTGGTTAAGTATTTACAATTGCCAGATCCCCAACTACATATTAGATATTTTGCGATTATTTAATAATGTAGATTCCAGGACAAATAGGTAAACAATCCGGATAGAATAATATGTAATAACCTTTTGCGATACGTTAGAATTATTTAACCCATTTAAACAGATCAGGGTGGTATTTTTTTCTACAAAAAATGATAAATTTGATCTGATACAAATCAATATGTATCCAATAAACGTTATGTGTTCAGAATTAGAATAGTAACCTTAAAAATTACAGCTATGGCAAAAGGAGTAGATACCCGAAAAAACGAAAAAAAGGAGCCTACAAAAACATTAAAGGAAAAAAGACTAGAGAAAAAAGCTAAAAAAGACAAGAAATAGAGTCTGTTTTACTTTTTCTATTTTAAGTCTTTTCGTTGAGCAGGGAGCCGGAGCTATTATATAGTCCAGCTCCTTGTTTTTTTGTAAAAAGTTGAACCTATATCATTATTGCCTTTAGCGATACATAATTCTAAATATTTACTTATCTTTCAGCACCTAAATTCACACACAACACACTAAATCTATTTCAACCATGAATAAAATTTCTGCAAGACTCATTCTTCTGGTTTTTGTTTTGGGTATCGTTTCAGCATGTAGTTCGCCAAAACCCAAAAATGAAGGTTGGATTCAACTGTTTAACGGAAAAGATCTGAACGACTGGAATATAAAAATTACAGGCTTCCCATTGAATGAAAACTTTGGAAATACATTCCGGGTTGAGGATGGGTTATTGAAAGTCCGATACGATCAGTATCAAAAGTTTGACGATCATTTCGCTCATATCTTTTACAAATGTCCGTATTCACATTACAAAATACGTGTCGAATATCGTTTTGTGGGCGAACAATGCGCTGGTGGTGCTGGCTGGGCATACCGCAATAGTGGCATCATGGTGCATGGTCAAACTGCTGAGAGTATGGAATTAAACCAGGACTTTCCGGTGTCAATCGAAGTTCAACTGTTAGGCGGAAACGGGAAAGATGAACGTCAAACACTCAACGTGTGTACTCCGGGCACAAATATCGTTTTGAACGATTCTTTGTGGACACAGCATTGTACCAATTCAACTTCAAAAACCTATCATGGCGACCAATGGGTAACTGTTGAAGTTGAGGTTCAGGGCGATTCGATTATCAAGCACATCATCGACGGACAAGTAGTTATGGAATATACTAAACCTCAGTTAGACGACCGCGATCCGAATTACCAGAAATTGCTTCCTCCTGATGGTAATAAACTACTTACAAAAGGTACTATTTCACTTCAGGGTGAAAGTAATCCGGTTGATTTCCGTAAGGTTGAATTACTGAATTTAGGCGACGATTGCGACGAAACAGCGGTTACGAAATAGGTGCTTTCTGCACAATATCTAAAATGAAAAGATCCGACCTTAATCAAGGTCGGATCTTTTCATTTTTACTGCTTAGACATTGAAATCCGTTTCTGAGCATTTTTTCGTAACTTGCATGTACTTTTTAAGTTCAAAAGCTATGGAACGATATTTTTGGTCGAAAGGAATTTTGAAAAATAATCTTGAAATTTTTCACGGATCAGAGCGAATTGGCTTTATTGTGTGGGAAAGTCTGGTTGGATCAAAAGCTCATGGAATGATTAACGATCATCGTTTTATACTTAACCGCGAATTCTTTCTTTCTAAACTTGAAATATACGACGCCAGCAATCAGGCCCTTTTAGGAACCATCATGATTAACCTTTTTAATCCTAAAAGCGATATTATCATCAATGGAAAACGTTTCGAACTGGAAGTAAAAAACTTCTGGCAGTCGCGCTGGTCATGGAAATTCAATGGCGACGAATTAATCACTTACCAAAGTCAGGAGTTTTTATCCAAAGATAAAGGTACGGTCGAAGTTTTTACTGCGTGTACCGACGAGATCGAAATACTTTTATTGTTGGGTCTGTTCGTCCGAAATCAGTTTATTCTATTTATGCTGATGATTCTTATCCTATTACTGATTGTCATTCTTTAGGTCTCCACCCATTTTCTTATTTTTTCTTCAGGAAACATGAATTCTTTAAGTCAGTATGTTTGTGCAACTTTAAATAGTCTAAAATAATAGATTAAATTTGCGCAACAAAAATTGGTTGTCAGACCATACATTTTCATACAAATACCTCATAAGGAGAATCAGCAAATGAAACGGGATAAAATTATTATAGGAATTTCGCAGGGTGACATTAACGGAATAGGTTACGAAGTGATTATAAAAACATTGATGGAACCACGCATTCTTGAAATGTGCACTCCCATTGTTTATGGTTCACCCAAAGTTGCAGCCTATCATAAAAAAGCATTGAACATTGAAACTTTCAACTTCAATCATATCCGCACTGCCAGTGAAGCCGACTCCCGGAAAGCAAACATTATTAACTGCATTGACGACAACATTCGCGTTGAATTAGGGAAATCAAGCGAAATGGCTGGCGAGGCTTCGTACATGGCCTTGGAAAAAGCTGTTGAAGACCTGAAAAACGGCGAAATTGATGCACTGATTACCGCACCGATTAATAAAGATAACATTCAGTCTGAGAAATTTAATTTCCCCGGACACACTGAATACCTGGCAGAACAGTTTAAAACCCGCGATTATGTAATGCTCATGGTTAGCGAATCAATGAAAGTAGGCGTAGTTGTTGGCCATGTTCCAATGTCAGAAGTATCTTCGAAAATAACCAAAGGAGCAATCCTGAATAAATTACGCATCATCAACCAATCGCTCGAAAAAGACTTCTTTGTCAAGCGTCCTCGAATTGCAGTACTTGGACTAAATCCTCATGCTGGCGATAACGGTTTGCTGGGAAAAGAAGAAAATGAAATTATCATTCCAGCCATTCAACGAGCTAAAGATGAAGGCATTATTGCGGTTGGACCATATCCTGCCGATGGATTTTTTGGCTCGGGTGATTTTGTGAAATTTGATGCCATTCTGGCCATGTATCACGATCAGGGACTGATTCCGTTCAAGATGGCTTCTTTCGATCGCGGAGTCAATTTTACTGCCGGACTTCCAATTATCCGTACTTCGCCAGCTCATGGTACCGCATTTGATATCGCCGGAGAAGATAAAGCTTCACCCGATTCATTCCGCGAAGCGTTGTATCTGGCCATCGACATTCATAAAAATCGTACTTTATACAAGGAAATTACCAAAAATCCGTTGAAGAAATACGAAATCAATCAGGGTCAGGTAGATGAATCGATTGACTTTGAAGCGATCGACGAAGGAATTTAATTCATTTTTAGTGTATGTTCGAATATATTAAGGGCGCCGTTGCCAGCCTGAAACCATCTCATATTATACTGGAAGCCAATTCTGTAGGCTACTTTATAACCATTTCGCTGAATACCTATACGCAATTAAATGGACGAGAATCGGTAAAGCTATTCATTCATCAGGTCATTCGCGAGGATGCTCATCTGCTTTATGGTTTCGCTTCCGAAGCGGAACGCGAGCTATTCAGAATGCTAATTTCGGTCAGTGGCATCGGGTCAAATACGGCCATTATGATGTTTTCTTCGCTTTCGCCTGACGAAATCAGCAATGCAATCCTGAATGAAAATGTCAATCTCCTGAAAAGTATTAAAGGCATCGGTGTAAAAACAGCACAAAGGGTTATTATCGATTTAAAGGATAAGGTAGGAAAGTCGTCGGTTAGTGAACAATTTGTGTCTTCCGGAGACAATACATTGCGAAATGAAGCGTTATCTGCTTTAGTCATGCTGGGATTTGCGAAAAAGCCGGCCGAAAAAGAATTGGACAAAATTCTGGCGGCTCAACCAAATCTATCAGTTGAAAGTGTGATCAAATTAGCACTGAAAAGCCTTTAATCAGAAAAAGATTTCGGAATTGAAAAAGTACGGCAGAAACATACTTATATTTTTTATTGTATCTCTTTTTTATGCTCTTGTAGGAAATCCAATCCTATCAAGAACGACTCTCAGGAATTACAATTTACTCCCTGTTTTGTCGGCTCCCGTGGATACCGTCAGGATAGATACAACGGGAGTATTACCCTATAAATTTAAAGACGAACCTGCATTTGCCTATCCTGACAAAAAAGATAGCTCAAAGCTTTTCCTGAAGAACCCTTCGAATATTGTAACCGAAATTGAATACGATCCGGTTACCGGCGAATACAATTTTGTGGAAAAAGTTGGTGATCTGAATTACAGATTGCCAAAAACCATGACAAAAAAAGAGTTTCAGAAATACGATTTTGAACAGGCGGTTCAGAATTACTGGCGCAGCCAGTCTCGCATCAAAAGCATCGAAGATAAAGGTGGTCTTATCCCAAAATTAACCATCGGCGGCGAAACATTCAATAAAATATTTGGAAGCAATACCATCGATATTCGCCCACAGGGTTATGTTGAAGTGAGTTTCGGTTACCAGATGAATTCCACCGAAAATCCTTCAATCCCTGAGCGTCTGCGCAAAGTGCCAACTTTCGATTTCGATCAGAAAATTCAGATGAATGTGACTGGAAAGATTGGCGATAAAATGGGAATGCGGGTCAACTACAATACGGAAGCCACTTTTGACTACGAAAACAAAATGAACCTGGGTTATACCGGCGATGAAGACCAAATTGTCAAAAAGATTGAGGCTGGAAACGTTTCACTTCCACTAAACGGATCGCTTATAACCGGGGGAACCAATCTTTTTGGGGTTAAAACTGAATTGCAATTTGGGAAACTGAACCTGACCACTATTTTTTCGCAGAGCAAAGGCGAAACTACAGTAATCGAGTCAGAAGGTGGGGCGCAGAAAAAGACTTTTGAGATTGCAGCTTCCGATTACGATGCCAACAGGCACTTCTTCCTGGCACAATATTTTCGTGATCAATACGATGAAGCGCTCAAAAACCTGCCGATCGTAAGTTCGTCAATCACCATCAACAAAATTGAAGTATGGGTAACCAACAAATCGAGCAACTTCAATTCATCTCGTAACATATTGGCGTTTATGGATTTGGGAGAACACGACCCAAACATTTACAATAAATTTGGCGCTTTTCAGGAAAATTCGGGGCAAGCATATCCCGAATCCATTTTCCCATTTAATGGTGCAAATGGCTTGTACAACCAAATGAATTCTAATTATTCAGCGGTTCGTCAATTTGCAGTCATCAATAAAACGCTATCTCCTCTGGAAGCATCTAAATTTACCGGAGGACAGGATTTCGAAAAGATTGAACAGGCACGTTTGCTAAATGAATCAGAATACACCATCAACAAAAATCTAGGATACATTTCGTTACGGTCTGCTTTAAATTCGGATGAAATACTGGCGGTATCGTTCAATTACACAGCCAATGGAAAAACGTATCAGGTTGGGGAGTTTTCAACCGATGGTATTAATGCTCCGGAGACTTTGATCCTGAAGTTGCTGAAAGGAACCAACCTTTCGCCGCGGATTCCGGTGTGGAAGCTGATGATGAAGAACGTTTATGATTTGAATGCCTACCAGCTTACCAATGAGGATTTTGTATTTGACGTTTTATACCAGAATGATAAATCGGGAACCAAGATTAATTATTTACCGGAAGGAAGGTTGAAAGGACACATTTTATTGAATGTGTTGAACCTCGACAAAGTAAATTCTCAATTAGATTTGGGACGCGATGGGATGTTCGATTACATTGAAGGCATTACAGTCAACTCCTCTGCCGGAAAAATCATTTTCCCGGTTCTGGAACCTTTTGGGAAATACCTTGCCGATTCAATTGGCGATCCTATCTTATCAAAACAATACGCTTATACTACACTTTACGATTCAACAAAAACTGTTGCCATACAGGATGCCGAACACAATAAATTCAAATTAAAAGGATCTTATAAAGGGTCATCGAGCAACGAAATTTCGGTAGGCTCGCAAAATCTGGCCCGTGGTTCCGTGTCAGTTACATCGGGCGGCATTACCCTGACTGAAAACGTTGACTATACCGTTGACTATGCTTCAGGTATTGTGAAAATTATTAATTCCGGATTGCTTGAATCGGGATCTTCCATTGCAGTCTCAACCGAAAGTCAAGACCTTTTTAGTATGCAGCGTAAAACCCTGATTGGCACACACGCCAACTATGCCTTCAACGATCGGTTTAGCCTCGGAGCTACTGTTTTGCACATGGAAGAACGACCATTAACACAGAAGGTTAACTATGGTGACGATCCTATTTCAAACACTATGCTTGGTTTAGATGCTGCTTATTCCAATCAGTCGAGATTATTAACCAAAGTGCTTGATAAATTGCCTTTTTATTCAACCAAGGAAGCTTCATCAATAGCATTCGACGGTGAGTTCGCCAAGTTGATTCCAGGTCATTCAAAGATCATCAGTGGAACCGGAACGGTTTACATCGACGACTTTGAGGCAACAAAGACTTCCATCGACATGAAAACGCGTTCGGCCTGGGTATTGGCAAGTACCCCGCAAAAGCAAACCATGTTTCCTGAAGCATCTGCCACCGACGACCTGTCGTATGGTTTTAACCGGGCAAAACTAGCCTGGTATGTCATTGATCCGCTTTTCTTAAGAAATAGCCCAACAACACCCGATTACCTGAAAAATAGTCCTGAGCAATCGAACCATTTAGTTCGCGAAGTTTATGAAGCCGAAATTTTTCCTGACCGGGAAACACAGGTCGGCTTGCCAACTAATATTCCAATCCTTGATCTCGCTTTTTATCCCCAGGAAAGGGGACCGTATAATTTTGACAATCAGTCGTCAGCTTATTCCCGTGGGGTAAATGCCGATGGAACCCTTCGCGATCCGGAATCTCGTTGGGCCGGTATGATGCGCAAAGTTGAAACAACCGACTTTGAAGCCGCAAACATTGAATACATCGAATTTTGGGTGATGGATCCTTTTATTAATGATTCTCTTAGATTAAATGAAGGGGGTGATTTGTATTTCAACCTGGGCGATGTATCGGAAGATATTTTGAAAGACTCGCGAAAATCGTTCGAAAATGGGTTGCCAACAACTGCCGAATTGGCTAATGTCGATACGACAAACTGGGGTCGCGTGGCAACACAACAGTCACTCGTAAAGGAGTTTGACAATGACATTCAAAGTCGTACTTATCAGGATGTTGGATTGGACGGGATGAGCGATACGGATGAAAAAAGCTTCCGTCAAAACTACCTTGAATCAATGAAAACGATACTTACTCCTGAAGCTCTTGCAAAAGTATCGGATGACCCTTCGAGTGATAATTTTCACTATTTCCGTGGAACTGATTTTGATGATGCAGAATTGGGAATACAGGGACGGTACAAAAACTTTAATGGCCCTGAAGGAAACTCGCCAACAGCCGAAATGTCGAAAGAATCGTATACCACTTCGGCCTCTACCCAGCCCGACATGGAGGACATTAACAGCGACAATACCCTGAACGAATACGAACGGTATTATCAATACAGAATAAGCATTCGCCGCGAAGATATGGTTATTGGCAAAAACTCTATTTCCGACATCAGGAGAGCCACGAATATAAAAAACAATGAAGGGGATACTGTAAAATGGTATCAGTTCAAAATACCTGTTAAAAATCCGGACGAAGCATTTGGGTCAATTTCTGATTTTAAATCCATCCGTTTTATGAGGATGTTTATGAAAGGCTTCTCACAGCCTACATTTCTGCGTTTTGCCACACTCGATTTGGTGCGAGCCGATTGGCGTAAATACACCAGTAATGTTGATGGAAAATTAACTGCAACCACCAACTCCCAATTCGACCTTTCAGCTGTAAATATTGAAGAAAATGCCAGTCGTTCTCCTGTAAATTATGTGTTGCCTCCCGGAACCGAGCGCGTAATCGATCCATCAAGTCCACAGCTTCTTCAACTGAACGAACAGTCGTTGGTTTTGCGTGCCATCGATTTAGAGGAAGGTGAATCACGTGCTGCCTATAAAAATTTAAGCATGGATTTCCGGAATTACAAGCGGCTTAAGATGGATGTACATGCTGAAGCTATTCCCGGACAGCCAATAATTCGAGACAACGATTTGTCGTTGTTTGTAAGGATTGGTTCCGATTATTATAACAATTACTACGAGTACGAGGTACCACTTTCGCTGACAGAGCCTGGTAGGTACAGTAGCGAAAATGAGGCTGACAGATATGAGGTTTGGCCTGATACAAACCGTGTTGACCTGGCTCTGGAAACTCTTACCGATCTGAAGCTGGAACGAAACGCCGAACTTCGTAAAGCGAATTCAGGAGTTAGTTTATCGCAGGTTTATTCAATTATACAAGGTCTCCGGACTGTAAGTATTAAGGGAAATCCGAATCTTGGCAATGTGGAGGTTATGATGCTTGGTGTGCGATACAAAGATAAGGACGCCAACAACTATGGGCAAAAGTCGATTGAAGTTTGGTTGAATGAACTTAGTTTGACTGGCCTTAATGAAGGTGGCGGTTGGGCTGCAAACGGAAGGGTTACCGCACGTTTGGCCGATCTAGGAACTGTAATTCTGGCAGGCAGTTATAGAACAGTCGGGTTTGGAAGTATCAACCAAAAAGTGAATGAACGATCGATGGCCGATTTGAGTCAAATTGATGTTGCGGCCAACCTTGAACTTGGTAAATTTTTCCCTGAAAAAGCACAAGTTAAGATACCAATGTATTACGGTTATTCGCGGAGTGTTAGCAATCCGAAATACAACCCGGTTGATGCTGACATTACGATGAAAGATGCACTCAGTAATGCAGGCAGCAAAGCGGCAAAAGATTCAATCAAAAATCTGGCACAAGATTTAGTTGTTCGAAAGAGCCTTAATTTCACGAACGTTAAAGTTGATAAAACCATAAAATCGGGGAAACCCCGATTTTATGACCCAACCAATTTTTCGGCAACCTACGCTTATAGCAAGGTTAATCGCAGGGATGTCAATACGGAGTTCAACGTCGAAAAAACATATCGGGCCCTACTCACATACAATTTCAACAGCAGGCCTGTAACTTACGAGCCATTCAAAAATGCAAAACTTCTAAAGGGTAATGTTTTCAGGTTGATCCGTGATTTCAATATCTCGCCCATGCCGTCACAATTAACATTCAGGACCGATTTGTACCGGTATTACAATGAAACACAGCTGCGAAATGTGGCAAATCCTAACCTGATTGTTTCGCCAACTTTCAATAAAGATTTCATTTGGAACCGATATGTTGATTTACGGTATAACTTAACGCGAAGCCTGGAATTAGATTTCTCGTCGCAAAATACTGCCCGTATTGATGAACCTGAAGGTCGCATCAACCGCAACGACGACGATTATACGCTAAAAAGAGATTCAATTTTAACCAATTTGCTCAATCTGGGCCGTCCAACCTTGTATCATCACATCATCAATGCAAATTATATGGTGCCGATAAACAAGTTGCCGTTACTTGACTGGACTTCGCTTTCGGCACGTTATCAGGGAATGTACGACTGGCAGGCCGGAGCAATTACCGACAAATCGGTAGTTCTTGGAAATGTGATCGAAAACTCACGTCAGCTTCAGCTAAATGGCCAGCTTAATATGGTTACCCTATATAACAAAGTAGGATTTTTGAAAGAAATTAACCAGAAATACGGAACCAGTTCGCGGCAGCAGCAGCGTATGCAAAAGCCTCGTCAGGGACAGGCAGCACAGCCCAATCAAGCGGCAACTGCAAAGGAAAAGGCGGCTCCTAAAATAAAAGTAGTGCAATATGCAACCGACAATGTCAGGTTAAAAGCAAAAACGCCAAAATCGATCTTCCATAAGCTTAAAACAAAGGATGTTGAAGTAACGGCAATCGCTAAAGATGGTTCTATGGTCGAGGGTGAAGTTGTTGTAATCAACGAAAACCGCATCAGTTTTACTTCTGATAAAAGTTTGGCAGGAGTGAAGTTTGTTGTTAAAGGGAAAATTGAAGTAACCCGTGATTTAGGACAGAAATTGATTCAATATACCGCACGGGCCCTGATGAGTGTTCGCAGCATTTCACTAAGCTATTCATCAACCGATGGAACCATAATGCCTGGTTTTATGCCTGAGCCCCGCATTTTTGGTGTAGGAAATTATACGCCTGACAAGACCATGTACAGCGATCTTTCTGGACAGACTACTGCTCCCGGAATCCCCTTCCTGCTTGGATGGCAAGATAAGGAATTTGCCATGAAGGCTGCCGAAAAAGGATGGATTACCCGCGACACCACACTCAATTCTCCGTATGTGATGTCGCACAGCGAAACGTTTAGTTTGCGCGCCAATGTTGAGCCTTTCCCCGATCTTCGGATTGATGTAAATGCCAACCGTACATATTCTGAACGCAGTACTGAATTTTATAATTATAACAGTTCAACACGTCAGTTTGATCCGTCCAACCGAACGGTAAGTGGTAACTTTACCATGTCGATTAATTCTATGAGAACCGCTTTCAGCAAAATGAGCAATTCGAAAACCCCGCGTGCTTCCCAGGCATTTCAAAACCTGAAAGATTACCGGGCAATAATTTCTGAGAGACTATCAAGTCAGCGTATTGAAAATAGTTTTGCTGGTTACACTCCCGGAAGAGTTGAAGGAACTCCATATTATAAGGGTTACGGGCCAACTTCGCCACAGGTAATGGTGCCTGCATTTATTGCTGCCTATACCGGACAGTCGCCCGATAAAGTTGCATTGAGTCCGTTCCCATCGGTTAAATACATGCGTCCGAACTGGAGAATCACCTATGAAGGAGTTGTTGCGCAATCAGAATTTCTGAAGAAATACTTTAAAGCCTTGAGTTTTAACCATGCTTACCGGTCGAGCTACAATGTTGGTTCATTTATTTCCAATCTCGATTACAACGAAAAGCTTTATGGCGATGGATTTAGTTATGTGCGGAACACACTTGGTGATTTCATTGGTCCGAACGACATTAATTCGGTGAGTATTTCTGAACAATTTAGTCCGCTTATTGGCCTGGATGTTACTTGGAAGAACGATTTTGAAACCAGGGCTGAAATAAAAACTTCGCGGAATCTTGCACTTAGTTTCGCAAACAACCAGATTATTGAAGTGTTGAGTAATGAGATGGTTTTTGGGCTTGGATATCGTTTTACCAGGATGGACCTGATCGTGAAAACAAAAAGATCGCAAAAGGCATATTCAAACGATTTGAATGTCCGGGCTGATCTTTCATTCAGGAAAACAAACACTATTCTGCGTAAAATTGTTGAAGAAGACCAACAGCTAACTGCGGGACAAAATAACATCACGCTTAAAACCACTGCCGATTATATGCTCAGCGACCGTTTTCAGTTACGCCTTTATTACGACAAAGTTCTGAATCATCCATTAATAGGATCATTTGATACTTCGACGTCCAATTTCGGAGTAAGTTTCAGGTTTACACTGGCACAATAAGAAAAGAGTCAATAGTCATTAGAAAAGAGGAATAAGGAGAGTCTGGCACCAATCGTTTTTCATCTTTTCGATTTTCATTTTTCGAATCACTATTGACTTTTTTCAAACTTTCTGTCCTGATCCCTTGTTTATGTGATCTAAATTTCATTTTTTTACACCAGAGAATAACGACATGATTCAAAATACAAATACAATATGGCTTCCGTGGTGGGGTCTTCTTTCTAAAAAGTAAGAAGTAAGAGCCATATTGGTATTTTAAAACTATACTAAGGCCTGCTTCTCTCCGGAAAAGCAGGTTTTTTAATTTAAGCAAAGAATGATGATTACAATGAAAAATATTTGGTGGTGGCACAGAAACTTTTCGCAATACCGTGGAAGGAAGTAGCTATCATTGTCAAAAAAATGAACAAAAAAGCGGCTTATCGGAACACGGTAAGCCGCTTTTTCGTTTTTAACCCTGAAAGGATGGGAATGCCAATAAGAAATATAAAAAGTAAATAATGAAACCACATAGGCTCATAGAACACATTGAGAAAAGGTTTAATAATTAAAACCTATGTGACCTATATGCCTATGTGGTGAATGACAGAAAATTTAAACAAAAATATATCGCATGAAAGAAATTAATGTACAAGTCAGCGTAAAAAAGATCCTTGCCGATACCTTAACTCCGGTGAGCGTTTACCTGAAATTCAGGGATTTATTCCCGAATTCAATTTTGCTCGAAAGCTCCGACTATCATGGTCACGAAAACGCGTATTCGTTCATCTGCATCAAGCCCATGGCTTGCTTTACAGCCGATTCGGGCGAGATTACCATCGAATACAATGGCCGCGAAAAACTGAGCAAAACCATTTCTCAGGAATGTCGGGTCGATCAGCAACTGGATGCTTTTTTCAAGTCGTTTAAATTGTCCGGAGAAACTGAAAATCTTCCGGCCAACGGACTTTTCGGCTACATCAGCTACGACGCGGTGAAGTATTTCGAGAAGATCGAAATCTCTGCCAAAAAGAAGGAAGCCTATTCAGTGCCGGAAGTGAAATACTGTTTCTACAAATACATTGTGGCCATCGATCATCACAAAGACATGATTTACCTAATCGAAAACCTGATGGAAGGCGAAACCAAAGAAATTGGTCAAATTGAATCGCTGCTCCGGAACCTGACTTTTTCTCCCACCAATTTTGATACTGTTGGCGAGGAAGTTTCGAACATCACCAACGAAGAATACAAATACATGGTTAGCAAAGGCAAGGAACATTGTTTCCGCGGCGATGTTTTCCAGATTGTACTCTCACGACAGTTTTCTCAACCGTTTAAAGGCGATGAATTCAATGTTTACCGTGCTTTGCGCTCGGTGAATCCTTCACCTTACCTATTCTTTTTCGACTACGGAACTTACCGCATATTTGGTTCAAGTCCCGAAGCCGAACTGCGAATCAAGAAAGATCGTGCTATCATCAATCCGATTGCCGGTACTTTTAAACGCTCCGGAAATGATGATGAAGATCGTCGCTCAGCCGAACGTTTGTGCGCTGATCCAAAGGAAAATGCAGAACATGTGATGCTGGTCGATCTGGCCCGCAACGATCTGAGCCGCAATGCCAGCGATGTTCGTGTTGACAGCTACCGACAGGTTCAGTACTTTTCGCATGTTATTCATTTGGTGTCCGAAGTTTCAGGTAAGTTACCCGAAAACACCAACATGATCACTGTTTTGGGCGATTCATTTCCTGCAGGAACATTATCAGGAGCGCCAAAACATCGCGCCATGCAACTGATTGACACCTATGAAAATCAGCGCCGAAGCTATTATGGTGGGTGCATTGGTTACTTGGGATTCGATAATTCGCTGAATCATGCTATCATGATTAGGTCATTCCTGAGTAAAGGAAATACACTTTATTACCAGGCGGGTGCAGGTATTGTGGCCGACTCGGTGGAAGAAAGCGAACTTCAGGAAGTGAACAACAAACTGGCCGCCTTGAAAAAGGCGCTGGAAATTGCGAAAGAGATCAATTAAAAAACGTTGCGAGATACGTGTTCCGAGTTACGTGAAACCCGCATCTCGAAACTCACAACCCGTAACTTGAAATTTGAAACTTGAAAC
Source organism: Bacteroidota bacterium (assembly GCA_023251455.1). GTDB lineage: Bacteria > Bacteroidota > Bacteroidia > Bacteroidales > Prolixibacteraceae > Aquipluma. Next base: position 116,833 of record JAHEYT010000027.1, read on the forward strand.
TTGAAATTACAACATCATGAAAATAGTAGTCATAGATAATTACGATTCGTTCACTTATAACCTGGTACATGCCATCAAAAAAATATCGGGTTTGCCGGTTGATGTGTTCCGGAACGACGAAATTGCTCTGGAAGATCTGGAACAATACGATAAAATTGTACTCTCTCCGGGGCCAGGTATTCCTGAAGAAGCTGGATTATTGCTCGATATTATACGAAAGTACGGACCAACCAAAAGTATGTTAGGCGTTTGCCTGGGGCATCAGGCCATTGGCGAGGCTTTTGGCGGATCGCTCACCAACATGAACCGGGTTTTGCACGGCATCGCAACACCTGTTACCATGACTAAAGTTCCAACCATTCTGTTTGATGGACTTCCGGAAACCTTTTCAGTAGGCCGCTATCATTCATGGATTGTCAACGAAACTGACCTTCCGGAGTGCTTGCAAGTTACAAGTTACGACGAAAAGGGAATGATCATGTCGATGAAACATACTACTTTTGATGTCGAAGGAGTTCAGTTTCATCCGGAGTCGGTGTTGACACCACTGGGCGAGCAGATGATTGCAAGCTGGCTGAAGAAATATTGAGTCGCAGTATTCTGTCTCAGTTTTCAGACTTGGAACTTGAAATTTGAAACTTTAAAGAAATGAAAGATACATTAAATCACTTGTTTGCAGGCAATATCCTGACTAAAGCTGAAGCACATCAGATGTTGGTTCGTATCGCTGAAGGGCAGTTTTCGGATGCCGAAATTGCTTCTTTCCTGACGGTTTTCAGGATGCGACGGATCACTGGCGAAGAACTGGCAGGTTTTCGTCAGGCTTTGCTCGATTTGTGTGTGGCTGTCGACCTTTCAGAATACAATACCATTGACGTGGTGGGTACCGGTGGCGACGGAAAAGACACTTTCAATATATCGACACTAAGCACTTTTTTGCTTGCAGGTGCCGGTTATAAAGTTAGCAAACATGGAAATTACGGTTCCTCCTCTGTAAGTGGATCGTCGAACATGTTCGAGTATTTCGGCTATAAATTCAGTAACGATCAGGGTAAATTACGCCGCGAAGTTGAAGAAGCCGGAATTTGTTTCCTTCATGCACCGTTGTTTCACCCAGCCATGAAAAGTGTTGGCTCGGTACGGAAAGCCCTGAAAGTGAAAACATTATTTAATATGATGGGGCCGATTATCAATCCGTCGTTCCCAAAGAATCAGTTGGTTGGTGTATACGATCTGGATGTGATGGATCTCTACCACCAGGTTTTCAAGGAAAGTGGACAGAATTACATCATTGTAAACAGCCTGGATGGCTACGACGAGATTTCGCTAACCGGCGACGCCCGTTTTGTTTCCAACCTGACCGAAGACAATCTTTCTCCCGCAGATTTTGGTCTGGCACAGGTTTCTCCGGAAGAACTTTATGGCGGGGAAACCGTTGAAGCTGCCGCAAAAATTTTCAAAAGCGTTTTGGAAGGAACCAGTACCGAAGCTCAGCAAAATGTGGTAATTGCCAATACCGCGCTTGGAATACAATGTATCTCTCCGGAAAAATCCCTGTTTGACTGTATTGCCGAAGCTAAAGAATCGCTCGAAAGCAAACGGGCTTTGGGGGCATTCAGGAGATTGATCGAATTAAACGGGAAATAAATAATAATAATCACCAATATCGAATATCCAATAATCAATATTCAACCGGACTTGAAACTTGGAATTTGAAACTTTGAACTTTAACAATGGATATACTTGAAGAAATAAACAACCATAAACGAACCGAAATTGCGGAGGCAAAAAAACTGGTTTCGGTAGAGGCATTAATGGCTTCGCCATATTTTAAGCGGAAAACTAACTCGCTGAAAGCCGCATTGCTGGCCGAAGGAGCAAGTGGGGTGATTGCCGAATTTAAAACCAAATCACCGTCGAAGGGTGTGATTAAGGAAACGGCTGAAGCTTCGGAAATTACCGCTGCTTACGTGGCTGCGGGTGCAAGTGGCTTGTCTGTTCTGACTGATGACCACTTCTTCGGTGGATCGTTCGAGAATCTGGCTAAGGCAAGGTTTGCCAATTCTGAAACTCCGATTTTGCGTAAGGATTTTATGCTCGATCCGTATCAGATTTACGAAGCCCGGGCACATGGCGCCGATGTGATTTTACTGATTGCTGAAAGTTTGACCAAAGAATTGTTGCTCGAACTGACCCAGAAAGCGAAAGAACTCGGGTTGGAAGTATTGGTTGAAGTTCATAGCGCAGAAGAACTCGAAAAACTGAATCCTCAGGTTGATCTGGTGGGTGTAAACAACCGCAACCTGAAAACTTTTGAGGTTGATGTACAGACATCAGTAAACCTAAGCAAACTCATTCCTGATCAGTTTGTGAAAATTTCGGAAAGCGGAATTTCTGATCCGGAAAGTATTACACAGCTTCGGGCTGCAGGTTTTAAAGGCTTCCTGATTGGCGAAACTTTCATGAAAACTGACAATCCGGGAAAAGCATGTAAAGAGTTTATTGAGAAATTGAAATAGGTATTGAGCAAGGGAAGTGAGCAGGTGACTTGAAGTCACCTGCTCACTAAAAACGATAATAATGAACGATCTAAAAATTAAAGTCTGCGGAATGCGCGATCCTGAAAATATTTCAGGAGTTGCTGCTACCCTACCCGATTATCTGGGGTTCATTTTTTACCCTAAAAGCAAACGTTTTGTTGACTTCGAATCATCATCTGTACTGTTGTCGGCTGTTCCCGATTCGGTTAAAAAAGTAGGCGTGTTTGTTAATGAAACTCAGGAGAAAGTGTTTGAAATTTATCAAAACTGGAACCTGGATGTGGTTCAGCTTCATGGAAATGAAACTCCGGAATATTGTCAGCAAATTCAGGATTCAGGAATTACCGTTTTCAAGGCTTTCTCTGTGGATGAATCGTTTGACTTTGACACTCTGGATGCTTATTCCGGAGTATGTGATTACTTTTTGTTTGACACCAAAGGCCAATTGCCAGGTGGAACAGGACAAAAATTCAATTGGCAGCTGCTCGAAAATTATAAAGGAGGGATTCCGTTTTTCCTAAGTGGCGGCATTGGTCCCGACGATCTGGAGGATGTTCTCAGTTTCAGTCAACCACAGCTATTCGGAATCGACATCAACAGTGGTTTCGAGATCAGTCCGGCACTGAAAGACGTAGAAAAAGTGAAAAACTTTATTTCCGGAATCCGGTCTAAAATCTAATATCTGTTATCAAAAATCTATCAGAATATGAATTATCAAGTGAACGAAAAAGGTTATTACGGCGAGTTCGGCGGGGCTTACATTCCCGAAATGATGGTGCCGAATATTGAAGAATTGCGTCTGAAATACCTCGAAATCATCAATTCGTACGATTTCAGGCAGGAATTTATCGGACTGCTCAAACATTACGTAGGGCGTCCTTCGCCATTGTATTTTGCCAAACGACTTTCAGAAAAATATCAATCCAAAATTTTTCTAAAACGTGAGGATTTGAATCACACCGGCTCGCACAAAATAAACAATACCATCGGGCAGATTTTGGTGGCCAAGAAGTTGGGAAAAACCAGGATCATTGCCGAAACTGGCGCTGGTCAGCACGGACTGGCAACTGCCACGGTTTGCGCGCTGATGGGAATGAAATGCATTGTGTATATGGGTGCCGTTGATGTGGAGCGTCAGGCGCCGAATGTAAAAAAAATGCGGATGCTGGGCGCCGAAGTTATTCCGGCCCTGAGCGGTAACCAAACTCTGAAAGATGCGACCAACGAGGCGATGCGCGACTGGATCAACAATCCGGTTGACACGCATTACATCATTGGTTCGGTGGTTGGGCCGCATCCTTATCCGGATATGGTTGCAAGGTTTCAGGCTGTGATTTCTGAAGAAATTCGCTGGCAGTTGGAAGAACAAACCGGCAAAGAAAATCCTGACCGGATTATTGCCTGTGTGGGTGGCGGAAGCAATGCTGCCGGGGCTTTCTACCATTTTCTCGATCAGGAAGGGGTGGATTTGATTGGCGTTGAAGCGGCCGGATTGGGTGTTGATACTCCGGAAACAGCGGCGACCCTGACATTGGGTTCTCCCGGAGTGTTGCACAGTTCGCTTTCAATCCTGATGCAGACCGAAGATGGGCAGATTACCGAACCTTATTCGATTTCGGCTGGATTAGATTACCCTGGAATTGGCCCGATGCACGCTAATTTATTCAAAACAAAACGTGCGACTTATTTATGGGCCACCGATGCAGAAGTGTTGGATGCTGCACTGGAATTGACTCAGTTGGAGGGAATTATTCCTGCACTGGAATCGGCACATGCCTTGGCTGTGCTGAAGAAAATACAACTTAAACCAGACGAAGTTACAGTGGTAAATATCTCCGGAAGGGGCGACAAAGACATGGATGTCTATTTGAAACATTTTGGATATTAAAATTTGTATTACTCAGCGGGTGACTTTGAGTCACCCGCTGAGTAGCTAAAAACAGAGAATCATGAACAACAGAATAAATAAGCTATTTCAGGAGAAAAAAGGACAGGTACTTTCGGTGTATTTTACTGCCGGATACCCAAATCTGGAAGACACTGCACCAATGATTCAGGAACTGGTAAAAAATGGTGTTGACCTGATCGAGATCGGGATGCCGTTTTCTGATCCGGTGGCCGACGGTCCGGTGATTCAGCATAGCAGCCTGGTTGCCTTGCAAAACGGGATGAGTATCCGAAAACTATTTAGCCAGTTGGAAAATATCCGACAATCGGTTGATATTCCGCTCATTTTGATGGGATATATTAACCCGGTACTTCAGTATGGAGTGGAGGCTTTTTGCCAAAAGTGCAACGAAATCGGAATCGACGGTCTGATCATTCCCGACCTTCCGATGAATGTTTACGAGGAAGAGTTTAAATCCATTTTTGAAGCCAATAATCTACACAATATATTTCTGATCACACCCCAAACTTCAGACGAACGACTTCGCAAAATCGATGATGTATCAACCGGATTTATTTACATGGTTTCGAGCAATGCCACTACCGGCGCCAAAACCAGTGTGTCCGAGTTTCAGAAACAATACTTTGAACGGGTAAATTCGATTGAATTAAAAAACCCAAGACTGATTGGATTTGGGATTTCGAATGCCGAAACATTTGCCAATGCCTGCCAATATGCGCATGGTGCAATTATTGGAAGTGCCTTTGTAAAAGCGCTGGAAGGGCCGGAATCGCTGGCACAAAAAGTTTCAGGTTTTATTAATACCATTGTAACGAAATCGTAATTTGAAAGCTATTTTTTTGTGCTGTAAAATTATGTCATCAAAGATGTTTTGAAACAGAATATGGATTTTAAATGATATAAGGTTGTATCTCAGTGGCTTATTTGCATAGCTCCGAGCCAACATTGTTAAACTCTGTTAATCCTGATTTTACACATACTTGGGACTGGTGAAAATTCGTTATTTTTATGAAACGATTACAGAAACACAAAAAACAACAACAATGTTAGAGTACGCTAAAGTTATTTTACCGAAAGTTAGTTTTAGCCGCGATTTATTCCGGAAAGAGCTGGCAAAGTGTATTAACTGGGTAAGTGAGTCGGAAATTGGTCATTTAAAAGAATGGTGTTTCGATAATTTCAGGGAAATGTATCCTGATATTCTTGACTCATGCTTTTGCAGTGAGAGTCGCTTAGTCGCCCGGTTTTAGTTTTTCAACGTAGTTTTCCCCAATGAGGGAATCAGTTTAAACCCATAAGGCTTCCGGAAACGGAGGCCTTTACTATTTTTAGCGATTTGGTGTATTTATCGTACTGATTATTAAATGAGGGTGAGGTAAAATAAAATCAATTTTGCATATTTGTTTTTATTTTACCTAACATATTGAGAACCCAGAGCACATTCGAGCAAATTATTAATGGCGACAAAAAAACTTTTGATGAGCTATTCCTCCTTTATTACAAAGAGTTGTGCCGCTTTTCATTAGTATTCTTGCATGATGAGGATGAATCGGAAGAAGCCGTACAGAGATTGTTTGTCAGGTTATGGGAAAATAGAAGATCATTATCCGTTCCCGATAATATCAGGGCATACCTTTTCAAATCGGCATATAACGAATGCTTAAAGTCGATACGAACTCAATCAATTCGTAAAAAATACCTTCAAAACTATTCAAGCTTCATAAAATCGTCTTCAGAAGAAGACACGCAGGAACTCGATCAGATTATGCCATATTTGAATAGGGCGATTTCAACCCTTCCGGAGAAATGCCGTCAAATATTTATTCTTCATAAAGTAGAGGGAATGAAACAAAAAGAAGTTGCCGGGATACTGAATGTTTCAGTAAAAACGGTTGAAAATCAGGTAGCAATTGCGGTTTCGAAACTTCGGGCTGAGCTAAATCCTGTCATACATTTATTGCCCGAAGGGTTATTGTTTCTGATTTACCTGAATACTTAAAAATTTCGCTGTTTCTTTTGGGGGATTTTGGATTGGGAAGGATCATAAGTTCAAAAACAAAAATGGACTCATTCCCAATTGATAAAATCATCGCTTCGCTTGAAGGACGGCTTTCGGGCGGGGAACAAAAGGAACTTGAACTTTGGTTGGCCGAATCTGCTGAAAATCAGAATTTGTATTACGAGCTGAGAAAGGTTGCCAGATTATCGGATCAGGTAAAAGTTGATTTTCAGCCAGATGAATACAAAGCGCTAGAGTCAGTCAACCGGAAGTTGCGATTCCGAAGAATTGCAACCTGGAGCCAACGAATTGCCGCAAGTTTTGTTTTTCTTTTTATACTCACGCGTGTTATCCTTCATGTTTTGCCTGATGTAAACCAACTTGAAGTGAACAGTATCGGCCAACAAGTAATTTATTTATCCGACAGTTCAAAAGTTACACTGGCAGCCAATTCACAACTAAAGTACCACAAGCAGTTTACTGGCAATGAACGTGATGTTGTTTTGCAAGGAAAGGCTTATTTCGAAATCACGCCCAACAATCGACTCCCGTTTGTAATTCGCACACAGAATACCAAAATTAAAGTGTTGGGTACCAAATTTCTGGTTGATGCGAATAATCCGCAAAAGGAAATAGTCGTGGTTGACGAAGGCCATGTGGCATTCACTTCTTTAAAGTCTGACAAAAGTAAAACGCTTGAACTTACTGCCAACGAAATTGGAACCTGGAATGCAACCAGCGACAGCCTTAGCGAGCAACTCAATAACGACCCCAATGCCAATGCAGGATTCTCCAAACGTATGATCTTTAAAGAGGCTCCTTTGAAAACTGTTATCCATGATTTTGAGCGCTACTATCAGGTGAAAATTGAACTTGCCGATAAAAGTCTGGAAACGAGAAAATACTCTGGCTCATTTTCAAATCTGGAAGCTGAAAAAGCGATTCAAATTTTGGGCAATTCTTTAAATCTGAACATCGTGAAAAATGAAAATACTTACATCGTACAACCATGAGAAAATTGACTACCCTAATTATTTTGTTTATCGCTTTTTCTGGCTTCGTCCGTGGACAAAAGCATACAGTTCTTTCTGTACTCAACGGCCTTTCCAAAACACAAAATCTGGAATTGAGCTACAGCTCAGATTTGGTCGATCTTGATCAGAATATTGATATTCGTCTTAGCAATCAACCTGACAGTTGTATTTTTCAGATCGAAAAACTGGCTGGGTTACTGATCAGTAAGCAAGATGGTCATTTAGTTATTGTACCGTCGCCAACGAAAATTATTCGGGTGCAGGGAATGGTTATGGATTCGGTATCTAAAGAACCATTGCCCTATGCTTCGCTGCAAATCAAAAATACGAGCGCCGGCACCACAACCAATTCAGAAGGCAAGTTCGATTTTAAGGTGCCAGCAAGATACATCGGTTACGATATTGAAATTACTTATCTGGGTTATGGTTCTGTTAACCTGAAAATACCCCGGAACAGCGCCGAAAATGTAAAAGTTATGCTGGAACCGAAGCCTTACACGTTAAGTGATGTGTATGTGCTTCCTATGAAAATGCAAGCTATTGATATGGTGAAAAAAGCAGTTAAAAACATCAAGCGAAATTATGACCGGACAACGGCTCAATATGATGCTTTTTACCGCAATACCAGTTTCCGCGATTCGCTGGTTTGCCAATTGATTGAGGCCGCATTGCTCATTGAAGACAAGGGCATCAATACACCAAGCTCGACCACCGAAATTAAGTTGCAGCAATTTCGGAAGAGCAATAACTACCTGATTCCGTACGAAAAATGGAGAGAAGTCCTGTACGAAAAGTTGTTTCCAAGTCGAAATATGTTTTACCGTGCCTATTCAAATATGGTGAGGATTTATCAGGACGACTGGTGGTATCAACCATTAACCCAATATGATAAATTTATATATGAGTTTGAAGGGACAGAATGGTTGGGCGATGTAAAGGTTTACAAAGTAAAATACATTCGTGATACCGTTGGTCCGGATGGAAAACGAGATTCGGAGCGTGGGTTATGGGAAGATGCCGGGTATTTTTACATCAATTCACAAGATTGGGCTATCCTTCGGATTGAAAAATACTTTAAATACGCTACCGATAGTTCGTTAAAGAAAAATAGACGCTTTGTGGAACTCTTTTTTAAAGGGGAAACCGAGTTTCAGAAAATTGGTGAAAAATATTACTTAAAGTACAGACACTTTATAGATATGGGCGATGGTACTCCTTTTACTTTTCTGAATCCGGATGCTCCTGATGACCAGAAAACAATAAAAGAAGTCCAATGGTCAGATGTTTTCTTACTGGTAACCAATGTAATTACCGAGCGGCGCGATTTCGATAAGATTAAATACCGGGAAGTGATGGCTCGCGACGAAAATTCGTACAGAAAGAAATACCCATACGATCAGGTCTTTTGGAAGAATTACAATATTCTTAACGAAAAGCCACTCCGGTCGAAATACATGAGTGACCTGGAAGCGGAGAAAAAGTTGGAGCAACAATTTGTAGAAAATTCATCGAACCATGATCTCAATCCATAATCTCAGCAAGCGATTCGGGTCGCAAATGGTGGTCAATAATTTCAGCTTCGAAGCTGAAAAGCCAGGCCTATATGTTTTTGTGGGAGCCAATGGGTCGGGCAAAAGCACACTTTTCAATCTTATTTCAGGTTTGATTTTGATGGACAAAGGGCAGGTGAGCCTTGATGTCATTACCGATGTCGATAGGTTCCGCTCAAAAGTTGGAATTTCAACCGAACCATTTGTTACCGATCCGTCATTAACTGTCAACGAAATATTTGCGATTTGCCGCCGGATCAAGAAAATACCAGATGCGGAAATTTCGAATTGGATAGATTTTTGGGAGCTGAACGATACGTTGCATAAACCATTTAAGGCTTTGTCAACCGGAATGAAGAAACGGTTGAGTCTGGCATTGTCGTTGATTGGAAATCCAACTTATTTGCTTTGGGACGAACCTTTTAATGGTCTGGACCCCATTGGGATCGAGCTGCTTAATCAATTAGCAATTGATTTGGTCGATCTGGGTAAAACTATTTTCCTTTCTACTCATTTGCTTGGCGAAATCACCTTTCCTAAAATTCAATTTCTGGTCATGAAAGATGGGGAGCTTGTTGGTGAATTTATTGCCGGGGACCAGAGCTATAAAGACAAAATTATCAATCTATTAAAGTAAATCCGGATGTTTACAATCGAACTTTGTTTGGCAAAGAAAAAGAAGCTTATCCTGCCATTTGTTGTTTTGTCGTTGGCTATGTTTTTCATCGCTTACATCGACTTCTGGTATGGAGCAGGTCAGAAAAAGTTAGCAGGTAACGAATTAGCTGTTTTTTTGAGTGGAAGAGCATTTCAGTCGGCTTCGTTGGCTTTATTTTTTGTTTTCTGGATGCTTCAAATGCACATTCAGCATGCCCTGACAGGCTTTTACAAAATGCTGCTGGTGTTTGGCTGGTCGCGCCAAAAATTGTTTCTCTATCAATTGTTTCAGGATTGCCTGTATGCGGCCGCTTTTATGGTGCTTAATTTTTTGATTTATGCTGTTTGGGGCATCTTTTATTCTGTCTATCCCTGGAATCTGATTTTTCAAACAGATATCAATGCCTTGCTTTCTCAATTCATGTATTTATTGCTGGTTGGTGCGTTCGCCATGTTAATTGGTTCGGTTCGAACATCGTATGTGATGGTGCTTCCGGTATTTATTTATTGGCTACTCGAAGGATGGTTCGGAAGTTATTTAAACCGTCAACTGGAGTCGTCAATTGGTGATTTCTTTCCGCTGAAGGCGATGAGTCTGCTTGTTGCAGATAATTTACTCGGATTTGCACAGCTTGGGACCATTGCTTGTTACAGTCTGGCCATATTATTTTTGCTGCATTTATCCATCCAAAAGAAAATGTTTGTATGAAACTAAAATATCCCATATTGATAGGCTTGGTATTCATTGCTTTGGTTGTACTAAACAATGAAATGGCCAAACTTCAGAAATATAATTATTATCGTGGTATAGTCCGGATTGATGACCCCATTCGTCAGGAACTCCGGAACAATAAGCTTTTGAGTGACGAAGCTGAGGCAAAAACTTTGGTTATTAACTTATGGGCAACGTGGTGCGGTCCCTGCCAAAAGGAAATTCCAGAGCTCAATAAACTGGTCGGAAAATATGAGTCAGAAGATATTTTGTTTGTTTCAGTTACATCTGAAAAAGAAAAAGATGTGTTGGCTTGGATTGAACTTCAGAAAAATGAACCTGAATATTTTCAAATGTTTGAAAATGATCGGTTACTTAGCTACCTGTTTACGCTGAATCCGGATAAAAATATCAAAAATGGACGTGCGCCACAGTTGTTACCAACCAATTTAATTATTCACGAGGGCAAGCTGGTTTATTTCAAAACAGGCTATTCCGAAGAAAACATTCAGTCGATGGATTCCCTTTTAAACAGCATTTACTAATTGTCCTAAACCGTTTTGCTATCCTTTATGTTCCCGCTTCAGCAAGTTACCCAAATCTTTGCCAATTTTCTGGAATCGCTCAAGTCCCTGATTTAGCGATTCAGGATTGATATCGCCATACTCACTGAATTTGCTGTCGATATGATGTGTACGCGGGTAAATAATGATTTTACTGTTGGTTGGAAAGTTCTTCTCTAGTTTCTCCTGAATATTCTCCATACAATTCTCGTACGAAACCGATGTTCGCCGTGCGGCTACATAGATGAGCATGTCATCAGCGTTCACCTGTTTTTGTAGCAACTGAATATCGGGTAGATCAAATTCATCAGAGAAGGTAAACCCGCATTTTTGTTTTCGATGATGAAAATATTCGATAATGGCTGCTTTTGAAGTTGAGTTACAGTAGCAATGCACATTTAAGCTAAGTTCTTTTGAAAGTACATTGATCTTTGGCAGCCAAATTTCAAAACCAGGTTCAAGTTCGCCGAGCGGTGGACATACCAGTACAATTTTGTTGTGACCAACCAGTGGATGTTCAAAATGACAGATATAAATGGCTTTGCTGGTTCGGGAAATAATCAATGCTGTTTTGGTTTCGATAAAACGCTCGATCAATCCGGTTTTCCGAGGCCAGCCAATCATGATGGTGTCGGTCATTTCTTCACGCGAAGCACGAATGATTCCTCCGGCAATGTTGTGATCGATGGTGGCCGTGATTTTCACTTTGGTTTCGTTGGCCAAAGCCATTTTTACAAGCGATTGCAAGTTCTTTTTTGCCCTCACCAGATTTTTTTCGGCTTCCTCATCGTTCGGAACAACCGACAATATGGTGATGGGGTTTACTGATTTTTTGTTCTTCACGAAAACAGCAAATTCAAGCAGCGTTTCCATGCTGTTCAAATTGGCAATCGGAATCATGATGTGTTCGCTGTTGTGTACCGGATATTCAATGACCGGTTCCTCTTTTTCCGAAGTCAGTATCCTACGCGAGGCATTTTCGGTGACCAAAGTAGCTGTCAGGCAGGTGACAAGGATAAGCAAGATTGTACCATTAAGCGCATTTTCGTCAATAATCCCGGTTTGAAACCCAACGAGGATTACGGCCAGAGTAGCTGCCGCATGAGAACTGCTTAACCCGAAAATAAGTTTTCGCTGATCGGACGAGTACCTGAATATTTTACTGGTTGAAGCTGCGGCAAGCCATTTCCCGATCAATGCCACAACGGATAAAGTCACAGCAATGATTACAGCTGTTGGCCCATTCATTAGTACTTTCACATCGACCAACATGCCCACACTAATCAGGAAAATAGGGATAAATATGGATTGTCCAACAAATTCGATCCGGTTCATCAGAGTCGAAGAGTATGGGATCAGTTTGTTCAGTGCCAGTCCGGCCACGAAAGCGCCAATGATTGGCTCTACTCCTGCCAGTTCGGCCAGGAAAGCAGCAAAGAAAACGACCGAAAGCACAAAAATAAAATGTGATGTCTTTTCACTTTCCAGCTTCTGGAAAAACCATGCAGTAGCCTTGGGAATAATCCAGAACATGATACCCGAAAATACAGCTAGCGAAGCGATTAATTGTATCCAGAACGATAAACCCAATCCGCCTTCGTTCGAACTCAGTATAATTGCCAAAAGTATCAGAACGGCCGTATCAGTAAGGATTGTTCCTCCAACAGTGATGGCTACTGCTTCGTTTTTCGATATTCCAAATTTGCTGACAATCGGATAGGAAACCATGGTGTGCGTCGAAAACATGCTGGAAATAAGCAAACTGGCAGTAAAGTCGTATTTCAGCAAATAATAACAAACCGGGAACCCGAAAACCAGAGGAATAATAAATGTGAGGAATCCGAAGACCAGGCTCTTGTTTTTGTTGTGCTGGAATTCCTTTAAATCGAGCTCCAACCCGGCAATAAACATGATGTACAATAAGCCAATGGTCGAGAAAAGTTTGACTGCTGAATTTTGCTCAAGCACATTTATTCCGTGAGGCCCGATAATTACACCTGAAATAATTAACCCAATAATTCCCGGAATTTTTAGCTTCCGAAGCAAGATAGGCGAAAGCAGTATAATAAAAAGAATGACAGAAAATACCAAAACCGGATTTTGAAATGGTCTTTCAAATTCCTGGAGTATTTGATTAAAAAAACTGTCTGCCATTCTTAATCAATTTATTGAGTGATTACTAAACAAATTTTTCGCAAGATAGCTGAATTAAATTTCAGCCGTATGGTTTTAATGCAATGTTTTTTGGTTCGCAAAGGAAAAAGTTGACTCAAAAATGATTTGTGGCTCCAGGTAAATTAATCTGATGTGATTATTGCATTTTCATCATTCCACGTGTATTTGACTTTCTATGTGGGTTTGCAAATGCTCATCTGCACGAAATCGACTACAAACGGCATGTTTCCAGGGACAAACATATCTTTTCCTGTTTTTCAATCATTTACCCATCGTAAGATTCCCAACATTGATAAAATTCTATGGATTTACCAAAATTAAATATGTTTGGTATAGTCGGTTTTCGTGAAGTAGTAAATGAACGATGACGATCAAAGGGGGAAATCTAAAAACCAGTAAGAATTCAGTAGTTCGCACGTCTTTTCAAGTCATTATCCATTAATTCTCCCTTTAACAAGAATGAAACGAATTTAATCGCATCGGCAATCAACAGGAGTGCCGGATGTGCTATTTTATTAACTCTAAACTTTAAGTCTATGAAAACAGGATTTCTACTTGTATTTATTCTTGCATTGAGCATCTTTAGCGGGATAGCTCAATCGAGGGTACTTACCGGAAAAGTGACTTCTTCGGAAGACGGATCACCAATTCCGGGAGTTTCGGTTTCTGTAAAAGGAACCACAATGGGAACTATTACCGATGACAATGGCATTTACTCTCTTACAATTCCGGCCACTGCAAAAACATTGCTTTTCTCTTTTGTTGGAATGAAAAGCATAGAAGTTGCCATACCTGCTGGAGATAAAATCGATGTAACATTAGTGCCTGAAATCATCGGTGTTGATGAAGTGGTCGTTACTGCTCTTGGTATTACCAGAGAGAAGAAATCGCTGGGTTATGCTACTCAGGAGGTCAAAGGTGACCTTGTAAACGCAGTGAAGTCTTCGAACTTCGTAAATTCACTTTCCGGAAAAGTTTCAGGAGTGGTTGTTCAGAGGAACCAAAACATGGGAGGATCAACCAATGTAATTGTGCGTGGAAGTAAATCAATACAAGGCAGTAATCAGGCTCTTTATGTTGTTGATGGGGTACCTATCAATAATAACATTGGGAAATACACTGCCATTGGTGAAACTTCAAGCCAGGCTACTTCGGGAGCGGGATACGATTATGGAAATGCTGCCAGCGATATTGATCCGGAAAACATTGAATCTATCAATGTATTAAAAGGTGCGGCTGCAACGGCCCTTTATGGATCACGTGCATCGGGTGGTGTTATCATGATAACCACTAAAAAGGGGAAATTAGCAAAAGCCGGACAAAAAGAAGAAATTGGAGTTTCATTGAATTCCAGCTTAACTGTTAGTACTATTGATAAATCAACCTGGGTAAAATATCAGGATCAATATGGTTCAGGTTACGGATATGGAAACCCACCAGCATTTGAGTACCGGACTACGACAGGAAGCTATACGACTGCCGATCCGGTCAATGATCCTTTAGTTCGGTGGATTGTCACCACAGAAGACGCTTCGTATGGTCCCAAATTCGATGGGCAACCAGTCTGGGGTTGGTATTCAGTCGATCCGGAATCGCCCTGGTATAAACAGTCAAAGCCATATGAATTTTCGAAAAATGGTCCTATTACTTTTTTCGAAACACCGGTAACCTCGACCAATACTATTGCAATTGACAAATCAACAGAGTTTAGTACCGTTAGATTGTCATATACAAACTACTATTCAGAAGGCTTGCTCCCAAACAGCTCTTTGAATAAGAATAACTTTACACTGAATGGAACCTGGAATATCACAAAAAAAATGACAGTTTCCGGCGCCGCAAATTACATCAAACAAAAAGGGAAAGGCCGTAACGCTACTGGTTATAATGGCAATATTGCAACGAATTTCCGCCAGTGGCAGCAAACACAACTTGACTTTAAAGAATTGAAGACAGCTTATGAGCTTACTCACCGAAATTTAACCTGGAACTATAATTCAGCCCTTAATTATCCGATATATTCCAACAACCCTTATTGGGATGCCTATGAAAATTATGAAACTGACGAACGTACGCGATTTATCGGAAATGCCTCGATCAATTATAAATTGACGAATTGGTTAGATGTTTTTGGTCGTGTTTCGGCCGATTCGTACAACGAATTGCAGGAAGAAAGAAGAGCGGTGGGTAGTGTTTCCATGCGTTTTGGTATCTTAAATGTACCTGAACGTGTTACTTCTGGATATTTGCGAAGAGATAATACCTTCAGTGAGTACAACTACGACCTCATGTTGAATTTCAGGAAAAAGCTGAGTGAATCGTTTAACATTAATGGGGTTTTAGGTTATAACGAGCGGAGAACAAGGAACACCTATTTCTCAAATGGTACTATTGGTGGTTTGTCTATCCCTAAAGTATATTCATTACAAAACAGCGTTAACCCAATATCAGTGCCTGTTGAGGTTAACCAGATTGTTGGTGTTCGAAGCCACTATGCCAGTGTATCATTAGGTTATAAGGACTTTTTATTCCTGGATGGAACTATACGCCGTGACTATGCATCTACTTTACCAACTGAGAATAATAAGTATTGGTATCCATCGGTTACGGGAGCATTTCTGTTTTCCAATGTTCTTAAGCAAGATTGGCTGTCGTTGGGTAAATTGCGGCTAAACTATGCCCAGGTAGGTAATCTGGCAGGTTTCGATATGCTTTTTGATACTTACCAGGCCAATACTGCGTTTGGTGGTGCAAACAATCAGCTTCCGGCAACGAAAAAAAATCCGAACCTCAAAAATGAACGAACCAACAGCTTAGAAGCTGGTCTCGAATTGTCATTTCTTAAAAACCGGATTGGGATGGATTTAGCCGTTTATCAAACCAATTCATTGGATCAAATCATGCCAATAACAGTTACCCAGAATACTGGATTTCAGAACATATTGGTAAATGCTGGCGAGATTCAAAACAAGGGGATTGAACTTGCATTAAATGCCACTCCCATTAAAAAAGCCAATTTCAATTGGGATATGACTTTAAACTGGGCTAAAAATAAGAATGAGGTAGTTTCCTTATTTCCCGGAATTACAAACTTACGGTTGAATTCCGGAAACTTACAGGGTGGAGTTACCATTAATGCTGAAGTTGGCCAACCCTATGGAGTAATAAAAGGAACTGATTATACGTATGATGACAACGGTAATAAAATCATAAATCCACTTACCGGTGTACCTGTTGCAACTGGCAGTTCAGCTATTAGTATTGGATGTTATACACCCGACTGGACTGGTGGTATTTATAACTCATTTACATACAAAGACATATCGCTTGGATTCCTTATTGACATGCAAAAGGGTGGCGATATTTGGTCGCTTGATATGTACTATGGATTGAGCAGCGGATTGTATCCGGAGACCGCTTTTGCCAACGATCTGGGAAACCCTGTAAGAGATCCGATTATTGGAACTCCAGGAAATTATGATGCAAAAAGTGGTGGTTATATCATCGAAGGGGTAAATGTGGTTAACGGAGTAAGCACTCCGAATAAAACCCGCGTTGACGCTACGAATGCCGACGGTTTTGGAACCGGAGCTTTACCCAAATCAGCCTTTGTTTACGATGCCAGCTATATCAAGTTAAGAGAAGTTTCTATTTCTTATAACCTTCCTTCTCAAATACTGAATAGAACCTTTATTAAAAAGGTAACACTTAGCGCGGTTGGGTCAAATCTTTGGATAATACACAAAAATTTGCCCTATGCCGATCCTGAATCAGGTATGACTGCCGGTAACATTCAAGGTTATTCAACCGGTTCGCTTCCTACCACTCGTGATTTTAGTTTCAGTTTAAAGCTTAACTTTTAATTAAAAAAACTATGAAAAAAATAGGATTGATTATTTCGGTCTTCATATTGTTTGCTGCATGCAGTGACTTAGAAGACTTGAATAAAAACGTAAAGGACTTCGCGGTGGTTTCAGGAGTTTCACTATACAATGGAGCAACCCGGCAATTAATAAATAACATGTCGTCGACCAGTGTTAATGTGAATAATACCAACACGTGGATGCAGCATTTGGCAAATACTACTTATGCCGACGAAAGCCGCTATGATATGGTTACCCGCGGTGTACCACAATTTTATAATAATGTGCAGTACAGGCTTGTGCTTATGAACTACAAAGAAGCTGCACGTGTATTGGAAACTGAACCCCTTGCTGGTATTTCGCAAGCACAACGCGATAATCAATTGGCCATTGTCGAAATTATGTCGGTATTGGCCTGGAGTAATCTGGTTGAAATATTTGGAGATATTCCTTATAGCCAGGCATTGGATGCGAACAAATATCCTACACCTGTTTACGACGATGGGTTAACCATTTACAAGGATTTGATCACCAGGCTGAATGCTGCAATTGCTAAAATGACGCCAACCGTTGCAGGAATGCCCACTGGTTATGATAATATTAACCCATCCACTCCGGCTGGAACAGTGAAGTGGATTAAATTTGCCAACGCCTTAAAACTCCGGATGGGAATTATGCTTGCGGATAAGGACGAGGCCTACGCAAAAACCATTGTTGAAGCTGCTGCCCCTAACGTGTTTGTTGCTGGTGAAAAAACAGCGATGAACTATTCGGCTTCTCCACCAAACCAAAATCAGCAATACATCGATTTTGTAGCATCAGGTCGCGACGACTATGTTGTAACATCCAGATTAATAGATGCCATGCAGCCAACTACTCCTGCCAGCGACATACTGACAGTTACTGTAGCCGATCCGAGGTTGGCATTTTATGCAACAAAATTAGGTGATGTGTATAAAGGTGGTAATTATGGACAAACAAACGGATACACCACTTCCTCACATGTTAATCCAATAAACACTGCGCCGAACCGGGAATGGATTATCATGGATTATGTTGAAACTGAATTTTTGTTAGCCGAAGCTGTTGAAAGAGGATTTAATGTTGGTGGAACTGCTGAAACTCACTATAGCAATGCCATCAAGGCTTCTATCATCTATTGGGGCGGAACAGCTGCCCAGGCTGATGAATATATGGCACAACCTTCAGTCACCTATTCTACCGCAGCTGGTAACTGGAAACAAAAAATTGGTAATCAGGCCTGGATTGCATACTATTTAAGAGGCTTTACTGCTTGGAATTCGTGGAGAAGATTAGATTATCCAAGACTTCAGCCTGTCCCCGTTCCGCTTCAGGGTATTACCAAAGTACCTGTTCGTTTATTGTATCCTGTTTCGGAACAGACCCTAAATGGCGAGAATTACAATGCAGCAGCTACCAAAATTGGTGGCGATAGCGCTTTAACCAGACTATTCTGGGATACGGCAGGTTACTAAGTACCGATGAGTGCCCGATCATTTAATCCATAAAAAATAGGCTGCCCCAGTCTCGGAGCAGCCTATTTATATTTTGCCATTAAGGCAGGTTCTTTACAAGAAACAAAATCTTCCAGTCGAATACTGGAACAAATTTGTACTGAAGATCCGGAATTAATTAATTCCTTCCAATTTGCCCTCATCGATTAACTTTTGGGTCAACTTTGCTTCTTCATTGTCAACAATCCATTTGGTAACTGATTGGGCTTCTTTTTGAAAATCTACATTTTCAGCTGAGTCTTCGTTTGGAAGAATTTGAACAGATTCAAACTCATTGGATTTTCCCTCGGTCAATAACTTTTGGATTACCTTTGCTTCTTCCTGATCAACAATCCACTTGGTAACAGCCTGTGCTTCCTTTTGTAGATCAACATTTGCATCCAGGTCTTCGTTCAGAAGAAATTCGACCTTGGCATTGCTTTCCAAAGAAGCTTTCTCTGCTAACAGCAGTAAACCGCCATCTTCGTTACCCAATCCGTTCATTGTGTTTTTTACTTCTTCTACAACTACATTGTTATTGGCATTTTTGTAATTTGCTGCATTGACATTTATTGTTCCAATAAATCCAAGTAAACAAATCGCTGCGAGTGTTCTAATTTCCGTTTTCATAATTTTTCTTTTAATTGTTTTCAAATGTTTTCTTCTTAATTTGTTCTCACTATTAAGACAGCAAAACACCCCGGAAGTTACTTCCGGATGAGTTAAATAAAAGATAAACTTATCTTAATTAAAACTTAAAAGACTTAAATTTTCTGGCTGAATGTTAAGAAAGACGCGGGAAACAGGATTTCAATGCCTGCAGGAAGTTCGTTAAACAGACCAAAAACGCAGGACCCACTGCCCGACATCGATGCATAAACTGCACCCATATTATAAAGCTGAGTTTTGATGTCGGAAATCTCTGGATAGTGCGGAAATACTGACGATTCAAACTGATTCACGATATTGTTTTTCCAATCCTGAACCGGAAGATTGATTAATTCGGAAAGCGAAACTGGCGGCTTTTGTGGCACCACATTCTGAAACGCCTTAGCTGTTGAAACTTCAACCGAAGGTTTAACTAATAAAAGAGACAATCCCTTAACATTCAGATTTATTTCATTCATGATGTTACCTGTTCCAGTGGCAAAAACAGGTTTATTCAGTATAAAGAACGGACAATCGCTACCCAAAACTGCCGCATATTCGAGTAATTTCTCTTGTGAAATATCCAGATTCAACGTATGATTCAACAACCGAAGCATAAATGCGCCATCAGCCGAACCTCCGCCTAGGCCAGCGCCAAAAGGAATTTGCTTGTGTAAATGTATTTTCAATGCAGGTAAGTCAAAGTCCATTTTAAGCAGTGAATAGGCCTTCATAACCAGATTTGATTCCGGAGAACCGGAAATATTGATTCCGCTGGTGGTAAACTGCAATTCATCTGATTCTGCAATTTCGAGCGCATCACTCCAGCCAACCGGTAAAAATACGGTTTCAAGATTGTGGAACCCATCGGCTCTCTTTTCGGTGATGTGTAACCCGATGTTTATTTTGGCATTTGGAAATGAAATCATAAGGCAAAAATAGGAAAATAAAAGAAGTTCTATTTTTTCAAAACTAAATGATCCGAAGAAAAACCTAAGCCTTCCGTTTTTTCAACTTTCAACAAACACCCCCAAATTAATTACACCTGTCGCAAACAAAAGTTGATTTTTTCAGGAATGGGTATCTTAAAAAGACACCACACAACATCACACATGATTTATTTTGATAAAATTACAAAATTACAAAAAAGCTACATCTCAGAACTGTCTGATTTTCAATGTCAATTTTTCATTAAGTCTGCCAACACCTGATTTTTCACATAAAATACAAGTCAGAAAGGCGGTTGTTTTGCGACTCCATTTTAAATCCCTATTTTGTATGGCATTAAATCTGCAAAAAATGGTTCAGTCCAAAAAACCAAAGTTACAATCAGTAATCAAAGATTATGTGATCATGCTTGTGGGGTTAATTCTTTACGTATTGTCGTGGACCCTATTTCTGGTACCGGCAAAAATTACCGGCGGTGGAATCAGCGGATTGGCTGCAGTGATTTTCTACAGTACCAAAATTCCCATTGGATTTACCTTCTTTCTGATCAACATTGTGCTGGTTTCAATTGCCATCAAGGTACTTGGTGCGAGTTTTGGAGTAAAAACCATATTCAGCATGGTGGTGCTTTCGTTGTTATTCACCATTCCGCAGGACTTTTTCCCAAAATCCATTATCGAAGACAATTTCCTGTCGGCAGTGCTCGGAGGAATGATGGGTGGCGTTGGTATCGGATTGGTTTTTTCGCGAGGAGGAAGCACCGGAGGAACCGACATTATCGCAATGATCATCAACAAATACAGGAACATCAGTCCCGGAAGGATTATCATGTATTGCGACGTAATTATTATTGGATCATCCTATTTCCTGGTTCATTCGCTCGATAAAATGGTTTATGGATTCGTTTCCATGGCTGTTGTTTCGTACACGCTCGACTCGTTCCTCAGTGGCTCAAATGCATCGGCCCAGATATTTATTTTCTCACCCAAATACGAAGAAATTGCCGATTTTATCAATAGTGAGTTCGGTCGCGGGGTAACTGCCTTGAACGGAACTGGCTGGTACACACAAAATGATGTAACGGTTTTAATGACCATTGTCCGGAAAAAAGAAACCAGTATTCTTTTCCGGAAAGTTAAAGAGATTGATCCCGACGCCTTCATTTCAATGGCCAGTGTTATGGGAGTGTATGGGCAAGGATTCGACAAAATAAAAGGCTGATTTCCTCATTTACCTTCATTAACAGTTTTTTATTGATTTTTATTCCCAGCCTTAAGATTTGAATAACTAAGCATTTATACTCATTTCTGAAGGTAATTTAGTGTACCGATTTAATCGTCAGCATGTATTCAGCTTTCGATTCACTTTTAATTTTATTATTTTTGAAACGAACATGTTGTCGGCAACACAACCTCCGATGAAAATAACTCTCAACAACATGTGAGTTCCATCAGACAATTAAAAATATTTTTTTTACTGATGAAAAGACAGAAATATACAGCCGGGAAAGTACTTTCGTTCCAACAACAAGTACTTTCCCGGTTGATTATTAAACAGAAACAAGAAACCCATGAAGTTCAAAATTCCTGAAAAATTTCAACGACTAAAAAAAATCCTGATCTGGGCAGTTACATTTATCCTGTTGCTGCAAGTTGCCTATTTCATCTTCGATTATTACGAAACCAAACGGATAATGAAGGAATTGGCCAAGCTGCCAGAAGTTGTAAAACCTGAGCCTGTCATGCTTTTTAAAATCCCAATTGATTCATTCACTGTAGTGCCGGGACAAATCAGATCGGGGCAAAACCTGTCGGACATTCTAAACAAACAGGGGATTTCGATGACTCAGATTGATGAAATATCGAAAAAATCGATCCTGACATTTGATGTTCGAAAAATGAAGGTGAATAATCCATTCTATTTTTTTATGAATAAAAAGCAGACTTCGAAGGTTGAATACTTTATTTATGAAATTAATCCGGTGGATTATGTGGTTTACGATTTGAGCGATAGCCTCCGGATTTATAAAGATAAAAAACCAATTATTACACAGATCAAAGAGGCCAGTGGTGTCATCACTTCTTCGCTTTGGAACACAATGAAATCTCAGGCATTAGATCCAAGTCTGGCCATGGAACTTTCTGATATTTATGCCTGGAGCATCGACTTCTATGGATTACAGAAAGGTGACAAATTCAGAGTGATTTACGAAGAGAATTTCGTTTCGGGAAAAACGATTGGCATCGGACGAATATTTGCGTCCCAATTTGTACATGCGAAAGAAGATTTTTATGCATTCCGGTTCACACAAAATAACGAGGATAGTTATTTTGACGACAAAGGCAAAAGTTTAAAGAAAGCCTTCCTGAAAGCGCCGTTAAAATTCAGCCGGATCAGTTCACAATTCTCGAATGCCCGCTTCCATCCGGTTCTGAAAATTTACAGGCCTCATCATGGAATTGACTATGCTGCACCAACCGGAACGCCAGTCCAGTCAATTGGCGATGGAACAGTTATTGCAAAAGCCTACCAGGCAGGCGGTGGAGGAAATTACCTGAAGATAAAACACAATTCAGTTTATACCACCAGTTATATGCACCTAAGTAAATTTGGTGCTGGTATTGCTTCCGGTGTCAGGGTAAAACAAGGTCAGATTATCGGATATGTTGGATCTACCGGACTTTCTTCTGGTCCGCATCTCGATTTTCGGGTATTCTTCAACGGCTCGCCTGTAAACCCACTATCAGTTAAATCACCTCCAACTGAACCAGTTGCTGAGAAATATATGAACGCGTACACCACTCACCGCGATTCGATGATGACTAAGCTCACTGCTATCAAGAATTTCTAATATTTGGGAAAGTCATTATAAAAGGTCATTAGGAAAAGGTAACCCCATTTTCCTAATGACCTTTCCCTTTTTCTCAACTTTAGGAGCGAAGTTTATAAACCAAATCCCACAATACAATTCCGGCGCTTACCGAAATATTGAACGAATGTTTGGTGCCATATTGTGGTATTTCAATGGCTCCATCGCAGCTGTTTATAACCGATTGCTGTACTCCTTTTACTTCGTTTCCAAAGACCAGCGCCAGTTTCTGATCTTTTTCGGGAGTGAAAT
Source organism: Bacteroidota bacterium (assembly GCA_023251455.1). GTDB lineage: Bacteria > Bacteroidota > Bacteroidia > Bacteroidales > Prolixibacteraceae > Aquipluma. The sequence continues at coordinate 140,066 of JAHEYT010000027.1, forward strand.
CGGGTAATGAAATACTATTCTCGACCTGTTCCACTGCAAACACACGGTATCCCTTCTCTTTCAGCAGCTGCACAGCATCTTCAGTTTCTTCGAAATATTCCCACGGAACCGACTTCTCGGCATCCAAAGCAGTTTTGTGAATGTCTTTATTGGGAGGTGTTGCCGTGATTCCGCAAAGAATCACTTTTTCAATCAACAAAGCATCTGATGTTCGAAAAACAGAACCGATGTTGTTGCAACTTCGGATGTTATCCAAAACCACAGTTATCGGGGTTTTTACAATCTCTTTATATTCATCGACAGACAGACGGTCGAGTTCTGAGTTTTTTAATTTACGCATGTTATTGATTTACAATTAGACAATTTACTATTTACAATTTGAATACTTTCGGGGCAAAATCAATAGTCAATCGTAAATAATTAAATTGTAAATAACTAAACTTGTTTTCTGCGGATTGGCATCGACATACAACGCGCTCCGCCGCCGCCACGGGCAAGTTCCGATCCGGGAATGGTAATTACACATTTCCCTTCTGGGATTTCACACACTTCGGATAAAATATCTTTCGCTGGAATTACCTGAAATCCATTGTTGTTGAGTTGTTCGAGCGTATGAACATTCCGTTCGTAACCAATTACTTTACCCGGAGAAAACGCAAAAAAATTGGCTCCGCTGTGCCATTGCTCACGTTCCTGTGTCCAATCGCCGGTTATTCCACCGCACTGAATCGGTTGCATATCTATACCCAGTTTCTTCAACGCTTTTGGCAGGTTTTTCTGCTCACTGATATCGGTTACTTTCCCGTTTTCAACCTGAATGTGAATGGTGTGGAAGCGGTTTGTACCCATAATCAGCGGTTCGTAAACCATACAGGCGTCCACATCCAGAAAGGTAAAAACCATGTCGAGATGAATAAACGATTCAGGAGTATCAGGTAATTCCTGAATTAAAATATGCTGAAGTCCTTCTTTCTTTAATTTGATGTTTTCAAGTATGAAGTCGATTCCCTGTGTGCTGGTTCGGATTCCGGTTCCGATCACCAAAACATCTTTTCTTCCAACCTGGAAATCGCCACCTTCAATCGAAATTCCGGGGAAATTCTTGAGATTTTCGGGAGTATTCGGATTGATTGTTTTGGTTACGAGTAACGGATGATTGTTGAAAATGGCATCCATAATTACAGCCTCGCGATCGCGAACCCGACTGGCCATTTTGCCAATCAGCACTTCTTTACCAAACGACATGGAGGCATCGCGCGTAAACAAAAAATTGTGCAGCGGTCGAAGACTGAATCGCTCCTGACTGAGGTAGCGTGTAAGGTTGTCGCGCTCGATTGGAACACCCTGAATGAGCAGCCTGGCCAGTTCCGGAGCGCTTTGGCCCAATAGTTTCGGGTAAATATCCATGGCGCCTTCGCTTTGGCAGATCACTTTCAGCAAAGATGATTTCACCTGATCGATGCTCAAAATATCAGAAAGCAAATCCTTGACCTCGAAAGTAGTCGTAACCTTATTCAAAATACTCTTAAATACGGAGTATTCGCTGCTGGCAACCGATAAATTCAGGATGTCACTGTAGAGCGCCCGCTCGGCATTTTCAGGAGTCATTTCTTCAACTTCCAGTCCTGGTGTATGAACGATTACACCTTCCAACTGGCCAAACTCAGAACAAACATCGATTTCAATTTTTTGATTTGCCTGCATAATTGTTTATTTAACGCATCAAAGATACAAACATTGAACATCTTGAAATCGTAAAGTATTCGTTATCGCTTCAGTTTTATAACATATCATTTTTAGCATTATGCACGTTTTGAATTAACAGCGAAGTCGATGGCTTCAAGTCAATAAGTTTTGGTATGATAATATCTGAACCAACAATAATTATCTTCGCAAAAGAAAACAGAACAAATGAAACGCCTCTTCATACTTATACTTTTAGGATTGAGTTTTGCCGTTGCGGGTATGGCGCAATGGCCTAAAAGACTCAATATAGTTACCGGAGAGGTGGCGGGAAAGGACACAATCCCACATGTTGACCTGCCCGAGGTAGGAATTTATCCACCACGTGTATTTAAAAACAAGTCGGAGGAACAGCAATACTGGCGTTTGGTTATGCGCGTGAAAAAAGTGCTGCCATATGCCAAAGAAGCTGCTCTTTTACTCCGGAAATACGAGGCGGAAGTTCCGGCTGATGCACGTGGGCGCGACCGGCGTGTTTATGTGCGGCGGGCAGAAGAAGAGCTGATGAATAAATATGGGCCTATCATGAAGAAGATGTCGATCAATGACGGACGAGTACTAATCAAACTGATTGACCGCGAAACCCATAAAGCTTCATACGATTTGATTCAGGAACTAAAAGGCGGCGTTCCGGCAGTATTTTGGCAGGGAGTTGCACGTGTTTTTGGGAATAACCTGAAAACCAAATACGACCCGTATGGAGAGGATCGCCAGATTGAAATGATTATCCAGTATATTGAAATGGGAATTATCTAAAGGAACAATTGACGATTGGACAATTTACTATTTACGATTCGAATGCTGTTATGAGCCGGAGAAATGGTAAATAGTAAATGAATAAATGGTAAATACGTTTTATTTCCCTCTGCCCCTCACACACTCCATAATGGTGTAAATCAGAATTTTAAAATCGACGTAAAGCGATATGTTTTTCAGGTAAACCATATCGTATTGCAGGCGCTCAACCATTTGCTCAACATTTGATGCATATCCATATTTTACCTGACCCCAAGAAGTAATTCCAGGCCTTAATTTCTGAAGATGAGTGACATATGGTGCAATTTCAGCAATCTGATCAATGTAAAATTTACGTTCGGGGCGCGGACCAACCAACGACATTTCGCCTTTTATGACATTGATGAACTGCGGAATTTCATCCAGATGAGTTCTCCGCAAAAACTGACCAATGCGGGTAATCCGGCTGTCTTCCGAACTCGAAAGAAGTGGTTCGTCAGTTTCGGCATTACTCACCATCGTCCGTAATTTATGAATCATAAATGGCTTGCCAAATTTACCAATGCGTTCCTGTTTATACATGATTGGTCCTTTCGAACTCATTTTTATACCGATTGCCAGGGCGATAAAAACCGGAAAGAAAATAACAACTGAAACTATAGAGATCAACACATCGAGTAAACGCTTGACGTTTTCCTGCCAAACGGGCATCAATCCATTCGAAATTTTAAGCAGTGGACTTCCGAAAATAGTATTTGTTTTGGCCGTATTCGAAAGAATATCAAATAAATCAGGAATACCCCAAACTGTATGTGTCCGGTTTTCAAGTAAAGTTAAAACCCTGCTAAGCAATTGATGTTCTGACGATTCGATGGCTATAATTATTTCCTCCACCTCATTGTCATTGATCACTTTCTGAAGATTCTGGTAGGATCCCAAATTGGGTGCGAATTCTTCGAGCGGATAAGATTCCCGTTCATCAACAGTTAAAAAACCAATGATCTTATTTCCGGCAGGACGGGTTTGGCGTCTCAAATCTTCAACCAGACGAACGGCCTTTTCATTCGCACCAATGATAAGGGTATTAAATCCGATAATCCGCCTGTGAATACGATGAATGGTTCGCGTGGTAAGGATCAGCCGTAATAAATATGTAAAGCCAAAATGCAAACCAAGCAAAGTGAAATAAAGGTTGTAATATTTCCTGTAATCCGGAATCCAATCGTTCAGCAATAAAAGAAAAAAGATAATGGTAACCCCGACAATACTAGTCAAGATGGTTCTACCCAATTCGAGCAACCTCGATTTACGATAAATGTTGGTGTATTGTCCTGTAATGTAATAAATGGTTATCCAGAAGGCAGGAATAAAAAGCAATGCGAGGTAAAACTTACTGTCGAATTCTACTGGAATTTCGTAGCCGAACTTGATCGGTTCAATATAAATCTTGCGGTAAATATAAAATAAGGTCCAGCTAACGATAGCAGCAATAATGTCGAAAACCAGATACCTGACAACTTGTAAATGTTTATGCATAAATAGATTTTGGTCCGGATTTACATACATGATACCGAACGCTTCAATTGTAAAAATATTGCGGCAAAAGTAGACTATTCAAACTAAAAATCGATGCCATTAAAACGCAAATGTTCTTTTATTTCATGTACTATCTGAACACCATTCAGGAGGCTATCGAATGAGTTGGCTTTTTTGTCGCCATTTTGAATCAGCCGGATAAAATTGCTTATCGCTGTATATTCTTGATTCAATTGTGGATACTGCACATAAAGGGGAGTCTGAATCTCAAATTGAATCCGCTTTGATTTCTGGAAAATTTCGCAAAACCCAGATATTTTCTCCTGAGAAACAGTCAGATTTATCACGCAGCCGTTGTTGTATTCGATCCGGAGACTGATAACCAACTGGTTGTTCGATTCATGCAATCCGAACACCTCCAGCTTTTTATAGTTGCTTTGAACCAACCGATTTAAAGCCGTAACCAAAAGCAGCATTTCGTGCGATGCTTTGATGACCTCGCCTTCGAAGCATGTCCGGAGATTAATCAGGAAAGGTTTTTCGTATTTGTTGCTGAAAGGATCGAAATAAGGATTGTAGTTAAACGGGTTGTAGATGAAAGTGACAATCCCGGCCTCTTTTTCCAGATCGATGAGTTCTTTGATTTCCCTGATGTGCAAACTCGGAACCGATTTGAGATAAACGTGCTTGCTTTTCCGGAGGATCAGTTTCACCAAGTCGTTGCTGATGCTTTTATCGCTCAGAATCAGGATGGCATCCGAAACATCCATCAACCCAATCGGACTCGAAAATACTGGAAAACCATCCGAGACCTCCACATTTCCGGAGAAATACAAGCCCGTAACCTCTACTTCCGGGATGGTATTCAACTGTCCCAGAAGTTCATGATTAGTGGTCTGATCTCCAAAAATTCCGAGTTTAATCATTCATGCAAAATAGGAATAAATTAAAAGTTGTAATATTGCTTACCGAAATACTTTTCAACGTTGATTGTTAATAATGTTTAGGGTTCCAAACCGTTTCGAACCTATATTTGGCTAATTTTGAAAAAAAGGATTTTCTATGGAGTTTCAGGATACATTACGTCATCAGGGATTACGAAAAAGATTGGTGGAAGGTATACGTATCAAAGGTATTAAAGACGATAAAGTGCTGGCTGCTATTGGGAAAGTGCCCAGACACCTGTTTATGGACAGCAGCTTTCTTCAGTTCGCGTACAAAGATCAGGCATTCCCGATTGGCGCAGGTCAAACCATCAGCCAGCCATTCACGGTGGCCATGCAGACCTACCTTCTGCAGGTTGAACGATATGATAAAATTCTGGAAGTCGGCACCGGGTCGGGTTACCAGGCTGCGGTGCTGCTCGAAATGGGCGCAACGGTTTATACTATCGAACGTCAGCGCGAATTGTACCTGAAAACTCAATCCATTCTTCCGCAAATTGGCTACAACCCTAAATTCTTTTATGGCGATGGCTACAAAGGATTGCCAACCTACGGTCCGTTCGATAAAATCATCATTACTGCCGGGGCTCCTGTTATTCCTGAAGATCTGTTGGCTCAACTTAAAGTTGGCGGGCGGATGGTGATTCCGATGGGACCGCGCGAAAAACAAACCATGTACGTGGTGGTGAAAACCAGCGAAACCGAATACTATAAAGAATCGCACGGAACTTATGTCTTTGTTCCGATGTTAAAAGGCACAGATAAATAGTTCGGAGTGTCTAAAGTTAAGCACTTCAACTTTAGACACTCTAGGCACTCAAAACTTTAGGCACTTATTTTATGCAAATTAAAAAATTCACCTTCAATCCGGTTCAGGAAAATACTTTTGTTGTTTACGATGAAACCGGTGAATGCGCCATTATCGATGCAGGATGCTACTTCGACTACGAACGTCAGGAACTTGATAAGTTCATAGCGGATAAGCAATTAATGCCAGTGCGGCTGATCAACACCCATTGCCATTTCGACCACATCATGGGCATCACTCATTGCCGTGCCAAATACCACCTGCAGTTCGAAATTCATCCTGACGAAGAAATTCTGGTCGAAAAAGCAGTAGATCATGGCGACCGCTTTGGTATCCCGATGGAGCCTATAGATGCTCCCGATGCCTATTTTCAGGAAGGCGATCAGATTACATTCGGGAACTCATATCTGCAGGTAATTGCAGCACCAGGCCATTCACCGGGCGGAGTAGTTTTCTACAGTCCTGAACAAAAAATACTGATTGCCGGCGACGTACTTTTCTACGGAAGTATTGGCCGCACTGACCTTCCGGGCGGAAGCTTTGAGCAACTGACCGGCAACATCAAAACGAAACTGCTTACCCTTCCGGAGGAAACCGTTGTGTATTGCGGCCACGGCCCCGAAACAACCATTGGTTTTGAAAAGAAGAATAACCCATTCCTAACCTAAAAATAAGTTCTATGAAAGAAATTAGCAATGAGTTCATGATGCAAATGCTTCCTCAGGCAAAATTATTTAGTGTTGTTTTGCTGAAGGCTGGTCCAAATTATGGTACTCCGGAAAATCAGCCTATCATTTGGGAACATGCACGACGAAATTTTGCGCTTCGGGAAGAAGGAGTGCTCTCGATTGTTTGTCCGGTTTCAGATGAAACGGAATTAAAGGGTGTCGGGATATTTAACGCTGATGTTGAGCAGACAAAGGAAATCATGGAAGGCGATCCCGGTGTTATAACCGGTGTTTTTATCTACGAAGTGCATACTGCACGAAGCTTCCCAGGTGACAGTTTACCCCAGTAAAATCAATCCTTCAGAAATTCATCCCTTCAATCCATTGAAACTAAAAAACAACAAATATCATTTTCAGTGAATCGCAATCTTTCTAAGTTTGCAGCACAAAATAAAATCTCAAAACAGATATGGCAAGCGATAAATTTGTAATGCGCCACATTGGTCCACGCGATCACGAAATTCAGGAAATGCTGAATGTTCTTGGAGTTTCAACGCTCGACGAACTGATGAACCAGACCGTTCCGGAGAATATCCGACTGAAACAGCCGCTGAAACTGGAAGACGGCTTGACCGAACGTCAGTATTTCCGAAAGATCCTGGCCCTGGCCGCTCAAAACAAAGTGTACAACACCTACATCGGGATGGGTTATTACGACACCATCACCCCGGCTGTAATTCTCCGGAATGTGTTGGAAAACCCGGTTTGGTACACCAGTTATACACCTTACCAGGCCGAGATTTCGCAGGGCCGTTTGGAAGCTTTGCTGAATTTCCAGACCATGGTTTGCGACCTGACTGGCATGGAAATGGCCAATGCAGGTTTGCTCGACGAGGCAACTGCCGCCGCAGAAGCGATGGTTATGATGATGAACTCACGTTCGCGAGCAAAAGCGAAAGCCAATGCCAATGTGGTTTGGGTCGACGAAAAAGTATGGCCTCAAACGCTGGATGTATTGATTACACGAGCCAATCCGCTGGGTATCGAACTGAAAGTGGCCGACTGGAAAAACTTTGATCTGGACGAAAATACCTTTGGTGTCATTGTTCAATACCCGAATTCTGACGGACAAATTGTTGATTATTCATCGCTGGTAAAGGCCGCCCACGAAAAAGAAATATTCGTTTCGGTTGCAGCCGATCTGCTTAGCCTTTCAATCCTGACTCCTCCGGGAGAATGGGGTGCCGACATTGTTTTTGGAAATTCACAGCGCTTTGGTATCCCGATGGGTTACGGCGGTCCGCATGCTGCATTCTTTGCTTCAAAAGATATTTTTAAACGAAATATGCCGGGTCGAATTATCGGAGTTTCGAAAGATACGCATGGTAACCGTGCTTTGCGCATGGCGCTGCAAACCCGCGAACAGCACATCAAACGCGAAAAAGCGACTTCAAACATCTGTACTTCTCAGGCTTTGCTTTCGAATATGGCCGGGTTCTACGCCGTTTATCACGGTCCTGAAGGCATCACACAGATTGCGACACGCATTCATGGTATCGCAGCTTTACTCGAAAAAGAAATTTCGGCTTTAGGCTACACGCAACTCAACAGCAACTATTTCGACACCATCCGTTTTGCGTTGCCACGCCACGTGAAACGCGAGGATATTGAATGGCTTTCGCTCGAACTGGAAATGAATTTCCGTTATTTCGAAAATGGGGAAGTTGGTTTAAGCATTGACGAAACCACCAACCTCGACGACATCAACTGGATCATCGAAGTATTCGCCAAAGCAGCTAACAAACCTTGGATTAAAATTACCGAATATCCATCTGCTTGTACTATTCTTCCTGAATTCCTGAGAAGATCGGCTTTTATGCAGCAGGAAGTGTTCAACAAATACCGGTCGGAAACCGAAATGGTTCGCTACATCAAAAAACTCGAACACAAAGATATTTCGCTCACTCACTCCATGATTCCACTTGGATCGTGTACCATGAAGCTGAACGCGGCTACCGAAATGCTGCCTTTGAGCTGGATCGAATTTGGTGGTATTCACCCGTTTGTTCCAAAGAATCAGGCTCGCGGCTACCAGGAAATGATGGAAGAACTGCGCCGCGATTTAGCAGAAATTACCGGATTTGCCGATGTCAGTCTTCAGCCTAATTCAGGAGCAGCAGGCGAATATGCCGGATTGATGGTGATCCGTCAATATCACCTCAACCGCGGAGATAATCACCGCGATGTGGTTTTAATTCCTTCGTCGGCTCACGGAACCAACCCTGCCAGCGCCGTTATGGCCGGCATGAAAGTGGTGGTTACGCCATGCGACGACCGTGGAAACATCGACGTAGAAGCCTTGCGTCAGAAAGCCGAAGAATTCAAAGATACTTTGTCCTGTTTCATGGTGACTTACCCATCCACACACGGGGTTTACGAATCGTCGATTACCGAATTATGCGATATTATTCACTCGCATGGCGGACAGGTTTACATGGACGGCGCCAACATGAATGCGCAGGTTGGTTTGACCAATCCGAGCCGAATTGGGGCCGATGTTTGTCACCTGAATTTGCACAAAACATTCGCCATTCCTCATGGAGGTGGTGGTCCGGGTGTTGGCCCGATTGCAGTTGCCGCCCATTTGGTTGAGTTCCTGCCTTCTCATCCGGTAATGAATAACGGGCATGTTGGAATTACCGCCGTTTCTGCGGCTCCGTGGGGTAGCGCTTCGGTGCTGCCAATCACTTACGGATACATCAAAATGCTGGGCGCCGACGGACTGAAACGTGCTTCGGAAATAGCTATCCTGAACGCAAACTACATCGCGAATGCCTTAAAAGACAACTACGGAATTTTATATACCGGAGAAAATGGTCGCTGTGCCCACGAAATGATTCTGGAATGCCGTCACCTGAAAGCCGCCTCGGGAATTACCGAAGGGGACATTGCCAAACGGTTGATGGATTATGGCTTCCATGCTCCTACCCTTTCGTTCCCTGTTCACGGAACGCTAATGGTTGAGCCGACCGAAAGCGAATCGAAACAGGAACTGGATCGTTTCATTGAAGCGCTGACTGGCATTTTCAACGAAATTCAGGCGGTAGCTTCGGGCGAACTGGACAAGGAAGACAATCCGCTGAAGAATGCGCCGCATACTTCAGATGTAGTGACAGCCGACGACTGGAACCATTCATACAGCCGTCAGACAGCCGTGTTCCCATTAGCTTGGTTGAAAGAAAACAAATACTGGCCACCGGTTGGCCGTGTTGACGATGCTTTTGGCGACCGCAACCTGGTTTGCACCTGCGAACCGATTGAAAGCTATAAATAAGAACGAATTCGATTTTAAATAGTTAATCCTGACAGGTTTTTGAAACCTGTCAGGATTTTTTTTAATTCAACCCGTACCGATAAACTCCTTCGGAGTTTTTAATTTCTTTCCGTTTCGAGGTAACGAGCCAGCATTTCAACGGGCGAATGATCGGGATGGACGGCGCTGAACCGATCCAGCTTGTCGTACAATTCAACCAGATGCAGACAATCGGCTTTTTCGAATATCGATCTTAACTCTTCATTTTCCTTCAATTTGCCAGTCATAAACGAGCTAAGTTTATCCATTCTCAGGTATTTGGTGTCAAGCGCTTTCAGCCCGATGAAATCTTCCAGCCGTTTCCCTTCAGGAGTTCCATTAAACGTCAGGAACAGAAAGGTACGGATCACCAGTTTGCCCTCAATCATTACGGCGCTCAAATAGCCTACTTTTACGTTCAAGATAATGTACTCAAAAATATATTTATTCCGATCTTTAATTGCAGCACAATTTCTTAGCGAGTAGTAAATACTTGAAATGATATAATTCGGTTGAATGCAATCAATACGTTCGAAAATTCGCTGGACGGCATGTGATTGTATATAAACAGGAATATGCTGATCTTCCGGAAGCGATGTAATTCCAAGTTGGTCCGGCAACAAATATAGCCATTCAAAATCATCGGCTTTAAATGTCCACCCAATCCGAAAAGCAGGTCGCACATTACCTTCAATCGAAAACTTCTTCTTTTCAATGGGGTATTGTTTGACGACAACGACAAACCGGATTCCGGTGTCATTTTTTAAAAAAGAAACATCAAAGCGGAAAGAATAGTAACGGCTCCAATACGCATTCAACAGCTTTATCAGGAATACGAAAATCTGATCGAATAACTTGTCGTAAATGCATTCGAAGACGTTTTCCTTTTGCAGGTCGCTGTTTAGAATTAATGATCTGACCTTTTCAGCACTCTTGTAATCATTATCATTTAATTTTTCACAATAAGAAATGAGCGTGATGCCGGCAGTATATAAATCGGCCATGCTGATCTGCTTTTGGGTACATTCAATGGTTATTTCGTCAGATTTAATGTAGTAATTGATTAGCTCTTGAATTCCCCTGATAATTTTGGGCGGAATTTTATGGCCTTCCTCTGCAACGGCTATTATTGCACTTGCCCGGTAAAAGAATATTTTCTTCAATTCTAGCGGTGGAAGCAGTTTAAATATATCTTCACCGATGACCTTAAGAGACGAAGAACGTATTTTATTCAGGAATTCGTTGCGGTGTTGTGCATCGATCACCTTTTGCTGGCCGTGATGTTTTTGTTTTTTTTTCGCTTTTGGCATATCCGAAAAATTATAGGTAGCAATTATTTCCCCAGCACCTTCATCAAAACGGCGTTCTCGATCTCCAGCTCGCGAAGGCGTTCCCGGGTAGCAGGTTCGGCACTGTAGCGGGGCGGGTTGTCCACTTCAATCTGATCGGCCAATGCCCTCAGAAAATTATACCCAAGCAATTCAGAAATGAGTTTTAAGCGGTCGAGCTTGATTTGGTCGGATGCCAACATTTTGGTCACCGAACTTGGGTGCATCCCAATTTTCGTGGCGAGATCGGTTTTGTTCCAGCCTTTTTCTTTTAGCTTCTGCTTAATTAAGCGGATGGCTTCTGCTTCAAGGTTTTCCATAGGATAGTTTTAGTAGTGTAATATGTTTGCACAACTAAATTTAAACCTTTTTTCGCAAATAAACATACATTGTGCGCATTATTATGCTGATATTGCACAAACAGAAGTTTAGGCTGCAAAATACAATTTGTGGTTTCTTGCCTCCAAGTATGTACTGCAAAACATAATCGATGATTTCTTAACATCAAGTATAGGCTGCAAAAAATAATTTGATGTTTCATGCCCTAAAGCATAGGCTGCAAAAAATAATCCATGGTTTACTTGCCTTAAAGTATGGGCTGCAAAAATAACGAGATCAAATTTCGTTATCCGAAGTATCGGATGTATATAATTCCCTTGGTAAAAATTGCTTTGGCATATATTCAAAATCCTGACAGGTTTTAAGAACCTGTCAGGATTTATTGCTTATTAATGTCCTCTATAATTCTGAAAAGATTGATGAACTTCTTGAATATCCAGAGACAGTTCAGTTTATTAATTCTTGATGATCTTACTTTGAAATACTTTTGATGTAGCTTTTACCCTTACGAAGTAAATCCCAGATGGCAAATCAGGCAATTGAAGCTGCGTTTTTACTCCGAAACTTCTCAGGCTTTTCAAAACAGTTCCATTTGAGCTGAACACCTCAACGGAGACAATCTGATCATTTTCTGCGGTTTGTAATTCAATATTTAAAACATCAGTAAATGGAATTGGATAACACACCAGTCCGCGTTTTAAGTTGGCAAGTCTATCTTCAGTTATAAGTTCAGAAGTAGCGGATAATATTTTACCAACCTTCAAAGACATCGAAGAAGAAGATGATGATGCTTGATATTCGATATACAACATTGCAGCCTTACTTGCAGATGATTCATAGGAGTATGCAGTTCGTTTACCATTCCCGGTTCCGGAAATGATGAAAGCCATGCTATTGCCTGCCCCCCATGCAGAGCGGTTAACTATTTCCTGAACGATTGACTTCAAATCAGGAGTTTGTTGTGCCAACCCAGCCAATCCCACGGCAGTCCACCCCAGAGGCACCCAATTTACGCTGGCGGCAGTTTTACTCCGGCCCGAAACATTGCTATTAGCTGTTGAAAAAGTCGGTGCATTATCAATGTTTTCACCTTTGATCGTCAGGTTACATCCGGCATTTGTTTTTTCATCCACCGTAAACTGAATATAGGCTTTGGAAATGACTGATCCCTGAGGAACTGACACACCGTTAAAACGCAAACCAACCACTTGGCTTCCGGTTGTTTTGGTATCGTAAACCAGCTCAATGTCATCGCCATTTAAAACAACAGAACCTTTAGAACTTTCTTCCGCATCATCATTCCCTGATGATAACCGGCTGGTAAAAACAAGAGGAACCGGTGCTGCATCGACAGTTATTGATACGAGCGCAGAAGTTGTTGTTGCACCCAGGTTGTCAGTTGCCACTGCTGTTAACGAGTAGCTACCTTCAGCAACACCTGTCCATGTATAGCTGTATGGATTTGAGTTATCAGAACCAAGGAAGGTGGCTCCCTGGTAAAAATCAACTTTTGAAATACTCCCATCCGGGTCGGTTGCATTCGCATTAATTGCAGCAGAAGCTGGCGCAGTAAATTTTGCACCATTTAAAGGACTTGTAATTGAAACAATCGGCATTTGGTTCGGTGCATTTACCACAACATTTACTGCAGAAGAAACTGTTAAAGCCCCTTCATTATCGGTTGCCTTTGCCGTTATTGAATAATTACCGGCAGATACATTGCTCCAGCTCAAGGCATAACCTGAGCCTGTTCCTGTTCCGATAAAAGTGGTTCCATTATAGTATTCAACCTTGGCTATGCTTCCATCAATGTCGGTGGCTGCTGAACTTAGATTGATGGTTGCCGGTGCAGTGAAAATTGCTCCGTTTGCCGGGCTGGCAATGGACACTACAGGTGGTTGATTCTCTAGTGGCACAGTATAGGTAACATGCAATACTGCTGCCTGCGCAGGCGAACCATTGTATGAATCGGCGATCCGGCTTCCGGTTCCATTAATAATCAAGCTGATTGCGCCTGTTGATACATATCCCGATCTGGAAACAATTTCCTGAATAATGGCCGAAATATCAGGCGTCTGTTGGTTGACTCCTGATTCGTTCACCGTTGACCATGCCGCCGGAATCCAGTTTACCTGCGCCAATGTCTTTATCCGACCGGAAACATTGAAATCCGTAGTTGTAAATACCGATGAATTATCTACATCTTCGCCCGATATAATCAGATTACAGGCACCGCTTGAAACTTCATCGCAGGTAAATTGAATGTATGCATTGGAGATTACCGCCCCCTGAGGGATATTTATATTAACGAAACGAAGTCCGACGACCTGGGTACCTGCCGTAGTACTTGCATCATATACCAACTCAATATCCGTACTATTCACATTAGCCGAAATATTTCCGGTACTGCTTTCTTCTACGTCATCCATTCCGGTGGCTATTATTGACGAACTGGTTACCGGATCACCTGAATTGGTGACCAAAATTGTAATTGCTGATGAAACAGCCGACGCCCCCAGATTATCAATCGTTTTAGCTGTCAAAGAATAAGAGCCTGCCGCAACCCCGGTCCAGTTAATGGAATAAGGGCTCGTGCTGTCTTCACCTATCTTATTTGATCCCTCGTAGAATTCTACTTTCTGGATACTTCCGTCAGGATCACTGGCCGTTGCTGTGATTATTACTGAGGCTGGTGCCACAAAATTAGCATTCGGAACTGGTGATGTTATACTTGTGGTTGGCGACCGGTTAACTACGTCTATCCATATCGGAGATGAAATTGCCTCATCATTATCGGTTTGTTTCACACGGATGTAATAATATTCGCCATTGGCAAAAGTCATCTCTCCTGAAAGATCAACCGTAGAAACATTTGGTGTCCAAGTTTGAATCACAGAACCATTTTTTAGTAACTGAACTTGTGTAAAGACTTCACTATTTACATCAGAAGCCTGAATTGAAAATGAAGTGGTCGTTGCCGAAATAGTTGAGCCCATCTCGTTTCCCCCGATTTTAAACGAAAGGGCCAGATTTGAATCGTAGGTGGTAAAAAAATTTCTGGCTTTAAGTGCATTATAAATATCTGTTCGGGTGTTGGCTGAAGCCAATACTGCAAGCTTCGATGGTGTTGCAGTTCCCCAGGTTCCTGAATGGTTATCCTCGCTACCCGATGCACCAATTTTCCAACCTCGCTCAATCGCTTCATCGAACCAACTTTTATTGCCATCGTTGGCATAATATCCATCGGTATAGTAATAAACTGGAAAACGGTCGGTTTTATTCCACAACTCCATGCCCACAATTTTATCGGTCGGGGTAGTTGCGAAATGCCCAAACTCAAGACCAGTTGAATTATTTCGGCCTGGATGGTTAAAAAAAGCAATACATTCATTGTTGTTTAGCCAATTACAAAATCCTGCAAATGTATTGGTTGGTGCTGTGGTTGAAATATAGTTTCCAGAATTAATTACCGCCACATGACCAAGTACGTTTTCCGTCCATTCAAAGCCCCAGAATGTTGTAAATACTCCATCCTGATTGTACTTCTCAGCAGCAGTTTTCATGCTTGTCCATTCGGTAGCATCCATTTGACTGGAATGATCTGCCAAACTGAAGAAATCAAGTTTGGCAGTATTCTTTGGATTTGCCGGTTAAATTGACCAGTTCACGCCGTTTTATATTGACCAGTGTGCGCCGGAGTATATTGACCACCTATTTTCAATATTGAGAACGATCATTTCCTTGTTTTGATTAGAGT
>JAHEYT010000028.1 GCA_023251455.1 Bacteroidota bacterium
TCATTCCGAACAACGATGCCTTTTTCATTACAATCCCGCAATCTGGTGGAAACTGCAGTCTTTTTTCTGGTTTGAACGTACTGTTTAGTGCTTTCTAAAACAGCGATGCAAATATATACCTATTTTTTCTTTCTCCAAAAAAAGACAAAAACTTTACCCAATTTTCACAGCATTATTTTTTGAAAGGCCTGTCCAGACCGGTAATCTTCTTGATATCGTTCAACTTATTCAACGCTTCAAGTGGCGTCAGTTCGTTGATGTCCAGATTCTTGATCTCGTCGCGAATTTGTTTCAGAACCGGATCGTCCAATTGAAAAATACTCATCTGGAAACCTTCCCTTTTTTCGGCCATACCTTCCAAAGGCTTCGAAAGTCCTTCTTTTCGGTGCGTATCTTCCAATTGAAGGAGGATTTCGTCGGCACGACGGACCACTGAAGGCGGCATTCCGGCCATTCGGGCAACATGAATCCCGAAACTGTGGTTACTTCCGCCTGAAACCAGCTTCCGGAGGAAGATTACTTTATTACCTACTTCTTTCACTGTTACATTGAAGTTTTTCACCCGACCAAACGATTTTTCCATCTCGTTCAGTTCGTGATAATGGGTGGCAAACATGGTTTTTGCTTTCGCCTTCGGATGTTCGTGAATGTATTCCACAATCGACCACGCAATCGAAATTCCATCGTATGTTGATGTTCCGCGACCCAGTTCGTCAAGCAGAATCAGGCTTCTGTCCGAAATGTTGTTCAGGATACTGGCCGCTTCGTTCATCTCGACCATAAAAGTTGATTCGCCCAACGAAATATTATCTGACGCCCCCACCCTCGTAAATATTTTATCGACAAAACCAATTTGTGCAGCCTCAGCCGGAACAAAACTTCCGACCTGTGCCATCAGCACAATTAACGCCGTTTGACGCAACAACGCAGATTTACCCGCCATGTTGGGTCCGGTGATGATAATCACCTGCTGATCGTCCTGATTCAGGGTTACATCGTTCGAGATATACGATTCGCCCATTGGCAACTGGTGTTCAATTACCGGATGGCGGCCACCTTTAATGATAATGTCTTTCGAATCATTGATTTCAGGCCTGAAGTATTTGTACTCAATGGCAGTCGTGGCAAATGATAGCAAGCAATCGAGCTGACCAACAATGGCTGCATTTAATTGTATCGCCTGAATGTATTCGGCCAAAGCGACTACCAGTTCATTGAACAGACGAACTTCAATCGCCAGGATTTTCTCTTCGGCGCCCAGAATTTTCGATTCGTATTCTTTCAGTTCTTCGGTAATGTATCGTTCGGCTCCAACCAAGGTTTGCTTGCGAATCCACTCCGGCGGAACCTTATCTTTATGCGTATTGCGGACTTCAATGTAATAGCCAAACACATTATTGAAGGAAATCTTCAGACTTGTGATACCTGTCCGTTCGGCTTCACGTTCCTGCAATCTGGCCAGGTAATCTTTCCCAGAGAAAGCAAGCTCTCGTAGCTCATCCAGTTCCGGAGAAACGCCTGAAGCAATTACATGCCCTTTATTCACCAAGGTTGGAGGATCGGGATGTATTTCCTTTTCAATACGTGTACGGATGGATTCGCAAGGGTTGAGCTGCTCTGCAAAACGCTGCAGGTTCGGACTATCGGTTTGGCTGCAAATCTCCTTGATTGGGGCAATGGCCTGAAGCGCATGTTTTAGCTGTACCACTTCGCGCGGATTAATCCGAATAACGGCAACTTTCGAAATAATACGTTCCAAATCGCCCACTTGACGAATGTGCTCTTCCAGATTCTCTTTCAGGCTTTCGTCTTTTATCAGATACTCCACCACATTCTGCCGATTGTTGATGGCAGCAATTTCTTTCAGCGGCAAGGCAATCCAGCGTTTCAGCAAACGGGCGCCCATTGGCGAAATGGTTTTATCGATCACCTGAACCAACGTTTTGGCTCCTTCGTTAATCGAATTAAAAAGTTCGAGGTTGCGAATCGTGAAACGATCGAGCCACACATATTTGTCTTCTTCGATGCGCGAGAGGTTGACGATATGCTTGGTTTGGTGATGTTGTGTTAAATCGAGGTAATGCAAAATGGCTCCGGAAGCGATGATCCCGTAATTCAGTTCGTGCACGCCAAAACCTTTCAGCGATTTGGTTTCGAAATGCCGCATCAGGCGGTCGTTGGCAGCATCTTCGGTATAAACCCAGTCGTCCTGCGAAAAAGTATAGTATTTACCTCCAAACAAGGCAGCAAACTCGCCACCCTTCCCTTTCTGAAACAGAACTTCCTTAGGCTGAAATGAACTAAGCAATTTATCGATGTACTCAAAAGAACCTTCAGCAGTAAGGAATTCGCCGGTCGAAATATCTAAAAAGGCAATTCCGGCCATTTTCTTATCGAAATGAACAGATGCTAAAAAATTATTTTCGCGGTGTTCCAGAATATTATCGTTGTATGCAACTCCCGGCGTCACCAATTCGGTAATTCCTCGCTTCACAATATTTTTGGTCATCTTCGGGTCTTCCAATTGCTCACAAATGGCAACCCGGGCACCCGAACGAACCAACTTGGGCAAATAGGTATCGAGCGCATGGTAAGGAAATCCGGCTAATTCGACATAGCTGGCCGACCCATTAGCCCGGCGGGTAAGTGTGATTCCCAGAATTCCGGAAGCACGAATGGCATCCTCGCCAAATGTTTCGTAAAAATCGCCTACCCTGAACAACAAAATGGCATCAGGATGCTTTGCTTTGACAGCATAATACTGCTTCATCAAAGGAGTTTCAACGTATTTCGGAGTCGTAGTCAATGATCTGAATTTTTAAGATGCACAAAGATACATTTTAAAGAAAATAAAATACCTTGTAGCCTTATTCCTATTTTGATTAAAAACAACTAGCCATGGCTTATGAATAAAGCGAAGAAAGAAGATCAGACCCCAATACTTATCCGGGAAGTAAAATCAAAAAAAGATTTAAAAGCGTTTATTCATTTACCTGCTGCCATCCATCAAAACCACGAGAATTGGGTTCCTCCGATCTACATGGACGACTGGGAGTTCTTCAATCCGCAGAAAAACAAATCGTTTGACTCGTGCGACACAACTTTGTTGCTTGCATTCCGAAACGAAAAAGTCGTGGGCCGCATCATGGGAATCATTCACCACAAATACAACGAACGGCATAATGAAAACCGCGCACGTTTTGCCTTTTTCGAGACATGGAACGACGAAGAAGTTGCTTCAGACCTGATTTCTGCGGTTGAAAATTGGGCACGCAAAAAAGGGATGGACCGATTGATTGGCCCATTGGCCTTTTCTGACAAAGATCCGCAAGGTTTTTTGATTGAGGGATTTGACGAACCTGCGGTGATCGCTTCAAACTGCAATTTCCCTTACCAGACTGAATTACTTGAAAAGAATGCCTATACGAAAGAAGTGGATTTGGTCGTTTACCAGATCAAAATCCCTAATCCCATTCCGGAGTTTTACCTAAAAATTCAGGAACGGGCAATCCGGCAAAATCAGAGTTTTCAGGTTCTGGAATTTACTTCCCGGAGAAAAGTCAAACCGTATATTCACCCAGTGCTCCGATTGCTCAACAGTACTTTTACCGAAATCTTCGGTTTTATTCCATTTACTGAAGCCGAAATGGACGACTTTGCCAACCGCTATCTTTTCCTGATCAATCCGCGGTTTATCAAAGTGGTTTTCAACGAACAAAACGAGGTGGTGGCTTTTTTGATTGGGATGTCGCACATTGGCGAGGGAATCAAAAAATCTAAAGGATACCTCTTCCCCTTCGGAATATTCAAAATATTAGCTTCTGCCAGGAAATCGAAACAGTTGAATCTGCTGCTTGGCGGAATCCATCCGGATTACCGCGGCAAAGGACTCGATGTGATGATGGGAGTAAAAATGCTTGAATCGGCATCAGCTCAGGGGAAAACAGTCATCGATTCGCATCTGGAGCTTGAATACAACACCAAAGTTCGGGCCGAAATGGAAAAAATGGGCGGAGTGGTTTACAAACGCTTCCGGATTTTTGGGAAAGACCTGAAATAGTCGGAAGAATGGAGACCGAAGTCCGGAGAAGGGATGAGCAATTGTATTCCCTTATTCCTTGTTGATTATTCTTCCCTTAGAAATGCTATTTTTGCCTTTTCAATCCGAATAAATTAGCGAGATTCAACGTGGCAGATATTATCCAATTACTTCCAGACTCAGTTGCTAACCAGATTGCTGCCGGAGAGGTCATTCAACGACCGGCTTCCGTAGTAAAAGAACTGGTTGAAAATGCGATTGATGCAGGAGCAACCCAGATTAAGGTAAACATTAAGGATGCTGGACGGACTCTGATCCAGATCATCGACAACGGCAGCGGTATGTCGGACACCGATGCGCGGATGGCTTTTGAGCGCCACGCCACATCAAAAATCCGGTCGGCCAATGATATTTTTGCCATTCGCACCATGGGATTTCGCGGCGAAGCTCTGGCTTCCATTGCCGCCATTGCCGACGTGGAACTCCGCACCAAAGAACACGATCACGATTTAGGAACTTTCATTCATATCTCCGGATCTAACATCATCACCCAGGAACCTGTGAGCTGTGACAACGGCACGAATTTTCAGATTAAAAACCTGTTTTTTAATGTTCCGGCACGACGCAAATTCCTGAAGTCGAATCCGGCTGAACTGAAGCATATCATTAACGAAATACAGCGCATTGCGTTGGCCAATCCCGACATCGCCATTTCGCTGCACCACAACGGATCGGCTATTTATGAGCTGGCTGGCTCCAACAAACGGGTGCGCATTGTGTCCATCTTCGGAAAGAACATCAACCAAAGCCTGATCCCGATTGACACTGAAACCACGCTGGTCAAAATAACAGGTTTTATCGGACAACCCAAATTTGCCCGCAAAACCTTTGGCGAACAATTCTTTTTCGTAAATAAGCGGTACATGAAACATCCGTTTTTTCACCGGGCGATCATGCAAGCCTATGAAAAAATTTTGCCGCCCGATGCCATTCCATCGTATTTCATTTCGTTCGATCTCGACCCTGCAGAAATTGATGTGAACATTCATCCGACCAAAACGGAGATTAAATTTGAGAACGAATCCATGATATGGCAGATTTTGCAGGCCTCGGTTCGCGAAGCACTGGGCAAATTCAACATTGTACCTTCCATCGATTTCGATCAGGCCGGAAGCCTGGATATTCCAATGCCACTCCATCATTTCGATGAAGTCAGTATGCCTGAGATCAAGGTCAATCCTAATTATAATCCGTTCGAAACTCAAACTCCTTCAAAAAGTCACTCCGGAACTGGAAGCAGTTTTTCGTCGCCACCTGTTGAACGACCAAATCCGACCAACTGGCAATCACTCTACAAAGGACTTGAACCAGATTTCGGCACAAAACACGAAAATCAGGATGAGGAACCGGTACAATTCCGGATTGAAGAGCAACAAACCACCAAAAGTTCGGTTCAGTTTAAAAACAAATACATCCTGACACCTGTTAAATCAGGTCTGATGGTAATCGACCAGAAGCGGGCACACGAGCGCATTTTGTACGAACGGCTGATGCAGGTTCTGGAAAACAATGAAGTGGCCAGCCAGCAACAGCTTTTCCCCGAAACTTTTGAGCTGAATGCTTCGGACGCGACATTGCTGACCAGTATTTTGCCCGATTTGAGGGCTTTGGGCTTCGACATCCGCGATTTTGGCAAGAACAGCTTCATTATCAATGGAACACCGGGAGTTTTGAACACTTCGTCGCCTCTCGAAATTATTGAGAGTTTGTTGGAAGATTATAAAAATTCGCCAGTCAACCTTCAGGAAAAAGCACGTGAAGCAGTGGCTGTTTCGCTGGCACAGGCATCGGCTATCCCATACGGACAGGCGCTGAAGCCGGGAGAGATCAGCGAATTGATTGATAATTTATTTGCATGTCAGACTCCCAATTTTTCGCCCAAAGGGAAAAAGATACTCTCGATTATGCCATTGGAAGATTTTGAAAAATTGTTGAAATGACATTTTGACTGAAATGGAGATTCAAAACAGAAAATTACTACTTTGGCTGAGAAAGTTTCAAGTCTCATCCGTCAGCTAACGGACAAATTTCAAGTTGGTGCGATTATTGAAACCTGAGCCGCAAATTATTAGAAACAAAAACGAATTACAATGCAGAATTTCAGACCCAGTATAAATACAGTTCCCCCGGTCGTTAAAAACCTGATCATCATTAATGTGCTCATGTTGGCTGCAACTTATATTCTCCAGATGAGGGGAATTGATCTTACCAGTATTTTAGGATTGCACTACATCGAGTCACCCGAATTCAAGCCTTACCAATTGGTTACCCACATGTTTATGCATGGTGGTTTTATGCACCTTGCGTTTAATATGTTCGCTCTTTGGATGTTTGGCCGCGTTCTGGAAAGTGTTTGGGGGCCGAAACGCTTCTTTATTTATTATTTTGTGACCGGATTGGGCGCTGCCGCACTGCATACTTTAGTGAATTACATGGAATTTCACTATTTGGCTGGTAAAATGTCTCCAGAAACGGTACAGATGGTTATGAGCCAAGGCACTGAAATATTTAATCAGGGGAAAAACTTCTCTGACCCAGCTGCCGGAAAACTAAACCTATTACTAAATATTCCGACGGTTGGCGCTTCCGGAGCCGTTTTTGGCATCCTGCTTGGCTTTGGGATGCTTTTCCCCAATACCCAACTGATGCTTTTATTCCCTCCAATTCCAATCAAAGCTAAATATTTTGTGATGGGTTATGGCGCAATCGAACTTTTCAGCGGGATTGCCAACTCGGGAGATAACATCGCACATTTTGCCCATCTGGGAGGAATGCTTTTTGGCTTTTTCATGATCAGGTACTGGAATAGTAACACAAAGAATTTTTATTAGAGACTGATGGATTGAAGGATAGATTTTTAAATCCTCAATTTTTCAAATTCACTAATTTTCAAATCATTTAACTTGAAATGGGTATCTGGGACGAAATAAAAGAATCATTCAGAGAAGGATCGGCATTGACCCGTCTGATTTACATCAATCTGGGTGTTTTTCTTGTTTTCAGGATTTTAAATGTCTTCTTTTTTTTGTCCGGAACTCCGTTCCCTTTCATGGACTGGCTGGCACTGCCAGCTGATTTCGGTTTGTTGGCAAGCCGGCCATGG
The DNA here is from genome assembly GCA_023251455.1 of Bacteroidota bacterium. Taxonomy (GTDB): domain Bacteria; phylum Bacteroidota; class Bacteroidia; order Bacteroidales; family Prolixibacteraceae; genus Aquipluma. The sequence continues at coordinate 7,203 of JAHEYT010000028.1, forward strand.
ACGTTGATCACCTATATGTTTCTGCATTTTGACTTCCTGCATATTCTGTTTAATCTGCTTTGGCTTTACTGGATGGGACAGATCTTTCTGACCTATTTTGATCAGGGTAAACTCATTACAATTTATTTGCTGGGAGGTATTTTTGGCGGACTATTTTATGTGGCCGGATACAATTCGTTCTCTGTTTTTTCTCAGATTGTTACCGACTCAAGGCTTCTTGGTGCGTCTGCTTCGGTAATTGCCATTGTAACCGCATTGGCAGTACACGCTCCGAACCACACGCTCCATTTGATGTTTATCGGGCCGGTGAAAATGAAATATATCGCTTTATTTTCAGTGTTAATGTATGTGATTGGCATTTCATCGACCAATGCAGGTGGCAACCTGGCCCATTTGGGTGGCGCTTTCTGGGGAGTGATTTATGTATTGCAGTTGCGGAAAGGAATTGATCCGGGAAAGGGAATGAATAGCTTGCTAACTGGAGTAAAAAAGACCTTCAGCCCAAAACCTAAAGTAAAAGTGAGTTATCGCAAACCGGTTGATGATATTGAATACAACCGACAGAAAAATCAGGATCAAAAACGCATGAATGAGATTTTAGAGAAAATAAGCAAATCGGGCTACGATTCTCTTTCGAAAGAAGAAAAAGAGATTTTATTCAGGATGGGGAAATAAAAAAGACCGAAGTCCGGAGACCAAAACTCTGGGACTGAAGACGGAGACTCATCTAATTGCATTCCTTAATTAAGCCTGTTTTTTATGCAGAAAGCCACCTTTTGAATGCTTGACAGCTTCGTTAATACTAGCATTCAATTCGAACCCAATCAAAAGTATCATCGACATGATGTACATGAGGAGCAAAACAACCAGTAAAGTCCCTATGGATCCATACAGTTTGTTGTACTGACCAAATCGATTGATATAATAGGTAAATCCCAGAAAAGTCAACACACTCAGAACGGTAGCCAAAGTGCCTCCTGCTGAAATAAACCGCCACTTGGTTTTCTTTGCCGGAGCCAGATAGTACAGAAAAGAATTGGCCATAAAAAATAAAATCAGGACAACTATCCATTTGGCAAACGACAGGGCATAAAAAGTAAAATGATCTTTTAAAATATCGTTTGCAACTAAATAATTGATAAAATACTGACCATAGGTTATCAAGGTAATTGCAACGGCAAGTAAAACCGACATGATAACTAAAAGAAGTAAAGCAATCAGTCTTTGTCCGATCCAGGTACGACGTTCGAAACTATGGAGTGAAGCATCGAATGCCGTCATCATCGAAGCAAACCCGTTGGTCGAGAAAATAAGCGCCATAAAAAAACCAAGAGAAAGTAGGTCGCCACGCTGACGGGTAAGAATGTCCATGACCGTTTCTTTGATTGCCATAAAGGTTGTTTCCGGAACCATACTTTCAATCAACAAAAACAATTCGTTCTGAAAATTATCAATGGGAATAAAAGGAATTAGGGTAAACAGGAAGATGATTAGCGGGAACAGAGCCACAAAAAAACTGAATGCAATAGCTGATGCTCGGGTTGATAACGCACCATCGACAATACTGCGCCAGAAAAAAACCATCACATCATAGAGAGCCATTCCATCAAGACCGGGGAAAGTGACCCTTTTTGCTTTGACCAGTATCCTTTCCCAAATGAAAATCAGTTTATTCGAAAGTTTGTCAGGCATTAACCCTGTTTTTCAATTCGTAACTGGTGAATATAAGAATTGTTGTTTTTGCTCTTCAGCAAGAAATAGACCCTGAACGTTCCGGTGGCAGTGGTCAGGCTTCCAATGGCATAACGGGCATCTTCTTTACCGCCCTGATGTATAATACTAAATTGCTTGGGTTTATTCGACTTGAAAAACTCGGCAACAATTTGCTGAGCCTGCGATTTGCTATAAACATCATCATGCGATTCAACTACCAATTCAACATTTTCATTGAAGAATGCAGCCAAACTTACATCGTTACCATTCTGAATACTTGTCACAATCCCGTCGGGAATCTGTGCAAACGAAGTTGTTGCCAAAGCAAAAAACCCAAATACAAAAGATATAAGTTTCAATTTAAAATTTTTCATCGTCAATAATTTTCGTCCAAATTAGCCTCAGCATGAATCATTACCAAAAACCGTGCAATTTTTTATTTAAACAAATACCTTTGTAAAGGTAATAAATTTCACATACCTGAAAAATCAATTTAAAACCTGACAAGCACAAGAACACATAGGATACCATAAGAAAATACAAAAACAGCTAATTGGCCGATGTGTATATGTAATTAAATAACAATAGGAAACCTCAACTGAAATATACAAATGAAAATATGCCTGCTGGTAATCGGGAAAACCGATGAAGCTTATTTGCAAAAAGGACTTGAACTATTCCTGAAACGAATACCGCATTACATTTCGTTTGAAATGAAGGCAATACCCGATATCAAAAACTCTAAAAACCTTAGCGAGGAGCAACAAAAAGAAAAGGAAGGAGAACTGATTCTTCAGCAAATAAGCACCTCTGATGAATTATTTCTGCTGGACGAACAAGGGATGGAAGTTTCGTCGGTAGAATTTGCACGCTTTTTGGAGAAAAAAATGATCTCGGGAATTAAACGACTGGTTTTTGTGATTGGCGGGCCGTATGGATTCTCCGGAAGCGTTTATTCGCGGGCAATTGGGAAGGTGAGTCTTTCGAAGATGACCTTTTCGCATCAGATGGTCCGGTTGATTTTTCTGGAACAGCTTTACCGCGCAATGACCATCCTGAAAGGCGAACCCTATCATCATCAATAAATTGGCAGATATTCGGGATTGAACCGTAAAAATGATTATTTTGTAGCATGAAGGTATTCAGAAAGTACATATTGTTTTTTATTTCCGTCCTGTTCTTTTTGCTGGCGGCTATTCTGGAAAACCAAACCCTGAATAATCATCCCGAAGTTAAGGTCATTCAGAACTTCCAAAAGACCTTACTCGAGCAAGAATCAAAACTTTCAACATACCTCACAAAGACCGAGCTAAAAATAAACGACAGCTTATCGGCCGAAAACTACGCTTCAACTTTTTCGGAACTTAATCATTTGTTTGAAGACGAAGGCTTGGGCTTTATCGTTTACAAAAAACTGAAAATGATTTACTGGTCGAGTAACCAGTTTGCTTTTCAGAATATCCTGAATAAAGTTTCGGTGGCCAACAAACTAATCATTTTGCCCAACGGAATCTATGTTGCACAAACCCGAATCATTGGCAATTACGAGATCATTGGGCTGATACACATCAAGAACAGCTATTCTTACGAAAACCAGTTCCTCGAAAATTCATATGTTCCGCCATTTAAGCTTCCATCCGGATATAAAATCAACATTTCGAGGGCGACCAACGCAACAGAAATACACGACTCGAAAAACCAATATCTCTTTACAGTTTTGCCATCAACAGAAGAGGCCTATGGCGAAGTAAAACTCTATATCCCCGCCATCCTGTATTTGGCGGGTTTTATCTTACTGTTGATTTTATTGTACCGAAAGACAGAGCATTATAAAGGCAAATATTTTGCAGTCAAGATGGTGTTGCTACTCATCACATTGTCTGGAATTTACTGGTTTCATATTCAATTTAAAATACCTGCAATTTTAAGCCACATTGGGTTATTTAGCGCGCAGTTTTATGCCATATCAGAATGGCTTCCTTCGCTTGGCGATTTTTTCCTGATCACTGTTTTGTTCTTCTTTTGGAGTTTGGTATTTGCCCGCGATTTCTCGCCAACCGAACTTCTCCGGAAAAAGCTGATTGTTCCGGCATTCGTTTTTGCAGGTTTGCTGTATCAATTAGTCGGATTTATGATCCAAAACCTGATCAGCAACAGCAACATAAGCTATAAATTAAACAGGATTACCGACATCGACCAGTACAGTATTAGTGCCTATCTTGCCATTGCCATGTTGTTATTTTCTGTTTTCATGATTCACCTTCGAATCATCCAAAAGACAGAACACCTCAACCGTAAAAGTTTATTCCTCAAGCTAAACCTGACAGGTGTATTGATTTCGATCATTTTGTGCGTGTTTTTTCCTTCCGGATGGTCGTATATGCTCATTCTCTTTTTTGCGGTTAATTCAATGCAATGCCTGATAAAAAAAATGCATATCGCACTCTATTCGCTCTCCTATTCCATACTGTTTATCTCACTTTTTTCGATCATCTCGTTGATGGTGGTTTACAATACGGTCAAAGATCGCGATCTGGCAGTACAGAAACTTCGGGCTACAACTCTAAGTGCAGAACAAGACCCGGCTGCTGAAGTCTTTCTGGCCCGGATCCAGAATAAATTCGATGTTGACACCATTATTCCAACACTTCTCGCTCCCCCATATACCGATCTGGAAAGCTACCTTACCCGCACCTATTTCAGTGGTTATTTCAGAAAGTACGATATTCAATACATCTTTTGCGCTGGGAACGACAGTGTTTTCATCCAGTCTGAAAATGTTTCGGAACCTTGTTTCCCGTACTTTGAAAGTATGATTGAAAAGTCTGGAATTAAAGTGCCTAACAGCAACTTTTATTTCATGAATAACATGAACGGAAGGGTTTCGTACTTTGGAAAGCTCCATTTTCCATTGGTAAATGTTGCCAATGGGATTTCAATATTTATTGAAATTGATTCGAAAATTATCTCTGAAGGAATCGGGTTTCCTGAATTACTCATGGACCGCTCGCTGGTCAAACCGTTTCGGTACAAATACCTTTCGTACGCCAAATATTTCGACGAAGAACTGGTAAACTTTTCAGGAGATTACACTTACAACTATTACCTGCAATCGTACAACATTAAAACCACCGATCCTGAGTTTCAGCTTCTGAGCTGGGACGGATATGACCACCTGATCTATAACCTGGACGAAAAGAACCACATCATTGTGAGCAACCGCTCGCTCACATTTATCGATTACCTGATTTCGTTCCCGTACATTTTCGTGTTCTACTTCGCATTTGTGTTGACGATCATCCTGATTCGAAATTCCAATATCCGAAAACTTATTATTCAGAACGATCTTCGCTTCCGGATTCAGGGATCCATCATCTCGGTTGTACTCATCTCGCATCTTTTTGTGGCTACAGGAACCATCTATTATAACATCCAGGAATACCGCACCAGGCACCAGGTTGATCTTCAGGAAAAAATAAAATCTATTTCTGAAGAAATAAAAGACCGGTTGACATACGTAACGTCTATTAATCCGGAATTGCAACGTTGGTTATTCAGTGAATTGAACAAATTGTCGAACATATTCCGAACCGACATCAATATTTATGATGTCAATGGTGAGCTGCTGGCCACTTCGCGTCCCGAAATTTTCGACAAAGGCATCACTTCCGATCGCATGAATTCGAAAGCCTTTTACGAACTTTCAGAGCGGTTTCAACTCAAATACTTCCAACCCGAAAAAACAGGAACACTCTCATACCTTTCTGCTTACGAACCGATTATAAATAACAGAGGTGACTATTTGGGATACCTCAACCTTCCGTATTTCACACGCGAAGATGACCTGAAGCAAGGTATTTCAACATTTATTGTAGCCTTCATCAATCTTTACCTGATCCTTTTCCTGGCCAGCGTGATTATCGCGATTTTTTTGTCGAATAAAATCACTCAACCACTTAGCCTAATCCGTGAAAAGCTGAAAGGCATTCAACTTGGAAAAAAGAACGAACACATTAACTATCAAGCCAATGACGAAATTGGTGCATTGGTACAGGAATATAACCATAAAGTTGACGACCTGATGGAAAGCGCCGAATTACTTGCCCGTTCAGAGCGCGAGTCGGCCTGGCGCGAAATGGCCAAACAAATCGCACATGAAATTAAGAACCCTCTCACCCCGATGAAACTCAACATTCAGTATTTGCAGAAGGCTAAAGAGGAGGGCAACGAACATTACGACGACTTTTTCAAGCGGGTAACCAAAAACCTGATTGAGCAAATTGATACACTTTCAGGTATTGCTACCGAATTCTCGAATTTTGCCCAAATTCCGAAAGCAAAAAATGAAGTGTTCAACCTGATCGAAGTTGTTCAAAACGTTTGTTCGTTGTTCGAGCCGAACCAGAACCTGCACTTTACGCTTGAAATGAACCATATTGAAGAGGTTCGGGTTTTTATCGACAAAGAGCAGTTTTCAAGGGCATTCCTGAACCTGGTAAAAAACGGAATCCAATCGATACCGGCCGACCAGAAAGGTGAAATACGAATTGCTGTTGCGACCGACGAATCGGTGGCCTTGATTAAAATCAGCGATAATGGTACAGGAATCAGCCAGGAAGCGCAGGAAAACCTTTTTCAGCCAAACTTCACCACCAAAACTAGCGGAATGGGACTGGGTTTATCGATTGTAAAAAATATAGTCGATAATTTCGGTGGAAAGATTTGGTACTCCACCGAATTCGACGAAGGAACTACCTTTTATGTTGAAATACCTTTGTTTAAACCTGAATCAGGAACGAAAAAACAGACGACTTAAACCAAATAATTATGGAATACCGAAAATTAGGAAATTCAGATTTAAATGTGTCGGTAGTTACATTCGGGGCATGGGCCGCCGGAGGCTGGATGTGGGGAGGAGCTGATCGGTCGGAAGCAGTAAAAGCCATTCAGGCAGGATTCGAATATGGCGTAACTTCCATAGATACGGCTCCAGTTTACGGACAGGGGACGAGCGAGGAAATTGTTGGCGAAGCCATCAAAGGAATACCTCGTGACAAAGTGCAGATTTTAACCAAATACGGGCTCAACTGGGAAGACACCAAAGGCGAATTTTATTTCAGCAGCAAGAATAATCAGGGAAAACCAATTGATATTTACCGTTACTCCGGAAAAGAAAGCATCATTAGAGAATGCGAAACCAGCTTGCGACTGTTGGGAACCGATTACATCGACCTTTACCAGATTCACTGGGCCGATCCGACAACGCCCGTTCAGGAGACGATGGAAGCAGTCGCCCAATTAATCAAAGAAGGCAAAGTTCGTTATGCCGGAGTTTGCAACTACAATGTAGCACTGATGAAAGAAGCTGCCAAGTACATCGATCTGGTTTCTGACCAGGTTTCGTACAGCATGGTTAAACGCGATATTGAGCAGGAACTCGTTCCTTACCTGATTGAAAATAACCAGTCAATACTTGCTTACAGTCCGCTGCAAAGGGGTTTGCTTTCGGGAAAGATAAAACCAGGACATTCGTTTGCTGAAGGAGACACCCGCGTGGATCAGCCTTATTATTCGGATAAAAATATTCAGTTGATCAATGCCTTTCTTGAAAAAATAAAACCACTGGCCGACGGGAAAAACGCTACTTTAAGTCAGTTGGTTATCAGATGGACCATTGAACAACAAGGGATTACAATCGCATTGGTTGGCGCTCGCAATACTGCGCAGTCGATCGAAAATGCTATGGCAGCCCAACTGAAACTGAGCGCTGAAGAAATAAGCTTCATCAATTCGGAGCTTGCAAAACTGAAACTGGAATTATAGTTCGATGATATTAACGGGGTGACTTTAAGTCACCCCGTCAATCATATATTACAACAATGCAAAAGCTGAAACTTACAGTTTTAAACGACAATGTTGCCGGTCGTTGGTGTCGCGCCGAACACGGGCTTTCATTCCTGATTGAAGCTGACCAAACCGTTCTGTTCGACACCAGTTCATCATCAGACCTGATCGCCTACAATGCTCAAATCCTGAACATCGACCTTCAGCAAATCGACACCATTGTGCTTAGTCACGGACACGACGACCATACCGGCGGGTTGATGCTTTTCGAAGGACAAAAATTGATCTGCCATCCGGATACCTTTCTGAAAAGACACCGAAAATCAAATCATACCGAACTGGGAATCAAATGGACCGAAGATGAAATCCGCTCACGATTTAATCTTCAAACCAGCAGTAAACCGATTAAGCTTTCTGAGCAAATCTATTTCCTGGGTGAAATACCACGGCTAACCGATTTTGAAAGCAAAAACACTGCATTTCAGAAATTTGATGGAACCGAAGACTTTGTAATGGATGACTCAGGTTTGGCAATTGCAACTTCCAAAGGATTGGTGGTGATTTCGGGCTGCGCGCATTCAGGCATCTGCAACATGACAGTACATGCCATGAATGTTTCCGGAATTGAAAAAGTTCATATGGTAATTGGCGGTTTTCACCTCCAAAATGACGATGACGTTACACAGAAGACTATTGATTGGATGAAGTCGATGCAGGTCGAACAGGTTATTCCATCGCATTGCACAAGCTTTTCGGCGCAGGCTCTCATATCTAAAAGCTTCAGGTTCTCAACTGTGAAATCAGGAAATATTATAGAGATTGGTGAAATTTGATTCTCTGTAAAATCACGAACTCAAATTCGAAAAACATGCTTTATTCGAAGTAGACAACATTTTACCGGCAAAATAAACTTACTGGTCGAAAAATATCGGTTGTTAAATCAACAATCCATAAATTTGTCTGAAACATTCAAAAAAGATAATCTCTCAAAAAATCACTATTCATGCAATCACACGAAATCGATTACAAAATTGTTGGTCACGATGTTCAATTGGTACAAGTTGAACTTGACCCGGGAGAAACAGTTATTGCTGAGGCTGGTGCCATGCTTTACATGGAAGACGGCATCAGTTTCGAATCAAAAATGGGCGACGGATCAAATCCGCGTGCCGGTTTTTTCGACAAAGTACTTTCAGCCGGCTCACGGTTAATCACCGGCGAATCACTTTTCATCACTCATTTCACCAATCAGGGTTGGGGTAAAAAACATGTTGCGTTTTCGGCTCCTTATCCGGGAACAATCATTCCGGTAAACTTACCTGATTATCGTGGAAGCCTGATCGTACAAAAAGATGCATTCCTTTGCGCCGCTTTGGGCACCAAAATATCTATGCGTTTCAACCGCAAACTGGGCGCCGGGTTCTTTGGTGGCGAAGGTTTTATCCTTCAGCAAATACAGGGCGATGGAAAAGCTTTTATTCATGCAGGTGGCACGGTTATCGAACGCCAGTTGAACAACGAAGTTCTTCGCGTTGACACTGGTTGCGTGGTTGCTTTCGAAGAATCAATTGACTTCGACATTCAGCAGGCAGGTGGACTACGCTCGATGGTATTTGGCGGCGAAGGTCTGTTTTTGGCAACGCTTCGCGGAACCGGGAAAATTTGGTTACAATCAATGCCAATCCGCAAACTGGTAGCGCAACTAAGCTCGTTTGGACCAAATAGCCGCAAAGAATCGAGCGGTGGGTTGCTCAATAATATTTTTGAATAAGCCTGTATTTTCGATTTTGGAGTTAAAAAATCTGAAAAGCTCATTTGCACTCAGGTTCAAAACGCTTTTATTCAGTAAAATATCCGTATTTATGCGGATATTTTTTTTTGAGAAAGCCCCTACTTTTGAGCCATGAAAAACCAAGCGGTATCAATTAATCCCATTATAGCCATTCTGCTATTGACCGCATTATTATTTATGGGTTCATGTCAAACATACAAATACGGATATTGGGGCAAATTGCCATCTTCCGACTCGGGTGCTGCATTCGAAAAAGATTCTGCCATCAGGATTATGCAGACCCTGGCTTTAAAAAAGCAAAGCTTAAATAACGAAACGCATTTGATATCTCAAGAAATTGCTGAAAAGGTGCAGAACTCAAGTACGATATCCATGCATACTTTTAACGCTTTATTTGGAAACCTGCACCAGCAATATGAAATTGACACTGTTTACCACCAGCTATTTCAACAATCGCCTGATGAATCAATCCGGAACAAAAGCAAGCAAGCGCTGCTTGAGTCTGCGGTTAATTACAAAAAAGCCTTCCAGAAAAATAAATTTATCCGAAGAACTATCAACCGGGGCGATATAGCTTACGGAATACCAACCAATACGCTGAACCAAACCCAACAGTTTCTGTGGTCGGACAAAAACAACCGCAGCTACCTGATTGAACACGAAAAAGATGAAAGGGCGACACACACAATTGCAGGCTTTATGTTATCGAATACCGTTGATGAATGGCAATCGTACCAATACAAAACAGTGTATTTTTTAAGCAAGATATTTGGCCAGTTTGCCGGCCAGTTTCATGGGAAAATTGATAAAAAAACCAATGCCATGCTTTTGAGATCTCAACTTCAGGAGTTTGATATTGTATTGCTTAAATCGCTCACTCACCTAACCGAAAAGCTAATTCCAGGCTATTTTGGGCATGTAGGTGTTAGCTTAGGTAACGACCTGATGATTGAAACCCCAAGAAGCGGGGTGAGAATTTGTTCGATCGAGGAATTTTCGGATGGTGAAATTTACCTGATTGTGAGGCCCACTAACCTGACCGAAATGCAAAAACAAAAAATCAGGAACTCGCTCAAAATGCAATTGGGTAAAAAATACGATTTCAATTTCGATTCGCAATCGCCTGACCGAATTGTATGTTCCGACCTGGTTTGCCTGGCATACGACTTTATCGACTGGCAGTCGAAGAAAAGGGCTGGCCATTACATTACTTCGCCCGACGATCTGGTCAGAAGCTTATTAAACAGACCCGATTTTTCGTTTGAGATGTACATCAACAAAGGACAATTTACGTATAAACCAGATTCTGATTTCATCCATAAAATGCTGTTGATAAATTAATTGAAGTGATTAATTTACCCTTTGCCGCTCTTCTTCCGAACCAGTCTGACGGCTCCTCTCTGCTTTTACTTTTTTGCTGCCAAAATTGTGTGAGTAAGTAAATCGCAAAACACGAGGCTCGAAATTTAGTTTCCCCGAAGTACTGATATTCAATTCGGGTACATTAGCCGAAAAAGAATAGATTCCAGTTTCGAAAACATCGCTTAAATTTAAGCTAAATGTATGCTTCTCATTCTTCGATTTCTTCTGCAAACCCACATCAACGGTACCCACAGCTTTACTTTTATAAATTCCGAATAAAGAAGGCGACTGGTAAGATCCTGAAATCTCGCCGGTAAATCCTTTCGTTATTGTAAAATTGTTGATTGAGTTTATATTGAAGTTTTTCAGATTAATATCCAGATTCTTTCCGTCATAAGCTGTTTTAACCTTTTGCACAATGCCATTAAGGTTGTTTTGCATTCTCCACCACTTGGCCAGTTTAACAGGAAATGAAAGCATAAAAGATGATGTTGTAACTCTGTCCAAATTTCGGGATGTGAGGTAAAGTAAATTCTTAATTGAATCCTGTGTTGGTTGAAATCTTCGGATAGCGTTGTTTTCAACGGTATATGTATATGAGAAGAGTATCGTTTTATATTTGTAATCGGTTTTAAAAATGTCGCTTATCGAAGGCTGAAGCTTTTCATTTCCGGCGATATATGTATCAGGCGATTGAAACACAATAAACGGGGCCAGTTCGTTGAATGAAGGTCGGCTTATTCTCCGGCTGTACGAAAACTGAAGCGTATTGTCTTTAGTCAATTCCTGAGAGAAGAAGAATGTAGGAAACAATTTACCGTAATGCCGGTCGATAATGCCATGCTGGGTTACGGTACTCAAAACTGTGTTGGTATATTCATACCGAAGCCCGGCGATCATACTTGTCTTCGCGCTGAATTTATAGTTCAGCGATGAATATGCCGCACTGATGTTTTCATTTAAATTGTATTTATTGGTTAAGTCTGAATTAAATGTCCAAACACCATTAACCCTATTGGCAACACTTACATCATTTTCGAAACTGGTGGATGTATTTTTCAAGCCGACTTCAAGTTTAACATCTTTGCCAAAATTCTTATTATAATCCAACTTCCCTACCAATGTATTTATAGGAGTTTTCTTGGTAACGTTAATATCTTCAACACTCGTAAGTTTGTTTGCGTTATCGTGGTACTGAATAAAATAGGAAGAAGGATTATTGTCATCATAATGAAGGTAATCGACATTAAACTCCAAAATTTCATCTTCTTTAAAAAAATGCTGCACATTAAAATTACCCATATAATGGTTCCACTTATTGGACTCAATGATGCGCTGATCAACCAAAGAACTGATTTGATTATCTTTCTTATAGAAGATATCATTCATGGCATCCATCTCCCAGTCACTTACATATCCAGCAACCAAAAGTCCAATTGCAGTTTTACTGGATGGAGTATAATCGAGCCCAAGCCGGGCATTGTGAAAGGTAGTGATTGGTTGCCGAAGGCTTGTCGAATTCGTTTCGTTAAGCGATCCATTCTGATTAACCAGCCTATCCATCCCCATTACTTGATAACTGTTATCGTATGAATAGGAATACATCCCGTAATAATTCACCTTTTCCACATGATGATTCATCGAAAGGCTTCCATTTAATTTACCATCAACTCCCATTCCTGCACCCAATGTATAAACGCCATTGGTACCAAAATCATCATCCTTCTTCAGTACAATATTTATAATTCCGGCATCGCCCTCAGCTTCATATTTTGCTGGTGGCGTGGTAATCAATTCTATCTTTTTTACATTTTCAGAACTCATTCCGCTCAACATTTCGATAGCTGCTGATACTGGCATGCGACTTTCCTTGCCATTAATCATTACCAGAACTCCCTCTTTCCCCGCCAACGAAAGCGTTTTATTTTGCCGGTTGACAATTACTCCAGGTGACTTTTCCAGTACTTCTAAAGCGGTACTTCCGGTTGAAGTTATACTATTCTCAATATTTACGACCATACGGTCAATCTGCTGCTCATAGATGGGCTTCTTGGCCACCACATCAACATCACCCAACAATCGGGTCTCTTCTTCAACAACAAATGGAGGAATATGAATATGGTCATTCGTTGTTTTTATCTCGAACGGATTGGATACCTCAGTTTTAAATCCGATCATGCTGGTCTTAATTAAATACTTGCCGGGAACAAAATTGGTGATACTGAAGGTACCGACATCTGAAGTAGAAACTCCTGTAACCACAGACGAATCCTTCTGATTAATCAGAAGGACATTTGCAAATGAAAGTGGCTGGTTATTAACATCGTGTACTGTTCCCTGAATCTGAGCAACACCAAGGATAGGGACGAAAATTAAAACTAAAATGAATATTCGCTGAATTACAAAGCTTCTTTTGTTCTGGTAGATTTGTCTCATAAATAAATATTTAGAGACGTATACATCTTTATATCCTATTTTGTTCAGAAAACTATAATAATTTATTGAATTCAAATAAATTAAGTGAGAAATACCGCAATTTCATTAGTGGACTATTGAAAAAGTATGAATTGGTTTATCTTCGTCCTTTGTTAGAATCCAATCAAATTATACCTCAAAGTTAGATATGGCAAAGAAAAAAACGGGGAAAGTTGTTCAGATGCTGAGCCCCGAAAATTATATCAGGAAGAAAGCACGTTCACTTCCAATTTATGAATGTTTGGTAAATATGGAATGGAAAGAACAAGGTGTGGCCCATATCGTCATTGCACGAAAACACACCAATGGAAACATAACCGCATGCATGTATCTGGTCGATTTATTTTGTTTAGGCATAAAAAACACTCAGTACCTTTTTAATATTCCTGAAACGGAGTATCAGGATAAAAAAGACGAAATGGAGCATATTGAGTTTGAACCAATCAGTTACACACTTGCCCACAACATTGTTTTTGCCGGACTTGAATATGCCGAAGAATATAGGTTTAAACCTCATAAAGATTTCACTTCAATCACTCAATTTATGCTCGAAGAAGACACCGAAAACATCGAACTGATTGAAATTGAATGTGGTAAAAACGGAAAACCATTCTATGTGAATGGTCCTTATGAAGATCAGGCAAAAATAAACCAGATAATTGCCCAACTCGAAAGAACTGCCGGGCCCGGGAATTATGATTTTGAGATTCTTGACGAAGACGATGAATTTGACGAAGGCGATGAATTTGATCACATGTCTATCAAGGAACAACGCGACCTGTTTCAGAAATTATATGCAAAAATTGATGATTTAAACGATGACGAAGATGAGCAACTTCGGGAGTTGACCGAACATGTGATTGCCAGCATCGTTTCGCCTGATTTGGTTGACCAATATAGCGAGGAATTCCTGCATGACTTCGATTTGGAGGTAACTGATGATGTTTTTACTGAAGAAATGATGGGTTTAGCCAATCACAACCTGAGTGCCGGAACCTGTGAATTGTTCACCCAGGTTTATGAATCAGCCAATGAAGATCCGGAGGCAGCTAAATTATTACTGAATGATTTCAGGAAAGAAACTCCTGAAAATCCAGCTTCCTGCTTTCTTGAACTGGTTATTCTAAGAGCCGAGAATTCGCCTAAATATGATGAAAAAGTTCAGGAATATTATTCCAGGTTTCCGGATTACCCTTTATTGAAGATTCTAATGTCGAATAACCAATTCGCCAATTCGGCAAATGATATGGTCATGGCATTTACCATGCAATCGCTGTTTGCTGGCCGCGCATGGATACATCATATTGAGGCATTTCATTATCTCACAGCTTTATTGATGGGACTTGCGCACCTGGCCGATATCGATCGTATTGAAGGACTTTACCAGGCCTACAACAATTTGGAATTGACAGATGAGGAATTTGAAGTTCTGGAGGAATTTGTCTTTATTGTAAAAGCCTCGTTTGTCGAACAGATCCTCAGTCTGGAAGGCAAACCGTAATAGAAACAACAAAGCCCGAAACGTGTGATTCCGGGCTTTGCTATTAATAAAAATCAGTCTATAGTTTGTAGAACTGTTCCCAGTCTTTACGTGCAGGTGCACCAACTAACATTTGATTGGCTATTTTATTGTTGGTGATTTGTTTGGTTTCGCGATCGAAAACAATCTTAGTGTTTAGTTGCTGAGCTAAAACTCCAAGATTGAATACCTGACTCAATGGACCTGCAATTTCGAACGGAGAGCGGGTCTTTTCCTCACCCTTAACGGCTTTCAGAAAATTGGCATAATGGTTCGACGGGCTCACCGGTACAACAGGCAATTTCGATTCCATTGCTTTTGCCTTCTCTTCAGGAATTATCGACAAGGTACTTCCATGCGATCCACCTTTAAAAATAAGATCTTTGCTGTAAATTTCCTTACCAGGATTAAGCTTGGCTGGTTGTACTTTTCCTACGCTGGTTGGCGGGATATTCGGATCAAGTTCAGAGGTTCCGAAACCTTCAGGAACCTGAGGAATATTATTCACCCCATCGTACCACATAATTTCGACCGGAGGCATACTTCCGCGCTTCGGAAATTTAAACGATAAGGTTGTGGACATCGGGAAAAAGAATGGATTATGGCCTTCAAGCTTTAACGGATCAACTTCGTACGGCAAACCCAAATTCAGGAATTGGTGGGCAGTATCAATAATGTGAGCGCCCCAGTCGCCCAATGCACCCATTCCGAAATCGTACCAGCAACGCCATTGTCCGTTAATAAAATCGTGGTTGTAATCGTGCATTTTAACCGCCGAATGCCAGGTGTCCCAATCCAGTGTTCCGGGAATTGGCTCTGCGTTCGGGAACTTCGTCATTTTAGTATCCCACCCGTGCCAGCGGCGAGGCGAATTCATATGTGCAGTAATTGCAGTAACATCTTTAATAATTCCGGCTTCGGTCCAGGCTTTAAACTGGAAATAATTGGCTTCGGAATGCCCCTGATTACCCATCTGCGTAACCACATTGTATTTACTGGCGGCTTTCATCATCAGTTCAACTTCGTTGAAAGTGCGGCCCATCGGTTTCTCAACATAAACAGCTTTGCCCAAAGACATGGCCAACATGGCAATCGGGAAATGTGAATGATCTGGCACGCCAACTAAAACAGCATCAATCTGATTGGCCAATTTATCGAACATTTTTCGGAAATCCTGAAAACGCGGAACGTCAGGGAATTTTTCGAGTACTTTCTGAGTATGCGGAGCTCCCATGTCGGTGTCGCAAAGAGCTACAATATTGCAAAATCCGGTATTATATAAGGAAAAAACGTCAGAACCACCCTGGTTGCCAATACCGACGCAAGCCAGATTTACACGCTCATTAGCCCCGCCCAATCCGGAAGCCGGAGAATAAGTACCTGACATCGCTTTTGTGAGAATCGTTGGAAATACCATCATGGATGATAATGCTGCAGCCTGTTTTAAAAACAATCGCCGCGAAGCTTCATTGTGTTTAGTCATAAAAGAAATTTATTAGTTAGTCTTTAATTAAGGCACATTGGTTAATTTTTGATGTCGAAAGGTACAAATTGTAATTTGTGTTTTGAAAACGATTGCACAAAAATCGGCAATAAATTAAAAGGACTCTCCTGACGATTAAATTTCCGTCAGAAAAGTCCTTTTACAACTCAGTGTTAGAATAAAACCGACCTATTTTTTGATCGCAATCCGCGCAACTGTTAATGAATAAGCATCCAGGTTCATCGTAATTTTTTTGCCTGAAATTGTTTGCTTCCTTTCAACCGGAGTCACTTCCTCTGGCTTTCCAACCTGATTGAACGATGCCGGATTTAAGTTTGAAATAACCTGAAGACTAATTTCTTTTGCAGAAGGCTGTTTCCCATCGAGTAAAAGTGTGAGAGTTGCTGGATTTTTAGCCACATTCACCAGTTTCACAATCAGTTCCGAAGTTTTTGAATCGATACAGGCGCTGGCAAACAAACTATCCTGACCAATCAGCGGTTTGCCATCGACCAAAGCAGAAACAACATCGGTACCTGCATTGGTCGAAAACATTTTCTGCACGTAATAGTTGGGTGTTGCCGTCGATTTCAGATTATCAAACCAAATCAGGTCGGGACGCCATTGCCATGCATTTACATTACCAAACAACGGTGCATACGAAGCCATGTGAACCACGTCGGCATTACGCTCCAAACCAGTCATCAACGCGGCTTCGGCCAGTGCACTTTTCCATGTATTACGCGATTCGGCATCTTTTCCTTCTTTATCGTGTGCCGCATATTCGCCAGCAAATACTTTCGGTCCTTTGCGGTCGTACGAGTCGTAGCGTCCTGCGTTTTTCAGGAACCAATCCGGAGTTTTATAGTAATGTTCGTCAACCATCGGAACTTTCAGTTCGCGCATTTGCGTCCACAGGTAATCGAAATCTTTTCCATCAGACGAAGGACCTGATCCGCCAACAAAAGTAATCTCAGGATGTTTTTCGTTTAACACTTTCAGAAATATTTTCAACCGATCGACGTACTGAGTTCCCCACTGTTCGTTTCCAACTCCAACCATTTTCAGGTTGAAAGGAGCCGGATGCCCCATGTCAGCACGCAGTTTCCCCCATTTGGTTGTAGTTGCTCCATTGGCAAATTCAACCAGGTCAAGAATATCCTGAATATATGGATCGAGTTTATCAAGCGGAACCAATTCCGTAGAGTTAAACTGACAAGCCATTCCGCAGTTTAAGATTGGAAGCGGAGCAGCGCCGAGATCTTCGGCCAACAAGAAATATTCGTAAAATCCCAGCCCATACGACTGATAATAGTCGGGTGCATTGCGGTACGAAAATTCAGTATTCCAGCGATTGACAATCAATTTGCGGTCTTCCACATTTCCGACAGTTTTCTTCCACTGGTAGCGGGTTTCCAATTCGTGCCCTTCAACGATACACCCCCCTGGAAAACGAATAAATCCGGGTTTCATATCGGCTAACTTTTGCACCAAATCGGCACGCAGCCCATTCTTGCGGTTTTTCCAGGTATGTTCAGGGAAAAGCGAAACCATATCGATTTCCAAAACTCCTTTTCCTGAAAGTGTAACCTGCAATTTAGCTTTTGGGTGAGTTGACGAACAGGTAAATTTTGTTTCGTATTTTTTCCACTCTCCTGAAAAATCCTTCACCTCAGTTTTACCGATAACCACACCGGTTGAATCGAGGAGTTCAACCTTCAAGGCAGAAGAACCCTGATCTTGCCGGGCAAGTATTGAGAAATTATAATTCTCTCCGGAAGTCACACCCATTCCCCGGAAGCCTTCGTTGGTTAATGCTAACTCTTTCCCCTGTAGTGATTCGAGACGTAAAAAACGTGGATTATTTTCATTCTGACTGTTGATGATCTGGAACTGTCCCACATATTCCTCACCTGTTTTTTTCCAACCCATCAATGGTTTATAGAATTCGAACGAACGGTTTTTAACCAATTCGGCATAAATACCACCATCGGCAGCAAAATTAATATCCTCAAAAAACAAGCCCCACATGGTTGACTGGATGGGCGCAATTGGAGTACCTGCTTTAACAACCAGCGTTTTGGGTGTTGTTTGTGCGCCTAAGGAAGCTGCAAACATCAGGCAGATCAAAAAAATGGAGAGTTTTAGTTTCATTTTAAGCTAGCTATTTCGGTTAATAAATCCATGCAAATATAATTGTATAACATACACTTAAAATAGGTTTTGCACCCAATTGTATAAATAATTTCAAAATATATCAAGACAAAACCCTGAAGCCTACCTGTTTTAAAGGTCAGCTTCAGGGTTTAAATATTGGATAAAAAGCGGCCTTCCCTCTGGAAAGCCGCCGGATTATTCGCAAAAACCCAGGATCGAAATCCCGAATATTTTAACAGACTAGTAACCTGGATTCTGAGTCAGGTTTGGATTAGCATCTCTCGCGGTACGCGGAATTGGGAACAACAGGCATTTTGCTGGTGTAACACCTTTCCAGCCCGGCAAAGCGTTCAGGAAAGTTCCAAAACGGATCATATCCTGACGTGAACTGATTTCCCAAGCCATTTCGAACCTTCTTTCCTGGTATACATCTTCAAGAGTTACGGTAGTTTTCAGTTTCGCGGCATCATCAAAAGCTCTTTTCCGGATTACATTAACCAAACGGGTTGCTTCAGCAATATCGCCACCTGCGCGAACCAAAGCCTCAGCTTTCATCAGGTAAACGTCAGCCAATCTGAAGATAGCCATGTCATTTTCAGCATCGCCATTCTGTCCGCTTTCAAATTCCCATTTCCAACAGCGGGCACCATCTTCCTGCTCGGTTTGTCCCCAACCATCAGCATCGATACCATATTTCATGGTAACATCAACAGTGTGGATCAGTGGACGGCCATGAGCCGTAACGTAAGTATTACCTGATGCCGGATCTTTCATTGCACCTGTTAGGAATGACCATCCGATACGTTTATCTGCAGGATCATAGGCTTTTACATAGTCAGGAAATGCACAGATACCGTTCCATGTTCCAATTTTCAGACCCAATGATGGAGCTGCAAGGTAGTGAAGTGTGCGTTGAGCAATGTGATTGCCACCGTCGCTGGTACTAAATACAATCGGGAAAATAATCTCCTGTGAGTTCTGATTTTTTACAATGAAGCTCTGTTTAAAGCTTGGTTCAATCAGGTAAGGAAGTTTAATTACTTCATTGGCGGCAGCAATACATTCCTGCCATTTAGCTCCACCTGCAGGATTCCAAACGGTTGCATTCAGATACATTTTTGCCAACAGGGTATAAACCACACCTTTTGTAATTTTGCCATAACTGGCCGATGATACATCAGCTCTTACCACATCTTTAATTGCATTCAACTCGGTAAGTACAAAATTGTAAACTTCCACTCTGGTGCTGGTCTTTGGCAATTCTTTGTTGTTGAAATCAGTTACGATTGGCACGTTTCCGTAATAATCGAGCAACATATAATACCAAAATGCACGCACGCCCCTGATTTCGGCAATGATTTGATCCTTATTTTCAATAGCCGGATTTTCATTGATCATTGCATAAATCTTGTTACAAAGCGTAATTGCCGAAACAGCAGAGTTATATGAACCTACCACTACACTCGTTGACGGGGTCCACGTATGAAATCGCAGTTCCTTGAATTGTCCGCCATCCCACCAGTCACCACCCTTACGGGTTGGAGTGATTGCCATGTCAGAAGAACATTCGCTAAGTAGGAAATAGTTCGATGGAAATACATCTTTTAATGTTCTGTAAATCGGAGCGATCAACGAGTTAACTTCTTTGGTGTTTTTCCCAAATTGGTCAACAGGAAGCTTGTCGTAAACTTCTTCATCGAGGTTTGTACAACCTGAGAATCCCCATGATGCTATTACGACAGCTATGAAAATGAATATTTTACTATTTTTCATGTTGTTTAAATTTTAAGGTTTAGAAACTCAAGTTAATTCCCACAGAGAAAGTTCTTGATTTTGGATAATACTCGCGGCCTTCAACGCCTGGATCAAGTCCCGACATTTCAACTTCTGGATCCAAACCTGTGTACTTGGTAATAACGAATAAGTTTTGTCCGGTCAGGTATACTCTTAATTTGTTAATGCCATACTTGCCTTTTGTATCGAAATTATATGCAACACTTGCATTGTCCATTCTCAGGAACGAACCATCTTCGATATAATAGCTACAATATTTCGGACTTTCTTTCAAACCGATTGTAAGCGCTTCCTGCAATACATTGGCACCAGGTAACCACTGTGTGGTAGCATACGACATTTTTGAGAAATTCAATACATCGTTACCCTGAACACCACGAAGGAAGAAGTTTAATTCCCAGTTTTTATAAGACAATGCACTTGACAGACCATAAGTAAATGCTGGCTGTGCAGAACCAATATAAGTACGGTCTTCGTCAGTTAAACCTGCTTTTCCGTCAATCATATCGTCCATAATGTATTTTCCATTAGCATCGATGCCTTTGGAAACCCATCCGTAGAATGTTCCAACTTCTTTACCTTCTTCAATAATGTGGGTTGTGTTGTTTGAACCACCACGGATCCATGCAGAACCTGTTTTAATTGACATTGTTGTAAACTGATCGTTTGACAAGCTGGTGATTTCGTTCTTGTTGTGTGCAATGTTGAATGAAGCATTCCAACGGAAATCAGTTTTGCGGATAATATCTCCGTTTACTACAAACTCGAAACCTTTATTATTCATAGATCCTACGTTGGCCATCATTGTACCTTTCAGATAAGGAGGTTGTGGCACGGTGTAAGTATAAAGAAGGTCGTCGGTATTTTTATTGTAGTAATCGATACTACCATTAATGCGACCTTTAATAAAGCTATAATCGAAACCTACGTTAAACATAGAAGTCTGTTCCCAGCGAAGGTCTGGATTTTCATTCTGGTCGAACTGGTAAGCACTATACCATTTACCATTGTCGTAATACTGACCGGCTTTACCGTACAAAGGAAGCGACAGGTAAGGATTTAAACCATCCTGATTACCTGACACACCATAACCAATTCTGAATTTCAGATCATCAAGAACGCTTACATCCTTTAGGAATGATTCTTCTTTCATGTGCCATGCAGCAGAAACCGATGGGAAAGTACCCCACTGGTGATTCTTACCAAACTTGGAAGAACCGTCACGACGGATAGAAGCTGTTAAAACGTATTTTTCATGGAAAGTGTAATTTAATCTTCCGAAGAATGAAATAAGTTTGTTCATGTTTTTCTCTGACCACACATCACCTGAACGAAGGTTTTCTCCAGCACTCAAATTGTTTGCGGCAAAAAGATTGGTTACAAACTGGCGGTTCTGGGCACCCATTTTTTGATAATAGTTGTCTTCATATGAATAACCGGCAAGAAAATTCATATTGTGATTTTCGATGATCTTCTTGTAGTTCAGGGTGGCTTCGAGTAATTGTTTGTCAGCAGTCCAGCCTTCACGTTTGGCATAACCTAAATCATTACGACCACGTTCTGTTTGAGAATCGTAGTATTGGCTATAGTCATTAGATTCGCGTTGTTTCAATATATTAAGACCTGCTTTTAAGCCAGCAAATACATCAAGGTCAGCTTTAATATTTCCAAAATACAGGCTGTTTTTGTTTTCCTGTGAATTATATTGAATGTTACGAACCGGGTTTCCCTGGTCGTATTCCTGATTGTCGTACCAGGTACCGTCAGTATTCTTCACCGGGTAAACTGGAAGCATGTTGTAAGCCAATACGAAGTTCCGGGTATCACTTGGGCTATAATCACGTTGTGTCATTACGCCGGTAAATGTCAAATCCAATTTATCGTCAAACGCTTTCTGATTAAATGTCATACGGGCATTAAAGCGTTCAAGTGAGTTGTCTTTTACAACACCTTCTTGTTTCAAATAAGAAACAGATGCCCTGTAGTTGCTCGATTTTGAACTTCCGGATAACGATAAGTTGTGGTTCTGTGTAATCCCGGTACGCATAATCTGGTCAAACCAATCGGTGTTTCCACCCAGGTCCATACCTGTAGTACTGATATTGTTAGTTTTGGTATAATCTCTCCACTGCTGAGCATTTAAAAGCTCAGGAACGTTGGTCACGTTATCAACAGCAACATAACCATCATAATCAACCGAAGTCTGGTCTTTTTTACCTTTTTTGGTGGTAATCAAAATTACACCACTGGCCGACCGTGATCCATAAATTGCAGCTGCAGAAGCATCTTTCAGTACACTGATAGATTCGATATCCTGAGGAGCTACTGAGTTCAGGCTCATTCCAGGAACACCGTCAACAACGATGAAAGGCTGGCTGCTGGCGTTTAGCGATGAAGTACCACGCAGACGAATAGTCTGATCCTTAGTGATATCGCCACTACCATTGGTGATTGTCAAACCGGCGACTTTACCTTTTAACAAATCAACACCGGTGCGAGTTACGCCCTTGTTAAAACTCTTTTCAGAAACATTAGTTACAGAACCAGAAATTTCCCGCTTTGACTGTGTTCCATAACCTACAGCAACGACTTCTTCCAAGCCAATCGCTTCTTCTTCCATAACTACGTTAAACGATGTTTTGCCAGCCACAGGTATTTCCTGAGACTTCATCCCAACGAAGGAAAATACAAGCACCGCATTGTCAGCTTGTGCTTTAACTATAAATTTGCCATCGAAGTCGGTGATAGTTCCTACGGTAGTTCCCTTTACCATAACAGTAACTCCTGGCAGTGGCTGACCTGAGAAGTCTTTCACGCTACCCGTTAGTTCACGGTCTTTTTGAACCATCGTCTCTATTACTGGCACACCTTTCCGTTCAGTAATTGCAATTTGACGATCTTTGATCTCATAACCATTTCCCGATGCTTTAAGAACCTGATCTAATATTTTTTCGACAGAAACATCAGAAACTTTCAAAGAAACTTCGCGCGAAACGTCAATCATATCGTCAGAGTAAACGATAATAAATTCGCTGTTTTGCTCAATTTCCTGAAAAACATCTTTAATTGTCGCTTTCGACAATTGAAAAGAAAATTTTGTTGACTGAGAGTAGCTGTTGCCGATAACAGTTAATGAACTGATAAGCAACATGACAAAAGATAGCCTCATAATAAGGAACAGTTTTTTAAACCTTCCAAAATCATGGAAGATTCGTTGATAAAACTTTTTTTTCATACTTTTAGACGTTTAGTTTTAATTACTAATCACATGCACTTTTTATTTCGATCCGGAGAATGCGGGAACATTCTTCGGATCTCTTTTTTTTAGCTTTTTATTTTTTAGTTATTATAAAATCTCCATTACTCTTTCTCTGCCAGTCAATCGGTACAGTCAGCTTAATTACATTGAGTACTTTTTCAGGCTCATCTTTCAAATCAAGCTTACCCGATAATTTATAGGAACTAATCGTCTGATCAGAAAGAAAGATTTTAACATCGTAAAAACGTTCCACCTGCTTCAAAGCTCTTCCCAAATCTACTCTTTCAAACTCCAGCATTCCATCTTTCCATGATATGTATTTGGAAACATCCACCATTGTACGACTGGCCTTTCCTGTAGATTTTTCCAGTTCGACCATTTGATTTGGCTCCATTTCAACAACATGTTCCTGACCCAATATTCCTTTGGCGGAATATTTCAGGCTAACTTTCCCTTCTTCCAAAACAGTCTGAATTACTTTATCATCAGGGTAAGCAGAAATATCGAAACGCGTACCTAAAACCTGAACACTTAAATCTGAAGCATTTACTATGAACGGTTTTTTCGGATTCTTAACTACATCAAAAAAGGCTTCTCCTACCAACGTAACCTGCCTGGTTTTTTCGGTAAAAACAGATGGATATGCGAGCTGACTCCCGGCGTTAAGCCATATTTTGGTGCCATCGGAAAGCACAATCTTCGATTTTTTCCCGTATGAAATAATCACCTTATTTACTGATTCAGCTTGTGAACCAGGCTTCAGCTGGATTGTATCCTTATTAACAATGAGTTGTTTGCCATCACGACTGTACAAGATTTCAGACATTTGTTTGTCAAGCGAAACCGTTGATCCGTCTGCCAAAACAATCATGGCTTCACCTTTAGCCGCGGGGATGGCTTCGGCCAATTGAAACTGCTGTTGTATTGGATTGTCTTGATAAATGCGATAAGAAACTGCACCGGAAAAGAATACCAAAACTAAAATTGCTGCATATTTTGTGAATTTCAGAAGCACTTCTTGCTTCGATGTCTTTGATTCATTCTGAATCCTTTTCCAAAGGTCGTATTGTTCAGTAAGTTTAAGCTTGTTTTCGCTTGAATGGAATAAATTAAAAATCAGCGTAGCTTCTCTGATCTCAGCTTTTTTATAGGGATGTTTTTTCAGGAATCCGTTCCAAAAGTCATTTTCTTCCTGAGTTGGATTGCTTATCCACCTCAGAAAACTTTCGTCATCTAAAAAATCAACCGCCGAATAATCCCTGTACTTCTCCATGTTTGTAATTTCTATACCGAAAAGACAAGCATTTGATTTTTGTTGATGCGAATCTCAAAGTTTTTTTTGTGCTAAAGAACAGTTTTTCTTTTGCAGCATATAATTGAGAATAAAAATTGGCTCACTTTTTTATCTTGAACTTGTATAACTACTCTAATTTTTTCAATAGCACGATGAATTAATGCTCTCGAAGATTGATAATTCAAGCTTAGGAGAAATGAAATTTCTTCATATTCAAGTCCTCTGTTGAAGCGAAGGTAAATGGCTTCTCGCTGCCTGTCGGTAAGCGATTGTATTGCATCCGCTAAGAGTTGCCTTTTCTCCTCGTTGAGTTCATTTAGCTGGTCATCCAGACTTTCAGACCAAAGTAAGTCAAACGGGTAATCATGATCGTTTAGCAAAAGTGGCTTATTGCTGGCACTCTTCAAATCCCGTATAATTCTTCGCTTCAGCGACTTCAAAAGGTAAAGACGAACATTATCTGTTTCCGACAGATTTTTACGGGTTCGGATTAAAGTGCAAAATACTTCCTGAATACAATCTTTTACCAAATCCTTGTCAACCGTAAACCGACAGCCATAATCGAACAGCGCATTGGAATATTGCAAATAAATCAAACTCAGTACCTGATTGTCTCCTTTCAGAAACCTGGACCAAAGGATGCGTTCATCAGATTTATTTTCAACAAAAGACATTAATCCTATAAGTTTAGTGGTGGCCAAATTTAGGAATAATATATCGAAAAAGTATGAATATTATCAATCATAAAAATTCAGTCAAGGTGCAACTTAATTCTGCAAACGTTTGCAAAACGTTGTGTCAAAACGACGTTTATGAAGCAAAACCAGCTATAAGCCAAAATCATAAAAAATTGGGGAACGTGCATTTTTTGATGAAAGAACTTCAACAAAAAAAGCGACCGGAAGTCTATTCCGATCGCTTCATCTGTTTTCTGTTTAATTGTTTTCACGTATGCCTTCGGGGGAAAGTGCACAACATAATTAACGCGAAGTAGTTCTATTTATTTTCTTCAGTCTCCACTTTTATTTCAATTTCTTTCCCATTCTGCCCTTTTATCACTTTCCGCTTCTCAATAATCTTCATACGAATGCTGTCACCCTCTGATTTCCAATTGAATTCTGGAGCATCGGGTGGCTCAGGTATCCTAAATTCAGAATCACTGTTAAAATTAAACATCATGTTTTCCTGATTTTCGGACTTCTTCCGGAGGATTTCAATTTTTTCCATTCCACCCTTAACATCCTTTTTCTTATACGAAACGATGTTCGGATCATTCAAATCAATGGTTTGTCCGGCATGTTGCATTTTCATCACTTTCATATGAGGGAATGGCGGTACTGGCGGCACAGGTGGCGGTGGCGGAGGCGGAGGGACAAGCATCTCACTACCGTCATTCCTGAAAATCAGGTGATCCGCAGAACCATCTCTCATCCGTTTCCGGACTACAATCCGTTTCCCTGCCGAATCAATTTCTTCCGTAACAAATTCCATATCATCGCCCGAATCCATGTTCCAGATCATTGGTTCTCCCGATTTCCCTCCACGGTGTTTGATGATCATTACTTTTTCTTTTCCATCCTGACGGTCAACTTTCACATCAACCTGGTGCATTTTACCCAATCCGGAAGAACTAAACTTTCCGATATGCTTTACAGGATTAACAGTATCGCCATTCCATACAAAAACATCGTCGTTTGTAAAAACGGTGTCGAGTTCCATTTTCTTCCCGTTCTCAATTTTTGTCATTTTAATATGACGGGATTTTTTAGGTTCCTGAGTTTCATCTCTCTTTTGCACCAACATGAAAGATGAGAGCAAGACGCCTGTCAATCCAATCGTTCCGAACAAGAGTAATTTGTTTTTCATGATCATATAATTTTAAGTGAACAATCTTCTGAAACAAAGATACGCCAACCCGTAGCGAACTCTGAGTTAATGCCCGGTTAAAATCTGTTAAGGAAAAGTTAAAGTCCTGTCAACGCGATATTTAATAATTATCTTTGAAACATGAATAAGAAAATCATCACCGGACTCATCGCGCTTATGGGCATTTCGATTGTCGGAATCATTATCATTCAGCTGGTCTGGATGAACAATGCCATCCGTGTCCGGAATGAATTGTTCGACCGCAGTGTGAACGAAGCGCTGACCAGCACCACCAACCGGCTCGAAACCTTGCAGGATTTTCGGATGATTAATCATTTTGCTTTGGGCGATACAGCTAATCTTCCCGATGATGTGCCCCCCCCACCACCTCCTCCACCGGCCCCGAATCAGGAAATTGAGATGATTGTAAATGCCGAAAAAAACAAAAACGGTTTTCAATATCGCATCTCCTCCAAAAGCAACAGATCAGGCTATGGCCGCAACAAGAAAGTTGTCATCATTAATAAAGATAGTCTTGCCCAAAATCTGGATTCGCTATACGCACACGGTATTCACAAAATGGATTCGCTGGTCGGACAATTTGACGAATGGAACGATTCGGCATCAGGCATAAAACGAAGATTTGCAGTAAAAACCAATCGGCTGAAACGGGTTGCCGACAAGGTCGTTCAGGAAATTTCGACTTGGGAAGAAGATATCTCAATCGACCGGGTAAACGAAGCATTAACGAAAGAACTTAAAAACCGTAACATTCCCATTCCATTTGAAATTGGAATCATCAAAGATTCAATCATATCAAAGAAGACAGAGAAAGCTGATACTATTCTTCTGGCAAAAAGCAATTACAAGGTCAACCTGTACCCGAACGACATATTTCAGAAAAACACACAACTTTCGGTCTATTTCCCTGAAAAGGAATCGTTTATTTACAGAACACTGAATTGGTTATTACTGATTTCACTGATTTTTTCAGTCATCGTTCTGGTCACTTTTGCTGTCAGTATTTATTTCATCCTGAAGCAGAAGAAGATTTCGGAAATGAAGTCGGATTTTATCAACAACATGACCCACGAATTTAAAACACCGATTGCAACTATTTCAGTTGCTGCCGACTCTATTTCGAATCAAAAAGTGATCGAAAACCCAGAGCGAATCAGGTATTTTATCGAAATGATTAAAAAGGAAAACCTACGCATGAACCGGCAGGTTGAAGATATTTTGACCATTGCCCGACTCGATAAAAAAGAGTTTGAATTCAAATGGGAAGCTTTCAACTTGCACGAAGTCATTGAAAATGCCATTCAAAGCATTGTGCTTCAGGTTGAGAAAAAAGGTGGTACAATTACCAACGATTTTCAGGCTGTCAACCCAGTGGCAACAAGCGATGCCAACCACTTTGCCAATTTAATTTACAACCTGCTTGACAACGCCAATAAATATTCGCTGAATGCGCCGGAAATTAAAATAAGTACCCGAAATACCAGCAAAGGAGTAATGATCACCATTGAAGACAAGGGAATTGGGATGACTAAAATGGTGCAAAGCCGCATTTTTGAACGCTTTTACCGCCAAACCAGCGGAAACATTCACAATGTAAAAGGCTTCGGATTAGGGCTGAGTTATGTGAATGCTATTCTGGAAGCCAACCGTGGAAACATTACCGTGCACAGTGAGCCAGGAAAAGGCAGCAGTTTTGAAGTTTTCATTCCGTTTATTCGGGAATGAATTAGTCATTAGGAAAAGGTCAATCGGAAAGAGAAGATAAAACAACCTTTTGTCTATCATCATTAATATCTTTACACTATAATATATCCTGAATAATGTCCAACAAACCTCACATATTTCTGGTTGAAGACGACCTCAGCTTTGGTGCTGTACTAAAATCTTATCTCGAAATCAACGATTTTGAAGTGGACTGGGTGGATGACGGAAAACATGCCTTGCCCCAATTCAATAAAAGCAGTTACGACATTTGCATTCTGGATGTCATGTTGCCAAATGTTGACGGATTTACCATTGGTGCCGAAATCAGAAAGCTTAATTCAGTTATTCCAATCCTTTTCCTGACTGCCAAAAACCTCAGGGATGATGTTTTGAATGGCTATAAAATTGGAGCTGATGATTACATCACCAAACCTTTCGACACTGAAGTCCTAATTTTCAAGCTCAAAGCCATTCTGAAAAGGGGAAATGGGAATCAACCCAAAGAATCATCGGACTATTATCAGATTGGAACCTATCTGTTCGATTTCAAACTGAGAACCTTAGAGCGCGACAGTTCGAAACAAAAACTATCGCCTAAAGAAGCTGAACTGCTGAAAATGCTTTGCGACAACCGGAACGAGCTGTTACCACGCGAAACCGCACTCCGGAAAATCTGGGGCGACGACGGATATTTCACAGCGCGCAGCATGGACGTTTACCTCACCAAAATACGGAAGTTTTTTGCTGATGATGAATCAGTCGAAATCCGCAACATACACGGCAGCGGATTTATGTTGGAAATTAAAGATTAAGTTTACTCCAAATATGCCTTTTGAGTTAAGAAACCAAGCGCCCAACACACAAAATGCCGTTTGTCATGCTCCTGTCGATCAGTTTTTATACCTTTGCGCCTTTGTTTGAAAACATTCTTTAGATGGCAGAACTTGATTCAATTGAAATTAAAGAATTTGACACCATTATCGTCGGAAGTGGCTTAGCCGGACTTACCGCTGCTTACCACGCTTCGAAAAATGGAAGCGTTGCCATCATTACTAAATCTCAGCTCGACATTAGCAACTCGTATTATGCACAGGGAGGCATCGCTGTGGTTACTGCTCCTGAAGATTCCTTTGAATCGCACATACAAGATACGCTTACTGCAGGTCGCGAACTTTGCGATTTAGACGCAGTTCGGATACTGGTTAGCGAAGGACAAGAATGTGTTCAGGAATTGATTCGGCTTGGTATGCAATTCGACAAGGAAAACGGCGAATTTGTTCTTGGGCTGGAAGGTGGACATAGCCATCGCCGGATACTTCATGCCGGAGGAGATGCTACCGGGAAAGGACTAACTTTATTTATGCTGAACCGGGTTCAGGAGCAAAGCAACATATCGGCATTCGAATATACCACCGTCGTCGATCTTCTGGTTGAAAATCAGAAATGCTCCGGAGTTCAGGCGTTTGATTTTGTATCAGGCAACAACATTATTTTCAGGTCGAAGTCAACCATTATTGCAACCGGAGGGCTGTCGCGCATTTACGATCGTTCGACCAATCCGCATACTGCGACCGGCGATGGAATTGCATTGGCCTTTCATGCCGGAGCAAAACTATCCGACATCGAATTTATTCAGTTTCATCCATCGGCATTGTATTTACCCGGAGAAGATGCTTTTTTGATCAGTGAGGCTGTTCGTGGCGAAGGTGCCTGGCTTTTGAATCAAGAGGAAGAACGGTTTATGCAGCACATTCATCCGCTTGCAGAACTTGCCCCGCGCGATGTGGTGGCCTTTGCAATCCACAATCAGTTGCAGATCCATCATTCCGATTTTGTTTACCTGAGTTTAAAACACCTCAATCCGGAAACGATTAAGAAACGGTTTTCAACAATCTATCACACCTTATTAAAATACAACATCGATTTCACCTGCGACTTGTTGCCCATCTCACCGGCAGCTCATTACACAATGGGAGGAATACTGACCGACCTGCACGGGGAAACCAACATCAAAGGACTTTTTGCTTGTGGCGAAGTGGCATCAACCGGGGTTATGGGTGCCAACCGACTGGCAAGTAACTCATTGCTCGAATGCCTCGTTTTCGGGAAACGCGCAGCGGAAAAAGCAAACACTGAAGAAATGGTTGCTTCCGGAGTGCCTCAAATAAATAGGATTCATGTTGATCAGGCAAACGAAACCTTCTTTCTGGAGACTAAAAACCAGATTGCTGCTCTCATGAGTAAAAAAGCAGGAATTGTGCGTTCGGGCGAAAAGTTGAGCGAAGCATTAGAAGAGCTTCATGCGATAAAGAAACTTTTACCTGAAGAAATTAACGAATATAATCTTTTAAAAATCAAACACATTACTGATATTTGCACTCTCATTTGCGAATCGGCATTAATCCGGAAAGAAAGCCGTGGCGGACATATTCGGGAAGATTATCAATTGGAAGATCCAAACCTTTGTGCCCACCTGATTCAGCAGATAGACCATCAATTTAAATTTCAGGAAATCAGAAAATCGTAAAATGAACAAAAAAGTAAAAGAAGCAGCACACATTTTAATCGACCTTGCACTAAAGGATGACGTGGGTGAAGGTGACATTACAACAAATAATATTGTTCCGTCAGAAATAAGGCGCAAAGCCAAAATGGTTGCAAAAACCGATGGCGTTGTTGCAGGTCTTCCGGTTGCCGAAATGGTTTTTAAAAAACTCGATCACGACCTGATTTGGAATGAACTGACTCCTGACGGATCGAAAGTAAAAAGCGGTGATGTATTGGTTGAGTTCGAAGGATCATACCGTGCACTGCTGACTGGCGAGCGCACTGCGCTAAACTTTTTGCAGCGGTTATCAGGTATCGCAACCATGTCGTCAAAATATGCAGATGCAGTAAAAGATTTTCAAACTGTAATTCTCGACACAAGAAAAACATTGCCCGGATTTAATAAACTTGACAAATATGCAGTAAAAACAGGCGGCGCAAGTAATCATCGTCTCGGGCTGCACGACATGGCCATGATCAAAGACAACCACATTGAAGTGGCTGGCGGAATTACTGCCGCAGTAAAGGCAGTTCGCAGCAGTGTTGACCATGGAATTAAAATTGAAGTTGAAACCACCACACTTGCCCAGGTTCAGGAGGCTATTGATGCCAAGGCCGACATCATCATGCTCGACAATATGGACTTGGAAACCATGCGCCAGGGTGTTCAACTGATTGCCGGAAGGGCAAAAATAGAGGCATCGGGAAATATAACTCTCGAACGTTTGCGCGATGTTGCTGCAACCGGAGTCGATTATATTTCAATCGGTGCACTTACTCATTCAGTCAGTGCAATGGATATCAGTCAACGAATTGAAGATTAATCCTTGATAAACCTCGTCATAGATATTGGCAACAGTCGTACAAAGCTTGCTTTGTTCAATCAGCACGATTTAATGTTTAATGTTCCAATCGAGCAGTTGACAGTAAGTCATTTAAAAATGCTAAAGGATGAACATCCTCAAATGACGCAGGCTATTCTTTCGAGTGTAAAACCTGTTGACGACGAAATCCTTCAATTTTTATCCGGAAATTTCGATCTGTTTATTGAACTTGATCATCAGACAGAACTTCCGATTGAAAATCTATACGAAACGCCTGAAACTCTGGGAAAAGACAGGCTTGCCGCAGCTGTTGGAGCAAACGAACTCTTTCCCGATCAGAATTTACTGATTATTGATGCAGGAACTGCCATAACTTACGACCTGGTTTCAGAAAAGAATGAGTTTGTTGGCGGAAATATTTCACCCGGCTTGCAAATGCGTTTCAAAGCGCTGAATCATTTTACCGGAAAGCTTCCATTAGTTAGTTATTCAGATGAATTTCAAGAGATTGGAAGAAACACGACCGATGCCATCCGTGCCGGAGTTCAAAATGGAATTCTATACGAGATTGCTCAAACCATTGAATTATTTAACAAAAATTATCAGAATTTACAGATCGTTATGACTGGTGGTGATTCTATTTTTTTTGATAAAAAATTAAATTATTCCATATTTGTACACTTTAATATAACCCTCATAGGCTTAAACAGGATTCTGGAACACAATGCTAAAAAGAAATAATGCACTATCAGTCGTTATAGTTTTGATTTTCTGCGGATTATCTGGCTTTGCGCAAAATAACAACACGACATCTCCCTTTTCGAGATATGGATTAGGTGATTTGCACCATTACGGATATGGCAGAACAGCAGCCATGGGAGGAGCATCTCTAGGAAGTCGTCACAGTGTTCAGATCAATTCTGCCAACCCAGCTTCATACAATGCGAACGATAGCTTGTCGTTTATATTCGATTTTGGTGTTGATGGAACTTATTCGAAATACAAGAGTGCTACCGGTAAAATGAATGTCAACGACGTTAATTTCAGGTATTTCTCATTGAGTTGGCCGGTAACCAAATGGTTTGGTGCAGGAATGGGGATTCAGCCATTCTCGGATATGGGTTACGAAGTTGCCTTTTCCGAAGAAATAACCGGCGTTGGAAATGCTTACCACAATTACTCGGGTGAAGGAACAACTTCAAAAGCCTTCTTTGGTGCTTCAATCAGTCCGTTTAAAGGTTTATCGTTAGGTGCTAACCTGAATTACATTTTTGGCCGGATAACACAAAATACCGGAATTGGATTTGATAGCGCCGATCTATTCTACATATCTAAAGTTGAAGGAACCCGCCTTCGTGATTTCACGCTTACGTATGGTCTTCAATATGATCTGAAACTTAAAGAAAATCAATATTTAACGCTTGGAGCCACTTTTGAGAATCAATCTGATTTAACTGCCCTTCACAGTGTGTACTCGCAAAAGATAATTACTGTAAGTTCAAGCTCGCTTTCTGATACGCTGGAATATATTCCTGAATCGAAAAGTTTCATTAAACTGCCGTCAACATTTGGTGTTGGTTTGTCATACAGCAAGATCAACAAACTCGAAATCAACGCCGATTATTATTATGCAGGATGGAGTAAGTCTTCTTTCTTCGGAGAAAAACTTTATAATCCGGCGACCGACAATGTTGATTTAGTCAACCAGAGCCGGATTTCTGCCGGATTTGAATATATTCCTGAAGCGTTTTCAATTAGAAACTACTTCAAAAGAGTCAGGTATCGGGCCGGGATTCATCACGAAAGTTCATACCTAAAAATAAACAACCATCAGATCAAAGAATTTGGAGTTAGCTTTGGAGCTGGATTCCCATTCCCAAAATCAAAATCGACTGCAAACTTTGCGCTTGAATTTGGCAAAAAAGGTACTACAACCGACAATCTGGTAAGGAACAACTATACTAAATTTAGCCTGTACCTTAATCTTTACGATTACTGGTTTGTAAAACGCAAATTTGACTAGATAAAGAACGAACCAAATTTATATTCACATATTGAAAGCATTGGATTTCGGTTAAAGAGATGCAATGCTTTTCACATTTATAGGACGCGTTTCATTTAATCGCGTATTATTCCTAGCTTTAATCTTTCAACCAAAGTTGGTTGGCTCAAAAAGCAAATTTTTCTATATTGGCACAAATAAGCTTTATTGCAATAACTCATATGCTATTCGAAAAGTTAAAATACTTCAGGATTCAGGGAAAGACTTTATTCTCACTCATTGTTTTATCAACATTGATATTGGTTTCGTGCGAAAACGAAATTGCCAAAATAAAGACTGTCACCACGACCGAGGATTTACCTGCCCTTACTGCCGAAGGATTTGAAGTGCTGGTGTCTGACTCTACGGTCATTCGCTCCAAACTTCAAACGCCGCTGCTAATCAAACACGACAACGAAAAAGATCCTTACATCGAATTTCCGAAAGGGGTGAAAATTGAAAAATATGATGCCAAGATGAACGTTGTATCCAGCATCACTGCACAATACGCCAAAAATTTCACTGGAGACGACCGATGGGAAGCTAAAAACAATGTCATTGCAGTCAATTTAAAAGGCGATACGCTCAAAACAGAATATTTGGTCTGGGACACAAAAAAAAAGAAGATTTACTCCGACCAGTTCGTGAAAATTATTCAAAAAGATCAGATTTACACCGGTATTGGTTTTGAATCAGATCAGGACTTTTCATCCTATCACATCAAAAATCTGAAAGGCAACATGTACGTTAATGTGGATGAATAAATAAAATATCTATGAATTTGCTTTGGGTCATCTCTATTGCCATCTTGTTTTCTGCCTTTTTCTCCGGAATGGAAATTGCATTTATTTCGGCCAATAAATTAAGGCTCGAACTCGACAAAAAGCAAAACGTTGTATTCTCAAGTCTCATTTCACTTTACACCCAAAATCCCGGTCAGTTTATAGCCACCATGCTCGTAGGCAACAATCTGGCTCTGGTAGTCTATGGCATTGCATTTGCCACTTTTCTCAAACCATTCCTAATTATATACCTGCATTCAAACCTGCTGGTCTTGCTGGCACAAACGATTATCGCAACCATTACTATTCTGGTTACAGCCGAATACCTTCCTAAAATGCTTTTCAGGATCAATCCGAATAAAGTCCTGAAAATATTTGCTGTCCCAATCGCCTTTTTCTATTTCCTATTCTATCCGGCAACTAAAATTGCTATGGGAATTTCGAAGTTCATTTTAAAGGTCTTTTTAAACGAACAGATCAATAATGTAGACGAAAAAATTGTGTTTAGCCGACTCGATCTCGACCATTTGGTGAACGAACAGGAAAACAACATTGCTCCGAAGTCAAGCCACGAAATTGACAACGAAGTAAAACTATTCCGCAATGCGCTCGATTTTTCGAAAGTGAAACTTCGCGAAGTAATGGTTCCCCGAACTGAAATGGTGGCTCTCGATATTGAATCAACTGTAGAAGAACTTCACCAAAAATTCATCGAAACCGGATACTCACGCATTTTATTCTATTCAGGCAATATCGATAACATCATCGGATATATCCATCATTCTGTCATCTTTACAAAGCCCGATTCGATTAAGTCGAACTTGAGGAAGGTATTGATTGTGCCCGAAACGATGCCCGCGAGCAAACTATTGAGCAAATTCATTCAGCAGCGGCTAAGCATGGCTATTGTTGTTGACGAATTTGGCGGCACATCTGGAATGGTTACAAGCGAAGACATTCTGGAAGAAATATTCGGCGAAATTGAAGATGAACACGACACAATTGACCTGATCATGAAAAAAGTCGCTGACAATGAATTTGTCCTCTCAGGCCGTTTAGAACTTGATGAACTGAATGAAAACTTCAACCTTGAATTCCCCGAAAACGAAAACTTCGAAACACTTGCCGGATTTATTCTTGCTAATTACGAAAGCATCCCCAAAATAAATACAGTAATAACTATTGATAATTACCAATTCAAAATACTTAAAGCTACCAATACTAAAATTGAACTGGTTCTCCTTAAGATATTGGACGATAACTAAAATAAAAATTGAATTCGGAGGTTTAATATTGAAAATTATTATCTTCGTACCGCGAAATTTTAACGAATAATTATAATAAAATAACTAACAGTAAATGGCTACTTTACAGAACATAAGGAATCGCGGGAGTTTGATGATAGCGATTGTAATCGGTCTTGCCTTAGGCGCATTTATTCTGGGCGACATGCTCAATTCAGGCACTAATTTGATGAAACCCAGCCAGATGAAAATTGCTGAAATCGACGGGGAATCAATTCAATATCCTGAATTTCAAAAGAAAGTTGAAGAGCTTTCTGAAGTGTATAAAATGAATACACAACAGACTCAGATCGATGAAAACACATGGGAACAAATTCGCGAACAGGTTTGGCAAGGTTATCTTCAGGAAAATATTATTGGAAAAGCAACTGAAAAACTAGGTATTACTGTTAGTGCCGAAGAACTTTTCGACCTGGTTCAAGGTAACAACCCACATCCAATCATTCAGCAACTTTTCAGAAACCAACAAACCGGTCAAGTTGACAAATCAAGCATTATCCAATTCCTGAAATCGCTGGAAACCAATGCTACTCCAGAGCAAAAATCGTATTGGTTATACATTGAAAACCAAATTAAACAAGACAAATTGCGCACAAAGTATAGCAATCTTGTTTCAAAAGGATTGTATGTTACTACTGACGAAGCAAAAAAGAGCCTGGTTTCGAAAAACAAAAACGCCAACTTCCAATACGTTGTGCTTAGCTATTCATCAGTAGCCGATGCTGCAGTAAATGTATCAGACGAAGAGCTGAAAGCATACTACAACAAACACAAAGACGAATACAAGCAGGATAAAACCCGCAAAATAGAATATGTAACTTTCGAGGTACTTCCTTCTGAAGCTGATAAAGCAGCAACCCAGAAATGGTTAACCGACAGCAAAGCTGAATTTTCTACCGTTACTGACAATGCGCAATACATCAACGTAAATTCAGACACTCGTTTTGATCCAAGCTTCTCCAAAAGAGAAGATCTTTCACCTGTTCTTGCTGACTGGGCTTTTAGCGCTCAACCAGGCGATTACTACGGACCATACCTTGAAGGTGGAGAATACAAACTTGCTAAAATCGATCAGTTTAAAATGTTACCTGATTCTGTTCAGGCAAGTCACATCCTGATTAACCCACAAACAGTAGGAAGCGTTGAGAAAGCAAGAGCACTGGTTGACAGCTTAAAAAGAAATATTGAACTGGGCGGAAGCTTCGCTGAAGCTGCCATGAAATATTCAGAAGATCCGGGTTCTAAATTAAAAGGTGGCGACCTTGGATGGTTTAAACGCAAACAAATGGTTCCTGAATTCGAAGAAGCCGCTTTTTCAGGTGAAGTAAATAAACTTTACATTGCCGGAACGCAATTTGGATTCCATCTGATCAAACCAACTAAAAAAGGAAAAGAAACCAATCAGGTTCGCGTAGCTATCCTTTCTAAAAAGATTGAACCAAGTACTGAAACTTACCAAAGGATATATTCGGAAACAAGCAAATTTGCAAGCGAAAATCAAACCGTTGAAGCTTTCAACAAATCGGTGATCGACCAAAAGCTGGACAAAAAAATTGCCACACTAAAAGAAAACGACCGCGAAGTAACCGGACTGGAAACTTCACGCCAACTGGTACGTGCAGCTTTTACTGCTGAAGAAGGCAAAATGTGCGTTAATAACGAAGGTTCGACCATCTTCGAATTTGGTAATAAGTTTGTGGTTGCAGCAATGACTGCTGCTACCGAAGAAGGTGCATCAACTTTCGAAGAAGCTAAAATCCGCGTTGATCTTGCCGTTCGCAAAGAGAAAAAAGCACAGATGCTTGCTGATAAGTTAAAAAATGCAGGATCTGATTTGGCAAGCGTTGCTTCAAAACTTTCAACTGAGGTTAAAGAAGCTGCCGGAGTAAACTTCACAAGTTTCTCTATTCCTTCTCTTGGATTCGAACCAGCAGTCGTTGGTACTGTGTGTTCGCTTCCTGAAGGAAAAGTTTCGGCACCAATCGAAGGAAACAATGGCGTTTATCTGGCCAAAGTGACTTCGTTCACAACCAACTCAGATACTGATCTGAAAGGCGAAAAAAACCGAATCGCTCAAACGATAAGTTCCAGAGCTGGATCTCAGGTTTTTGAATCCCTCAAAAAGCTTTCTGAGATTGAAGACAAACGATCAAAATTCTATTAATAGAATATAACAGGAAAAAAGCGGGCTAACAGCCCGCTTTTTTTTTCAGGTTTTGCCAACAAAAAAGATTGAAAATGGAACAACGAATTAAAAAGCTTGAGCAAATATTACTGAATGACCGCTTTGCCAACCACAACGACATTCATCTTGTTTCAATTGGCAAAGGGGAAGCCATTGCCGAAATGACAGTCACCGAAAACCATTTGAATGGAGTCAACATTATTCAGGGTGGAGCACTGTTTACACTTGCTGATTTTGCGTTTGCAGCAGCTTCAAATTCGCATGGGCGAATTGCTGTTGCAGCAAACGCAACCATTAATTTTTTCAAAGGGGTATCTTCCGGAAAGTTAACGGCTAAAGCAAAAGAACACAGTTCAGGTAAAACTCTGGCGACATACATTGTTGACATCACCGACGAAGAAGGAAACAAAATTGCCTTATTCAACGGAACTGCTTTCCTTAAAGGAGAATATTAGAGAAAGACGAAAGACAGGAGTCCGGAGACGGAAGAACGGAGACAGGAAACCGCTCACTGAGCTCACATTGAAGTCGCGAAGCAGTCGAAGGGAGATCCAATTTATAACTTTAGGCACTCTCAACTTTAGGCACTCCGAACTTTTTATATAAATTTGCACACTTTTTCATTTTAAAAACAAATCTATGGCCAGGTATTTCAACGATGTTTCCAGAACCTTCAATGAATATTTATTGATTCCAGGACTAACAACGAAAGAATGTTTTCCGCAAAACGTGTCATTAAAAACACCCCTTGTCAAGTATCAAAAAGGCACAACTCCTGAATTGGAGCTGAATATTCCTTTTGTTTCAGCCATTATGCAGTCGGTATCCGATCACAAAATGGCTATTGCATTGGCAAAAAACGGAGGATTATCATTTATTTTCGGTTCTCAATCCATTGAAACGCAAGTTGAGATGGTTCGGAAAGTGAAGAAATTCAAAGCTGGATTTGTGGTCTCCGATGCGAATCTAACTCCGGATGACACACTTAAAGATGTCCTTGCCATTAAAGCTTCAACAGGACATTCCACCATCGGGATTACTGCCGATGGAACTTCGAACGGCAAACTGCTCGGAATTGTAACCAGCCGCGATTATCGTGAATCAAAAGACAATCTGGATACTAAAATCAGCGATTTCATGACCCCTTTCTCGAAACTGGTTACCGGAGAATTGGGTATCTCGCTTACCGAAGCCAATGATGTGATTTGGGATCACAAACTGAATACACTTCCTATCATCGATAAAGACCAGAAGCTGCAATATTTTGTATTCAGGAAAGACTACGATGAGCACAAGGAAAATCCGAACGAATTACTCGATCCAAACAAAAAATTATTGGTAGGTGCCGGAATCAACACCCGCGATTATACTGAGCGTGTTCCTCAGCTGGTTGAGGCCGGAGCTGATGTTTTGTGTATCGATTCGTCTGATGGTTTTTCGGAATGGCAGGCAGAAACCATCACATTCATCAAAAATAAATACAGCGGGAAAGTCAAAGTTGGCGCAGGTAATGTGGTCGACAAAGATGGCTTTTTATACCTTGTTGAAGCTGGTGCCGATTTCATCAAGGTCGGAATTGGCGGAGGTTCTATTTGTATTACCCGCGAACAAAAAGGTATTGGCCGTGGACAGGCAACTTCGTTGATTGAAGTAGCTCAGGCCCGCGACGAATACTTCGAACAAACCGGCGTTTACGTTCCAATTTGCTCCGATGGCGGTATCGTTCAGGATTACCACATGGTGTTGGCGTTGGCCATGGGAGCCGATTTCATCATGATGGGCCGGTACTTCGCCCGTTTCGATGAAAGTCCAACCAAGAAGCTTAAAGTGGGAAGTAACTACGTGAAAGAATATTGGGGCGAAGGTTCGAACCGCGCCCGCAACTGGCAACGTTACGATTCGGGCGGCAGCGAAGGACTGAAGTTTGAAGAAGGCGTTGACAGCTATGTGCCTTATGCTGGAAAATTGAAAGACAACCTGGATATTACAGTTGGAAAAATTATTTCAACCATGTGTAGCTGCGGCGCATTGAGCATTCCTGAACTAGAGAAAAATGCAAAAATTACGCTTGTATCTTCCACCAGTATCATCGAAGGCGGAGCTCACGACGTGATTTTGAAAGAGACAAATATTTAGGAATAAACGAGATATCTAAAAATAGAAAGCGGGCCTCTGCCCGCTTTCCTTTTTTCCACCCCAAATGCACAAAACTTGAGATTTCAAGTCCCGACATTCTATTTTTAGCTTAATAACGCTTTCACTTTGTCAGAAATATCCTTCCCTTCAGCCAGACCAGCCAGCTTTTTGGAAGCAATTCCCATCACTTTTCCCATATCTTTCATGCCAGCAGCGCCAACTTCCGCAATAATCGACTGAATGTTCTCAGTCAACTCAGCATCCGACATTTTAGCAGGAAGATATGTTTCAAAAATTTTAACCTGAAACATTTCGGGTTCATACAAATCCATCCGACCCTGTTCCTTATAGATGGCAGCTGAATCAGCTCCCTGTTTGGCCAATTTAGCAATGATTTTAAGACACTCCTGGTCGGTTAATTCGCCCGTTGCACCTGCTGCCGATTTAGCTTCGATCATTACTTTCTTGATTCCGCGTAATGCTTCGAGTTTTTCCTTCTCTTTAGCCTTCATCGCGACCAAAATATCACTACTTATCTGTTCGAATAAACCCATTTTATCTAAAAATTAATCGACATTATCGTGCAAATACGAATTATTGTCACGTAAAACTACATTATTATTTTCATCCGGCGAAATAGAAAACCGTGAAAATTTCTCATCTACTTTTTTTTTAAAGCTAAACAGTTTTGAGTTTTTCCTACGATAAGCCGGAATGTTCTCCAACTCGTCAACCGTTTCTTCCGAAGTATGTGTAAAATCAACCGGTTCAGTTTCTACACTGTACGATTCTTTCTTAGAATGGTTTGTGCCATACAACTCTTCAAACTCATCGTGACCACCGGCATTGATTTCAAATTCGAAGGTTTTTTGCTTTACGTTTTTAGATCCGTACAGTTCATTTTCGACTGAAGATCTAGCTTCTGTCTTGGTTTTTGGAATGATATCCGAGGCATCGTCCATCAACGTATGGTAAGTCTTTTCCTGATTCTGGTTGATCACCATTTCAGGAATACTGCTTGTGCTAAAACCTGTAGCAATAATCGTTACTGAAATTTTATCGCCAAGCGCTTCGTCAACGCCATTTCCCCAGATCAGGTCGGCGGAATTACCAGCCTTTTCCTGAACAAAATCGGTAATGTCGCCAATTTCGTCCATCGTAATTTCTTCAATTCCTGAAGTAATATTCAACAAGATGTTGCGGGCTCCCATGATATCGTTGTTATTCAGCAAAGGCGAATTTAACGCCTGCTCAACGGCAATTACGGCACGGTTTACTCCTGAAGCAATACCAGTTCCCATCAAAGCCACACCACTGTTTCTCATCACGGTTTCAACATCGGCAAAGTCAACATTGATATAACCGGGAACCGTAATAATTTCGGCAATTCCCTTTGCCGCAGTTGTCAGGATATTATCGGCTTTGGCAAAAGCATCCGATATTTTTGAATCGCCGTACATTTCGCGGATGCGCTCGTTGTTGATCACCAGCAACGAATCGACATGAGTTTCCATGGCGGCAATACCTTCAACGGCCTGTTTAATACGGCGGCGTCCTTCGTTACGGAAAGGAATAGTAACAATACCCACTGTAAGTATCCCGAGTTCGCGTGCGGCTTTGGCAATGACCGGCGCTGCACCAGTACCGGTACCTCCGCCCATCCCTGCAGTAATGAACACCATCTTGGTATTATCGCCCAGCATCTGTTTTACGTCTTCAATATTTTCGATAGCTGCATCACGACCTGTTTCCGGCTTGTTACCGGCTCCACGACCTTCTGTCAGCGATGATCCCAACTGCACTTTATACGGAACCGGACTGTTTATCAATGCCTGGGCATCGGTATTGCAAACCATAAAATCCACATCACGAATACCTTGATAATACATATGATTTACGGCATTTCCACCGCCGCCACCTACTCCGATTACCTTGATGATCGAACCGGAATTTACGGTTAAATCAAAATTCATAATTTCGTTTGACATGATCGTCTATTTTTTTCGTGTTTATATTTCTACTGATTTGTATTTCCTTCCGATACCGGCGTGTCTGAATTATCCTTATCGTCGAAAAATTTGGTAAACTGCCTGAAAAACCAGCCATCCACATTTGCATTTTCAGGATTCGATTCATCAACCAATTGTTTCTTTTCTTTTCTGGATTTTTTCTTCGTTTTTTCAACTGGCTGATGTGCCCGGACTGCCTCTGGCCTTTGGACTATTGGGTCATTCTTCATGAAAAAAGCATCATCTTCCAGATTGATTTCGAAACCAGACTCTTCTGATTGCAATTCGACCATTTCGACCGGAGGCTGAAACAAACGGTTCGGATTTATATCGAACCCGGTGGCGATAATGGTTACGCTGATCTGATCGCCTAACTTTGGATCAGTTCCATTTCCCCAGATAATGGTGGCATCCTGACCTGCTTCGTCCTGCAGATAATCGATGATCTCGCCAATTTCGCTCATCGTAATTTCTTCGGTTCCGGAGATGATATTGAGCAAAATGTCTTTGGTTCCACGGATGCTGCTGCTATCGAGCAAAGGCGATTCAAGCGCCTGCCTCACGGCATTCATAGAACGGTTCGGACCTTCAGCCAAGCCAGTTCCCATGATGAAAACTTCGCTACCGGCCATCACTGTACTAACGTCGGCAAAGTCGATATTGATATTTCCGTGAAGTGTAATAATCTCGGCAACTCCTTTTACCGCAGTGGTAATAATGTTGTCAGCTTTTTTAAATGCCTGGGAGGCTGGGAGATTACCGTATATTTTGTGAAGTTTTTCGTTACTGATAACCAACATGCTGTCCACATGTTCCCTCAACTTTTCAACTCCTTCAAGTGCCTGATCAAACCGGCGTTTGCCCTCCGAACGCGACGGAATGGTTACAACG
Organism: Bacteroidota bacterium; assembly: GCA_023251455.1. GTDB lineage: Bacteria > Bacteroidota > Bacteroidia > Bacteroidales > Prolixibacteraceae > Aquipluma. The sequence continues at coordinate 50,205 of JAHEYT010000028.1, forward strand.
GCAATGGTCAGAATATCCAGTTCGCGCGCCAGTCTTGCAATTACAGGAGCCGCACCAGTTCCGGTTCCACCTCCCATTCCGGCGGTGATAAACACCATTTTGGTTGTCCCCTCCAGCATTTCACGAATATCATCCAGGTTTTCGATGGCAGCTTGCTCGCCTTGTTCCGGTAGATTGCCGGCGCCCCGCCCACCAGTGAGTGTGACACCAAGCTGAATTCGTATCGGCACAGGATTGTTTTGCATCGCCTGTGCATCGGTATTGCAAACCATGAAGTTTACACCTTCAATGCCCTCTTCAAACATGTTTTTGACGGCATTGCACCCTCCTCCCCCAACACCAATGACCTTGATGATGGAAGAATTTGCGCGTTCTAATCCGAAGTTAAATAGTTCATCAATCATATGGCAGACTTGATTATATTTATGCTTAAGTCATTTCCGTGTCAGCAGGGACTTCTTCAAAGAAACCAATTACTCCCTGAACGATTTTATTCTGCATTTTTGATAATATCCCTGGTTCATTCGACTTTTCTTTCTTCGATTTCCATCGGCTCTTTTTACCGTTAGGCCCATCTTCTTCGGCAGCCATTTTAAGCAAGCCCAAAGCAGTTGCAAACCGCGGATCGTCGAGACCTTTCCGGACAACAAATGTGTGTAGATTTGGCTTACCCACCCGAACATCGAAGCCGGTATGAAACTTAACCAACTGACCCATATTAGGCAAAAGTGAAGTACCTCCGGTAATTACAATTCCGGCGCCAAGCTTGTCGGCATATCCCGATTTGCGGATCTGGTAAAAGAATTGTATCACAATCTCTTCCATTCGGGCCTGAATAATATGAGCCAAACTTTTAAATGATATCTGTTTTGGCTCCCATCCATTAATCGGAATAGTTACCACTTTATCTTCAGGTGCAAAATCAGCAATGGCCTGTCCAAACTGAACTTTCAGCGATTCGGCCTGCTTAACAGTGATGGAACATCCTTCTTTAATATCCATGGTAACCACATTTCCTCCAAACGGAACCATGGAAGTGTGGCAAAGTACTCCTTCGTAAAAAATGGAAATTTTAGTTGTTCCGCCGCCAATGTCAACCAACGCAACACCAGTTTCTTTTTCTTCTTCGGTTAATACCACTTCGGAAGAGGCAATCGGATCGAGAATGGCTTTTTGCAGTTGGATTGAACCACGGTCGAAACACATGGCAATGTTGCGCTGATAGGAATCGGGAGCAATGTGAACCTTAAAGTTCGCATCAATTTTTTCGCCAATCGTTCCAACCGGATTGGTTATTCCCGACTCGCCATCAATCGTATAAAACTCAGGATTGATGTGATAAATCGACATTCCTTCAGACAGGTTAATCTGACGTGCCATTTGCATCATCTGGTCGACATCGGATTCCGACACACAATGATCGCGGCCAAACACTTTTTGCTGACGCGTTGTTTGGGTGGTTAGCTGCTGTCCCGAAATGTTCACGAAAACATTTTCAATGTCGTGACCACTTTCTTTTTCTGCCTGTCCAAGGGCATCGCTGATTGCAGCAAATGCTTCTTCAACATTCAGAACAACACCACGCTTAACACCTCTCGATGCACTATGTCCAAGTCCAACGATCTGGATTTTTCCCTCTTCGTCCTTTTTACCGGCAAGGGCCACAATCTTTGTAGATCCGATATCTACTGCTGCAAAAATTTTTTCGTTCTTGTCCATAATCTACTTTTTTGTACAAACAACCTGGTTCCGATATTTCACACTGATGGTTCTATACTTGTTCCAGCCCAGATTTTTAAATCCTTGCTGGTAAACTGCTTTTAAGTTTCTAAATTTCACTGCACAATCGTCCGGAGTCCCAAATTCTATCAGGTAATCGCCCACTTGCGGCAACAAAAGCAACTCGCCATTGGCCTGAACAAAAACCTGCTCAATCTGTGCCCTCCAAAAATCATCTTTATTCACAAAATCAGCCATTTTCAGGAGGCTTGCCTGTGTTTCAGGATTGGGAATCGTTCCCGAGGCAATCAGGATGCGCTCGACATATTTTAGCGACGTGGGAATTTTATTTCCTTCCATGTCCATATAATAGTCTTCCGTCGAATTTTTTATCCGGATAATCGGGGTCCGTTCGTCGAGGCTAACTATCAGCTTTCCCTTAAACGACAGGCCTTTCGATTCGACCTTTTTGAAAATCTGCACATTGGCCAGCGATGACGAAGCGCTCAATTTGATCTCCAGCAGATTGATGTTTATCGATGAAAGCCTGCTTCCAACAATCATGTCACCCGATTTTTCGATCATATTAATAATTTCTGCTTCGTCCAGAAATTTTGGTGAGTTAGGATTGATATTCACTACAATTTCCTGACACCTTACCGCTTCGCGCTGCATGTAAGCGTAGTAAATTGTGAACCCGATAGCTCCCACCAGGCAAATCCATCCAAAAATGATCAATATCTTTTTAACAATCCTCATGCTTCAACAATTGCTCTTTTACCGGTTCTACCAAGGTGTCAATGTCTCCGGCACCCATCATGATTATTATTCCCGGTTTAAATGTGGCTGCCAGTCCAATTAATTCAGACTTAACGATCAACCTTTTATTTATATTTTTTATTTGCCTGAAAATCAATCCTGAAGTCACCCCTTCCATGGGCAACTCACGCGCCGGATAAATATCGAGCAGCACAATCTCGTCCAACAAATCGAGACTGTGGGCAAAACCTTCGGCAAAATCGTTGGTGCGGCTGTAAAGATGCGGTTGGAAAACACCCGTCAATGTCCGGTCTTTATAAATGTCACGAACCGACTGAATGGTTGCACGAAGTTCCTCCGGATGATGCGCATAATCGTCAATCAGTACAAAATTTTCGTTTTTCAGGTGAATGTCAAACCGCCGTTTAACACCGGCGTAGGTAGCCAGCGCGCCACGAATTTCTTCAGGAGAAACACCTGCCAAAAGCGATAGCGCAGAAGCTGCTACCGCATTTTCAACATTCAGCAAACCCGGATAATTCAACACTAATTTTTCGATAGTAATTTCCGGAGTTTTTAGGTCGAACTGATAATATCCATCTTTCAGTTCAATGTTCACGGCGCAAAAATCGGCCGTTTCGGTGATCGAATAGGTATACGATTTGTATTCTGCTGAAGGATCTGACCCAATAGGTAAACCTTTCTTATGAACCAGCGCCCCACCCTCTTTAATGTTTCCAGCGAAAAGTTTAAAACTTTCGATCACTTTTTCGTGCGTACCATAAATATCCAGGTGGTCGGCATCCATTGAGGTAATCACCGCAAGTTCTGGTTTGAGGTGCAGAAACGAACGGTCGAACTCGTCGGCTTCGGCAACAATCCATTCGCTGCCTGTATCGTCGAGCAAAAGATTGGTCTGGTAGTTTTTGGATATTCCGCCCATAAATGCGGCGCAGCCTTTGGTCGACGATTTCAGGATATGCGCTGCAATGGTCGATACCGAAGTTTTGCCATGCGTTCCGGCAACAGCGATCGTCCGTTTACTGTTGCAGATAATGCCAAGTACTTCGGCCCGTTTATGGATCTCGAACCCACGAGCGATCAAGGTATTTAATTCCTGATGTGTAGCCGGAACAGCAGGTGTATAAACGATGAGCGAATCGGCAACATTAAGATTGGCAGGCAACATAGCCGGATCGTCATTGTAATGAACGGCAATTCCTTCGCTTTCAAGCGCGACGGTTAATTCGGTAGCAGTGCGGTCGTAACCAGAAACAGCAATGCCCTGACTCGCGAAATATCGTGCCAGAGCGCTCATCCCAATTCCCCCGATTCCGAGGAAATACACTTGCTTTATGTCGGTAAATTTTAACATTCTATTTTATTTCAATCGTTTCATTCATTTTTGATCTGTTGGCTAAAGCCAACGGCAAAGGATATATTCAGATCAACGTTCGTTTTCCTTTATTACTTTTTACTATTTACAACCTCCATTATCACATCCACAATCTCTTTTGCAGCGTTCGGTTTGGCCAGCTTTTTAATATTTTCTGACAAACTATTTAACTTCATTTTATCGTTGAGCAATTTAAAGGTCTCTGACCATAATTGTTCCTTTGAATCGGCATCTTTTATCAACAAAGCGGCCTGATTTTCAACAAGTGCCATCGCATTTTTGGTCTGATGATCCTCGGCTACATTGGGCGATGGAACCAAAACCGATGGTTTGCCCAACAAGCAAAGCTCCGAAATGGTACCCGCACCTGCTCTTGAAATCACTACATCAGCCACTGCATAGGCCAAATCCATACGCGAAACAAACTCCATAGCCTGAAGATTCTTCGGATAATTGTCGCCCAAACGCTCAAGCATTTCTTTATAATAGTAACTACCCGTTTGCCAAACCAACTGAGCTTCCGACTTGCGGATCAATTCCAGATTGGACATTACACTTTCGTTCAGTGTGCGTGCACCCAGGCTTCCGCCAACAATCAGCACCACCGGTTTTTCAGCATCCAGCTTGAAATATCCGTAAGCTTCATCTTTATTTATAATCCCTTCAATCAGATTTTTGCGGATAGGATTACCGGTAACCACAATCTTTTCAGCCGGAAAATACCGTTGCATATTGGGATATGCCACACAAATTTTATTCACCTTCGAAGCCAGCAACTTGTTGGTCACTCCGGCATACGAATTCTGTTCCTGAAGTACAGCAGGAACACCTTTGCGAACAGCGGCTTTCAATACTGGTCCGCTGGCAAATCCGCCCACTCCGATTGCCACATCAGGTTTAAAATCAGTAATTACTTTATTGGCCAGGCGCATGCTCCGGAATAATTTCCAAAAAAAAGTCAACATCTTCAGTGAAGGTTTCCGTGGAAAACCAACGACCGGCAAACCAACGATACGGTAGCCGGCAGCCGGAACTCGTTCCATTTCCATTTTACCAAGAGCACCCACAAACAGGATTTCGGTTTCAGGAAAACGCTCTCTGATCTCGTTGGCAATGGAAACCGCCGGGAAAATATGTCCCCCGGTTCCTCCCCCACTTACTATGACTTTTAGTTTCTTCATATTAATGGTTGATCTTCGGGTTGAGTCTCAACTACAGCTGGTTGTTCCGACTGTTCGGGCTGTTCGGCCAGCGCCTTATTTTTTTGGTTGTTCGCGCTCACTGCCAGAATAACCCCGAACGAAGCAGCAGTAAACAACATCGACGAACCTCCCATACTCACCCATGGTAAAGGCTGACCGGTAACCGGAACGGCACCCACCGAAACAGCCATGTTGATGAACGCCTGAAAAGTCATGAGCAAAACCAGTCCGGTAACCATAAATGCCGGGAATGTACGGTCGCACCGGCGAACGATAATCACTCCCCTGAACAGTAAAATCAGGTAAAGCAAAGCCAGGAAAGCGCCTCCGACAAAACCATATTCTTCAATGAAAATGGCGTAAATAAAGTCGTTATACCCGGCTTCCATGTAATTACTTACTTCGCTGTTACCTGGACCTTTACCCAACACGCCACCTTCGAAAATAGCCAAACGGGCATAATCGGCCTGGGTTGTTCCTTTGGCCTGATCATTATCACCTTTTACAAAGTCATCAATTCGTCCTTTTACTGTCTGTACGCGTCCAATACTTCCGATGCTATCAGGAAAAGCAGTTGCTGCCCCATAAATTAAAACGACGGCTACAATCCCAGCACCTACGAGCGATAAAATGTATTTAAAGGAAACACGGGCAATTAACATCAGGATTAAAATGGTAATGAAAACCAGTGCTGCCGTTGAAAAATTACTCAGGAAAATGAGGAAACAAACTACCCCGGAAACTCCGGTAATCCAATAAAATGCAATCCGAAGTTCCTCTTCCGTGCGCTGGGCTTTCGATAGCAAACGCGACGCAAACATGATCAAAGAGATTTTCGCCAACTCGGCCGGTTGGAAACTAAAGAACGGCATATTTAACGAACGCGATGTTTCCTTGTTATCGGCGCTACCGGTTAATTTATACTGAATGATGGCTAAAATCAGGGTAAATATGGTAATACCAATCAACGCCGGAGATATTTTGAAATAAAGTGTTACCGGTAAAACATTCACCAGAAACAGCATAATCCCAAATCCAACCAGAATAAACGCAACCTGACGAATCAGGTAATACATGGTATTTCCGTTTGCTTCGCGATAGGCCAGTTTGCCGGTTGCACTGTACACAATTACCAATGAAATCAGTGATAAAAATATCAGGATGACCCAAAGCGTTAAATCCCCTTTAAATATTTTAGCCAGTCTGCCTGCCATTTTATAATTCTCTTACTGCCTGTTTAAACTGATGACCACGGTCTTCGTAATTCTCAAATAAATCGAAACTCGCACATGCCGGAGACAGCAAAACTGTATCGCCATTTTTAGCAAGGAAATATGCCGATCGCACTGCATCTTCCATCGATTGTGTTTCAACCATATCGATACCAATACTTTTAAAAGCTTCCAGTATTTTAGAATTGTCGACACCCAGGCAAACAATGGCCTTTACCTTCGATTTCACCAATTCGTACAACTCTGAATAGTCGTTTCCTTTATCGATTCCACCGACAATCCAAACCGTTTTCTGCGTCATACTTTCAAGCGCATACCAGGTCGAATTGATGTTCGTAGCTTTTGAGTCGTTGATAAACTCAATGCCATGAACTTTCAAAAACCGCTCAAGACGATGCTCAACTCCCTTGAAGTCGGCCATGCTCTCACGAATTTTTTCATTCCTGATATTGACTGCCATTCCTGAAATACCCGCAGCCATCGAATTGTAGGTATTGTGATTCCCCTGTAATGCAATATCCAAAATTGACATAGTAAAAATATTTTGTTCCCAGTTAATAATCAGTTTATTATCAATAATCCCAGCGCCTTCAGCAGGTGGTATTCCCAACCCAAAAGGAATACATCTGGCAGCGAATTTCCGTTTCATCATTTCGTCTTTCAGTACCGGATCGTCGGCGCAATAAATGAAAACATCATCGACGGTCTGGTTTTGTGTAATCCTGAATTTCGAATCCACGTAATTCTGCATTTTATAATCGTACCGGTCCAAATGATCCGGGGTAATATTGAGAAGAATGGCAATGTCAGCTTTGAATTCGTACATTCCGTCCAACTGAAAACTGCTCAGTTCAATCACGTAATAGTCAAAATTCTGTTCGGCCACCTGCCAGGCCATGCTTTGCCCCACATTTCCGGCTAAACCGACATTCAGGCCTGCTTTCTGAAACATGTGATAAATCAGCAGCGTGGTCGTTGTTTTTCCGTTACTTCCGGTAATACAAACTTTTTTTGCTGAAGTATATCTTCCGGCAAACTCGATTTCAGAAATAACCGGCACACATTTTCCCTTCAGTTTTTTGATCAGCGGAGCTTTATCCGGAATGCCTGGACTTTTAATAATCAAATCAGCATTTAATATCCTTTCTTCCGTATGCTGGCCTTCTTCAAAGTCGAACTGACGCTCGGTCAGCTCTTTTTTGTATTTGTCTTTGATCGTTCCAAGGTCAGACACAAACACGTCGAAGCCTTGTTTGCGCGCCAGAATGGCTGCACCAACTCCGCTTTCGGCGGCTCCCAATATGACTGCTCTTTTATTCATTCTCTTAACGCATTTTCAATGTTACAATGGTCAGTACCGCCAGAATAATTCCGACAATCCAGAACCGGGGTACAATTTTTGGTTCCGGAATTCCCTGTTTCTGAAAATGATGGTGAATCGGGCTCATCAGGAAAACACGGCGGCCTTCTCCATATTTCCGCTTGGTATATTTAAAATAGGCTACCTGAATAACCACTGAAAGATTTTCGATTACGAAAATTCCGCACAGAATAGGAATCAGGATTTCCTTCCGGATAATGATGGCAAAAACGGCCAAAATACCTCCCAACGCCAAACTTCCTGTATCGCCCATAAACACTTGTGCCGGATATGAATTGTACCATAGAAAGCCGACGGTTGCACCGATAAATGCTGAAATAAATACGGTCAGCTCACCAAGATTCGGGATGTACATGATGTTCAGGTAATCGGCATAGATGACGTTACCACTCACGTACGCCAAAATCCCAAGCGTGGCTCCGCTTATGGCCGATGTCCCGGTCGCCAGCCCATCAATTCCATCGGTCAGGTTGGCTGCATTCGAAACTGCTGTGATGATCAGAATAATAGCCAAAGCATAAACAACCCATGCCCAGTTTCTGGCATTTTTGCCCATGAAAGCCACGAACGTGCCGTAACTTAATTCATGATTTTTCATGAATGGGATAGTGGTTCTGGTCGATTTAACTGCAGTTGTTACATGCTGCAATCGTTTCTGCCCGGTAACACTGTCAGTCACCATTTCTTTTACAAACATTCCGTTGGCATCAACAACACGTTGGCGAACCACCACTTCATCTGAGAAGTATAAAGTTGCAGCAACAATAATTCCCAATGAAACCTGTCCTAATATTTTGAATTTACCTGCCAGTCCTTTTTTGTCTTTCAGGAAAACTTTGATGTAATCATCAGCAAACCCAATTAATCCAAGCCAAACGGTGGTAATCAACATCAGTATGATATAGATGTTATCGAGCCGGGCGAACAAAACCGTGGGTATTATTATTGATGCCAGAATAATGATTCCGCCCATTGTTGGCGTTCCTTTTTTCTGCATCTGGCCTTCGAGACCTAAATCGCGAACATCTTCGCCAATTTGTTTGAGCCGTAAAAAATTGATCAGTCTTTTCCCATAACCAATTGTAATCAGTAACGACACGATAATTGCCGCTCCCGAACGGAATGAGATGTATTGAAACATTCCCAATCCGGGAACATCCCAATCTTTTAAAAACTGATATAAATGATAAAACATAGTCTTACTATTTAAATATTTCCGAATATCTCGTTAATCACTTCTTTGTCGTCGAAATGATATTTCACTCCTTTTATTTCCTGATAATCTTCGTGACCCTTGCCTGCAACCAAAATGATGTCGCCCGGCTTGGCCAGCATGCAGGCTGTTCTGATTGCTTCTTTGCGATTCACAATCGACAAAACTTTATTTTTCTGATGTGCTTCGATACCAGCTTCCATGTCAGCTAAAATCTGCTCAGGTTCTTCCGAGCGTGGATTATCCGAAGTCAGAATTACTTTGTCGCTTTGTTTCACAGCTTCCTTCGCCATTTCGGGGCGTTTGGTTTTGTCACGGTCGCCACCTGCTCCAACTACTGTGATTATCTGTTCGTTTCCAGTTCGTATTTCAGCAATTCCTGATAATACATTCTGAATGGCATCGGGAGTGTGTGCATAATCAACCACGGCATATTTTCCTTCCGGAGAACGGATAATTTCGAACCGGCCTGAAACGGGACGCAGCTCGCTTAAAATCCGGAGAATGTCATCGCGTTCAACACCCAAAAGAAGGGTTGCTCCCAGAACCGCCATCAAGTTACTGGCATTGAAAACCCCGGTAAAATGTGTCCAGACTTCACTTCCATCAATGCTCAGCAACATTCCGTCAAAATGTTTTTCGAGCACTTTGCAATGGAAGTTTGCCAATGAACGTAACGAATAGGTTTGCTTTGAAGCTTTGGTATTCTGAAGCATGACCATACCGTTTTTATCGTCGGCATTGGTCAACGCAAAAGCCACTGCTGGCAATTGATCGAAGAATTTCTTTTTGGCCTTCAGGTATTCGGCAAACGTTAGGTGATAATCTAAATGATCGTGAGTGAGATTGGTAAAAATGCCGCCATCAAACTCAATTCCGCTAATCCTGTCCTGATCAATGGCGTGCGAACTGACTTCCATAAAGCAATATTCGCATCCGGCATCCACCATTTTGGCCATTAATTCCTGAATTTGCAACGCATCAGGAGTGGTGTGTGTGGCATGAAATTCTTCGTTGCCCACGTAATATTTTATGGTCGAAATCAATCCGACTTTATATCCAAGTAAACTGAAAGTTTTGTAAAGAAGGCTGGCAATGGTTGTTTTTCCGTTGGTTCCGGTTACCCCAACAACTTTTAGGTTTGCCGAAGGGTTATTATAAAAAGCAGCGGCCATTTTGCCAAAATTTGGCTGGGTATTTTCAATCTTCACCAAAACCACTCCAGAAGGAAAATTTTCAGGAACATCTTCGCAAACCACAGCAACAGCGCCCATTTCAATAGCTTTGGCAATAAACTGGTGCCCATCTACATGCGAACCTTTCACCGCAACAAACAAATCGCCAGCTTCAACCTTTCGCGAATCGAACTGAATGCTTCGAACCGAAACGGATAAATCCCCTCTCGTTTCGAGCAACCCAATGCCTTCAAGTATATCTTTTAACTGTTTCATTGCTATTGTTTTTTCGGTTGAACTGTAGTTGCTTTTTTCTTTTTCTCCGCCGCCTTTTGTGCAGCCACTTTCGCCTTCCATTTTGCAATTGCCTCTGGACTTGCTTTTTTTACTGTATTATTCTTAGTTGCATTCTTTTTCTCAGCCGCTTTTTGCGCGGCAACCTTTGCCTTCCATTTAGCAATTGCCTCTGGACTTGCTTTTGGTTTTGTGGCGGTATTTGGCTTGGCCTTTGGTTTCTTCACTTCAGGGGCAGGGACAGGATCGGGCACAACTGTTCTCTGAACCGGTGCTGGATTGATTGCTGCCGCCTGAATAGAATCGTTTTTATCCAGGCTATCTTTTTTCACAATCTGAAGGTCATCAAAACCTAGTTCGAGGTCAACAACATCACCTTTCGATGCTGGCATTCCTGAAATGGGCGATTGCCTGAAAACACGACCAAAGCCGCTCATTTCAGCTTTCAAACCCGACTTTTCGAGAAGGTACACCGCATCGCTGGCTCCCATTCCAATTACATCAGGAACAGTACCCGGAATGTCGCTCACCCCGTTCACAAAAACAGTCATCGAATCGTTGGTAACAGCCACGTGTTCCGCTGTCATATTTTGCGCCTGTGTTTTAAATCCCAAATCACGCGTTAGAAGCATCATGTCATCCTTCAGTCCGGGTTTTACTTGCGGAACTTCGTTGTATGGAGGAATTGAATCGGCAGCAGGTTCGAGGTAGGCAGCATAAACTTTATCGGCAATCCCCCTAAAAACAGGACCAGCTACCGAACCTCCGTAATAAGCCCCCTTCGGGCCAACAATAACCACAATGATGCTGTATTTCGGATTATCGGCGGGGAAGTAACCGCAAAACGATGCCTGATATTTTTTTCCTCCTTCGCCAACGTAACCCTTGTTATCATTAGCAATTACAGCGGTGCCTGTTTTCCCGGCAATCGTATAATATGGATTCTTAAGGCTCCTTCCGGTTCCTTTGGCACATACTCCTTTCAGCATGTCCTGTGCCTTTGAGAGGGTTGATTTTGAGCAAAGCATTGGATTGATCACTTCGGTCGGAAACTTCCGCACAGGAATCCCGTCTTCCCGAACTTCTTCAATAAATTTCGGTTTTACCATCACCCCATTATTGGCCACGGCATTGTAAAAGGTTAGCGTTTGGATTGGGGCAATCTTGATTTCGTAACCATGCGCAATCCATGCCAATGACGGACCCCACCAATCAGGATCGGTCGGATATTTGATCCGGGGCTCTGCTTCTCCAAGAAATCCAAGCCCGAGCTGCTTGTTCAAGCCAAAACTATAAATGCGGTCGATAAATTCTTTTTCTTTGCCCTCATAATATTTGCAAACAATTTTAGCAGTACCAATATTTGATGAGAGTTCAAATGTTTTTTTCAAACTGATCAAACCATGGCCACCGTGATCGTAATCGCTGTCTTTCATCTTCTGCCCTTTATATTCCCATATACCACGCCCGGTATCGACCAATTCCGATGTGTCTGCATAGCCTGCATCCATCGCCGCGATCAACGACATTAATTTAAAGGTTGATCCCGGTTCACTGCAACCATGAGCTCCAAAGGCAAAGTTGTAGGTTTCACCATACGTTCCGTCTTTTTTGCGGCCCATATTGGCGATGGCTTTGATGTTTCCGGTTTTCACTTCCATCACAATGGCCGTTCCCCATTCGGCCTGACTGACTTCCATCTGTTTTCCGAGGGATGATTGGGCATAATCCTGAAGGTTGACGTTGATCGTGGTAATCACATCTTTTCCTTCCTTAGGTTCTATGAGTGGTGTGTTGATCCAGTTTCCGGAGAAATTGCGTTTGAGCGCCAGCCCATTTATACCAGCCAGATAACTCTCCGACAAACCTTCGACTCCGGTAAAACCAACATTTCCGTGTACACCTCCGAAAGCGCCTTTGTTGAGTACGCCAATAGTTCGGCTTGCCAGATCGCCGTGAGGCAATATTCGTTTATTTTCAGTAACGACAATCAATCCTGAACCAAAATAGCTCCTCGACATGGTTTTCAGCAATTTAAACTCCTGAAATTTGCTATGGTCTATTTGTTGCTGATTGATCAGAAACCACCTGTTTTTCTTGTCAAAGGCGGCTTTTAAACGAGTCCTGAAATCGGTTTTGGAGTATCCGAAAAAATTCGACAACTCATCAACCATTTGTTCCGATTCTTTGGCAAACACTTGCTGGATACGTGGCGCCATCATGTCCATTCTGATTTCGTAATACGGAACCGAAGTCGATAAAATGCTGCCATCGTCGGCACAAATATTTCCGCGTTTCGCCCATATTTCAGTTGTATTGTTTCTCAGGTCTTTGGCAATCTCCAGCCATTTTTGAGTATCCACATTCTGAATGATGAGAATCCGGCCAATTATAACAAGTCCGAATAGGGCAATCGCAAAATACACGATGCCGAACCGAAGGGTTATAGCTTTCCTGATTTCCATTATTTAGTCTCCATTTTTTTTACTTTAATTCTTTTTGGCGGTTCGATCGGTTCTACCAAATCGATTTTACGCTCGATCACCCTCTTGGTAACTTCCGAAGGGCGATTGATGTACATCAATTCCGTTTCGTGAATCACCGACTCCGATTTATATTCTTTGAGCGAATCGCGCACCATTTCCATTTGCCTGATGGTTTTTTCGGTCACATACCGGTTGGTTATTAAACCAATCCCCAACAGGGCAAGAAAAATCACAAAAGGTATCTGCCGGGTAACCTTTTCGCTTGACAAAGCGCTACCTACCAGAATACTTTTAATATCTGCGGACGAGATTCTCTTCTTCTTATTTTCCTTTTTCTCTGTCATGCGTTCTTTTCTGCAATTCTCAGTTTTGCACTGCGAGCCCGTGGATTTCGTTCGATCTCTTCTTCGTTCGGAACAATAACTTTGCGGTTTATGGCCACCAAAGGCGATTCAACATTTCCAAAAAAGTCCTTCTCCTGTTTTCCCGAAAAATCGCCCGACTTGATGAAATTCTTCACCATCCGGTCTTCCAGCGAATGATAGGTAATAACCACCAAACGTCCACCGGGCTTCAGCAATTGTATGCTTTGTTCCAGAAACTCGTGTAACACATCCATTTCCTTGTTGGTCTCGATGCGTAAAGCCTGAAAAACCTTGGCCAGGTATTTACTTTCCTGAAATTTCGGAACACAAGGGGCAATTGCTTCCTTAAACTGTTCGATGGTTTTTACCGGCTTGGCATTTCGTGCAGAAACCAACTGTTTCGCCAATCGCCCGGCATTGTCAATCTCACCATATTCGCGAAACATGGTCCGGAGCTGATCTTCGGTAAACGTATTCACAATGTCAGCGGCACTTTCCGATGCGTCGCGGTTCATCCGCATATCCAGATCACCGTCGAAACGAAACGAAAAACCGCGCTCGGCCACATCAAAATCGTGCGACGAAACGCCCAGGTCGGCCAAAATACCATCAACCTGTTCTACGTTATAATACCGCAAAAAATTCCGGATGTATTTAAAATTATGCCTGATGAAGTAAAAACGTTCGTCGTGAATGACATTTGCAGCAGCGTCTTCGTCCTGATCGAAAGCAAAAAGCCGACCTGTTTTTAAACGGCTAAAAATTTCGCGCGAATGACCACCGCCACCAAAAGTAACGTCAACATAATCGCCATTTGCCTTAATTTCCAGCCCGTCGACACTTTCTGTCAACAATACCGGTACGTGATATTCTCTTTCCACCTTTATTTCTCCTCATTACCACCTACAATTCGATCAAAAGAACTTCCAAAATCTTCCCATGTCATTGTGTACCTGTTGTATTCTCCGGCATCCCATAATCGGATACGGTCTCCTTGCCCTGTAAAAATCACCTCTTTTGTTATCCCAACCAATTCCAGAAAATTATTCGGGATATTCATCCTGCAACTGTCAGGAACCTGAATAATTTTGAAATTGCGGTAAAACATATCGAGCATGCGGCTTTGCTGCCGGTTGTCACGATTAAGTTTTGATGTGATTTGAGCAATTCGTTTTTCCCACTCTTCCATGGTATAAATATTCAGACACTTCTCATAAGGATCCTTCTCGACAGCCAACTGGCCACCGGGAACGCTACCACCCATTTCATTTTTGTAATCGGCTGGCAACACTACCCTACCTTTTTCATCAAAGGTTGCTTCTTTTTCTGACGAGAAGTTCATTAATTCAAGTGCCTAAAATTCATTTATTTATAGTCCATTTCTCAAGACCACCTGAAACTTACCGTTGATGATCTTAATCCTTTGAGAGATAATTTTCCCGACGGTTTGTTTCATTTGTAAAAGTAATAAAAATCAAATAAAGTCAGCCATAACATTCCACTCTCAGCCACTTTAAGTCACCCAAAGATATAAAAAAATTGGTGAATAAAATGTTCATAAAATGTGAATAACCAAAATTAACTGCAAAAAAAAACTGATTATCATTTACTTAAATTTTATTTCAAAATTCGGCTTAACAGTTAATAAAACGTTCTGATCGTGCAAAAGTAATCATCAAAAACAATTTTCGAAGCACTGGACCCGGATTGTTAATAAATATTGTAATCCGCGGTTTAAAAGGGGAAAATACACTTTGGAACGAAACTGAAAGCATCAACAAAAATGCAATCTTAATCCTACGTTATTCATTTATTTTATACTTTCGGCTTCAATTTAAAAATCAGCAATGAATTTCGAAAATCAGGAACCGGCTAAACCAATCAACATTAAGGAAGTGTTCCTTAAGAAGAATCCGAAGCTTGCCAAAAAGCTTCCGGGCTTCGTTTACCGGTATATCAACCGCATCATGCACATCGACGAAATCAATGAACTTCTGGCCAATCACGGCAACGAGCGGGGAATTGAATTTGCACGAAGCATGGTAAAACACTTCAACGTTCACCAAACGATAAATGGAACAGAAAACCTCCCGACTAGCGGACGTTTCATATTTGCCTCCAACCATCCACTCGGAGGTTTCGATGCCCTGCTAATCCTTTGCAACATTGATCGCCTTCTGGGACCAACCATTACGTTGGTAAACGATGTTTTAATGAGCATCCCGCAACTGACACCGATATTTGTACCTTTAAATAAACACGGCGGCCACAGTAAAGATGTGATCAAACAAATACACGAAGCCTACGCTTCGGACAAACAAATATTAATTTTCCCTTCCGGATTTGCTTCCCGGCGCATCAAAGGAAAGGTTCAGGATTTTGATTGGAAAAAACATTTCGTTGCCAAATCAATTGAATACCAGCGCGACGTTATTCCTATTCATGTCAGCGGACGAAATTCAGGATTCTTTTACTCCCTGGCTAATTTCCGGACTTTTTTCAAAATGAAATGGAACCTCGAAATGTTTTACCTGGCCGACGAAACCTTCGGACATAAAAACCAGAAATTCACCATCACCTTTGGGAAACCAATACCCTATACGCATTTCGACAAAAGCAAAACGCTGGATCAATGGGCTGCCGAAGTCAGGGACATAGTGTACAAATTACCAAATCATCAGCACGATAGAGATTAATTACTGCAAAAAATCATTTCTGATAGATTTTTTTTAGTTTTGTACCTCTAAAAATCAGACAAAATTAGTATGAAGGAAATCATTGCGCCAGTGTCAAAAGAAGCTCTATTGGCAGAACTGACACCGGATAAATTAATGCGAAAAACCAACAAAGCCGACAACGAAATATACATTGTTACCTATCAGGATTCACCTAACGTTATGCGGGAAATTGGACGGGTTAGGGAAATCACATTTCGGGACGCAGGAGGAGGCACAGGAGAGGATGTTGACATTGACGAATACGATACTTGCAGCGATCCATACAAACAGCTAATCGTTTGGGACCCACAGGCACTTGAAATAATCGGAGGTTACCGATACATTTTATGCAAAGATGTTCCTTTAGACAAGCATGGAGTGGTACAACTGGCAACTACCCATCTGTTTAATTTCTCCGAAAAGTTCATTAAAGAATACCTTCCCTATACCCTTGAATTAGGCCGTTCTTTTGTTCAGCCACATTACCAGTCGAGTAAAGCCGGAGCAAAAGCGCTGTTTGCACTCGATAACCTGTGGGATGGATTAGGCGCCTTGATTGTGGACCATCCGGAGATCAAATATTTCTTCGGGAAAGTGACCATGTACACCCACTTTCACACCAAGGCCCGCAACCTGATCATGTACTTTTTCCAGAAATACTTTAACGACCACGAAGACCTGGTTACCCCGATCCATCCGTTGGATTTAGGCATCGATGTGGAAGAAATGGAAAGAGTATTTAACGGAGGTTCGTACAAAGAAGATTACAAAATACTTTCGCAGAAAGTACGCGAATTTGGCGAAAATATACCGCCATTAATTAATTCGTACATGAACCTGAGCCCATCGATGAAAACTTTTGGTACGGTTATCAATGATTCGTTTGGCGATGTGGAAGAAACCGGAATCATCCTAACCATCTCCGACATTTACGAAGCAAAAACTGATCGCCACATCGAAACTTATTTACGCACCAAAGAGACCACAGACTGGCCTTTACCTGAATAATTCTACCATGTCATACTATAGCGAACACGAAAAATTCCATGTTGCAGTAGATTCTATTATTTTCGGATACGACGAAGAAGGTCGCGAATTAAAAGTGCTTCTGCTGAAAAGAAACTTTCAGCCTGCAAAAGGAGAATGGTCGCTGATGGGTGGATTCTTGAAAAACAACGAAGGTGTTGACGAAGCTGCCAAACGAATTTTGAACCAGCTCACCGGTCTTTCGGATGTTTACATGGAGCAACTATACACGTTCGGCGAACTCGAGCGCGACCCGGGGGCACGCATCATTTCGGTTGCCTATTTTGCACTGATCAAAATCAACGCATCTGATTTGGAATTGGTGAAAACCCACGGAGCCACCTGGGTTCCGATTTCCAGTATGCCTCAACTGATCTTTGATCATTCGGCCATGGTGGAACGCGCATTAAAAAAATTACAAATCAGGGCCAGAACGCAACCTATCGGGTTCGAGTTGCTGCCCGATAAATTTACCATTCCACAACTTCAGGGTTTGTACGAAGCCATCTACAACAAAACGCTCGACAAACGCAATTTCCGCCGAAAACTGTTATCGATGGATTTACTGGAGAAACTTGAAGAGAAAGAAAAAGAATCATCGCGCAAAGGCGCCTGGTACTACCGGTTTGATGCCAACAAATACGACGATTTATTGAAACGGGGATTTAATTTTGAATTGTAGACATTAGATACAAAACTATAAAACAGAGAGGGCAAATCGGCAAACGGTTTGCCCTCTCTGTTTTATCTTCATAACGAGAAATAGAACGGCCCAAAAGTATAAAACAATGGAATTCGAAAGGTGTTAATTAGCAGGAGCATCACCACCAGCTACCGCTCCCACGACAAGAATCCCAACCAACGATGCGGCCAACAAGGTGTGACCAGCTCCGGTAACCTTTCTGATATAAAACTGATTACCCGGAATTATACTCAATGATTTGGGAGAAACAGATGTTTGAAAATAATCAGACACCCAAAAAGAGTTATCAAACTGAACCGGGTGTTTAAAGCTTTCATCTTCCGAAATGGAAAGAAAAATCCTAAAGTTTAGTGGCGAATCTTCCTTAGAAAAAGAATACCTTTTGGCACTGACTTTTCCTTCGGTTGTATAAAACACTGCTCGAACACTTTCCTGAGCCGGGTTCGTAAAAAATTCCGTTTGCAAGGCATAGCTATTTACCGAAATACTGGAATGTGGTGGAATGAAAGATACTTTATCCTTCCTTACAACTGAACCATCAATACTACTGGTAGAACTAACAATTTCATTTTCAGGAAGAACTTTATACTCGGTAGAACTAGCATTAATTTTAGCTTCATCTTTCCACAAACTCACACTTTGTCCATTAGTAATCAGAGCAGATTTTCTCCAATCAACATAAAGAGGTTTATCCGACTTATTCGATAACGCGATATGAATCGGGCCATTCTGTCCATAGAAGGAATAAACGATAGTAGTAGAATCATTCTCGATCAAATATTCTAATTTGTCGTTTTGCTGCATATTACTACCCAGACTAACGTGCTGATAAACGGAACAACCTGATAAAAAGAATATAGAAACTAAAACAATGCCGATATTATAGATAGTTTTCATTTCAAAGAGATTAAAAATTTCGACTCATTTTTCCCAAAAGATAACAAAAACCGATCCATTCTTATAATCATAGTAAAAATATTGCTTCTGTTTTTTTACTAAATAAAAGAGGGATTCCATCTCTTTTCTCAAGATGAAATCCCTCTTTACAACGTTTTTATATTTACTCAGCTTTCAAATCAGTCACCAATCTTCGCATCCGAACCTGAAACTTGAAACCCGGAACTTGAAACTTCTTTAGTACGCTCTTCCGTCTTTGCCTTCCACGTAGTTGATGAACGAGGTGTTTACCACCTTGTTTCCGCCCGGAGTTGGGTAGTTCCCGGTGAAATACCAGTCGCCGGTATCGTTCGGGCAAGCTTCATGCAAATTTTCAATGGTCTGGTAAATGATTTCCACCTCAGCCTCGCAACCGTCTGGTTTCAGTAATTCGGCAATCTTAGCCGACACTTCTTCCGCCTTAAACTGCTTGTATATTTCTTTCACGTAGTTTACAATCTCTTCTTTCGGGAGGTTTTCCTGCTCTTTGCATTTGCGGTAAACCTCTTCAATTACGTGTTCCTGATTGGTATCTTTCAGCAATTCGATGGTCGCATTAAATGCGATGAACTTATCAAGAACTGCCATGTCAATTCCGTAACAATCGGGGTAGCGAATCTGTGGCGCAGACGAAACAATGATAATCTTCTTCGGATGCAAGCGATCCAGAATTTTCAGGATACTTTTCTTCAGAGTAGTACCACGAACAATTGAATCGTCAATAATAACTAATGTATCCGTATCATTCTTGATAATTCCATAAGTCACATCGTAAACGTGGGCAACCAAATCGTCGCGGCTGGCATCGTCGGCAATAAAAGTGCGCAGTTTAACATCTTTGATGGCCAGTTTCTCCACACGCGGCTCAACCGACAAAACCTCTTCCATTTCCTCATTGGTAATGCTGCCGTTGCGTTCTCTCAATTCCTTTATTTTCCAATCGACACAATACTGACGAACACCCTGAACCAAGCCGTAAAAAGCGGTTTCAGCGGTATTCGGGATGAATGAGAATACGGTATTTTCGATATCGTAGTTGATTGATTTCAGGATAGCAGGCGACAGCAAACGGCCAAGTTTTTTGCGCTCCTGGTAAATGTCTTTGTCGCTACCGCGCGAGAAATAAATACGTTCGAACGAACAAGAACGACGGGTATGTGGCACACGGATCATTTTATTAGAAACCGATCCGTCTTTCTTGATGATTAAGGCTTCACCAGGTTTCACTTCACTTACAGCGTCAGCCTTCACGTTCATCACAGTCTGAATGACCGGACGCTCTGAGGCTACCACCACAATTTCGTCGTCGTAATAATAATAAGCCGGACGAATGCCCCATGGATCGCGCATCACAAAAGCATCGCCATGCCCGAACATTCCGGCAATGGCATAACCGCCGTCCCAGTCTTTGCTCGAATTCTCGAGTACTTTCTGCACGTCGAGATTTTTTTCGATCAGCGGTGATATTTTGCGGTTCGATAAACCTTCATTTTTATAATTCCTGAAGTGCAACTGATTCTCTTCATCCAAAAAATGTCCTACTTTTTCAAGAATGGTAACCGTATCGGTGTAGGCTTTCGGATGCTGACCAAGTGCGATCAGTTTCTGAAAAAGCTCATCAGTATTGGTCAGGTTAAAATTTCCGGCAAGCACGAGGGTTCTCGATTTCCAGTTGTTCTGGCGCATCACCGGATGTACAAATTCTATGCTGTTCCGTCCGAAAGTTCCGTAGCGTAAATGCCCCAGGTAAACTTCGCCCGAGAAAGGTACATTTTCGTAAATCCACCGAACGTCGGCATTTTCAGGTTTATTCTTCTCCGCCTTTTTAATTCCTTTGGCAACTTTGTCGAAAATATTTTTAATCGGGTTTTCTTCAATCGAACGATGGCGGTTGATGTATTCCTGACCAGGTTCGAGTTCCATTTTTACATTCACAATTCCAGCGCCGTCTTGTCCGCGGTTGTGCTGTTTCTCCATTAAAAGATACAGCTTATTCAGGCCATATTGCCATGTGCCATACTTTTCCTTGTAATACTCAAGTGGCTTACGTAAACGTATCAATGCAATCCCACACTCATGTTTAATCAATTCGCTCATTGTTCTTCGCTTTGTTCTACACTTTCTGTAAATAGTTCGGGAAATCGGATATTATCTTTCACAATAAAGGCATTCGGATATTTCGATGCAATGTGCGCTTTGGTCTTCAAAGCCTCACTTTTGTTCCTGAAATCGCCGATCCGCACTTTAAAATTGGGTGTTTGAAACAACATGTAGCTTGCAATATCAGGAAATACGATGTTGAATTCGTTTTTCACCCTTACAGCCTGTTCGCGTGCTTTATTCTCGGAACTGAAAAATATTTCCAGCCGGAAACCTTCTGTTCCGTTGCGTTTCTGATTGATTTGACTGTGTCGTACGAGTAAATCGGTGATTCGCGGATCTTGCCTTACTGGTAATTTCACGAGAAATTCTTCGAGTATTGCTGTCTGACTTGAGATGCCAGAGTTTATTCCAAGTGTATCGGTTTGAGCATATCCCAGCGAGCTGAAAAGAACAAATACAAAGATTACACTACACAAATACCTCATACGATCAGTTTTTGAGTGAGCAAATATAAGATTTTAATAGAACAACTCTTTAAGTGTTTTGATTTCGATACAAACAAATCAGAAGTTTATATAGAAATTAAATTCTTGATTAATTGACGTTTAAATCTAAAATAATCCTAAAAAACAGAAACTCATAAAACAGTTTTTTTCCTGAATGTTAATTTTTTGTTTTGAATCTTCCACCATCCTATGAAACTTCTTGATTGAGGACATTGCCGTTTCGTCCGAAAGGATGTCGACTATTTGTTTTACGTTATTGCACGGACGATTCTCACCGATTGCTATTTCCCCCGGGTTGAAACCCGGGGCTACAAATATCTTGCTCCTCTGGAGCTCAACAAAACCAGACATTCATTCTTTTCTTTTTCCCTTTCCTCTTTCCCTTTTCCCGGCTCTCTTGCTTATTCCTGAAAAATAGTGAAATTTGCAGCCTCAAAACCAGATATAAATTGGAAACGAAAAAGTTATTTATTGAAACATATGGCTGCCAGATGAATGTGGCCGACAGCGAAGTGGTTGCAGCCATCCTTCAGGACAGAAGTTACGAAGTAGTTGAAAAAGCCGATGGCGCCGATGCCATTTTCCTGAATACCTGCTCGGTGCGCGATAATGCCGAACAGCGAATCTGGGGGCGGCTCGACTATTTCAAAAGCCTGAAGAAAAAGAATAAAAAGCTGATTGTTGGCGTGCTGGGTTGTATGGCCGAAAGGGTTGGCGATGAGTTGCTGGCTCATGCTGCCGTTGATTTGGTGGCCGGCCCGGATGCTTACCGCGACCTGCCTTTCCTGATCGACAAAGCACAAAAGGGAACCGGCGCCATCAATGTTGAACTTTCGGAAAACGAAACCTACGATAAAATTACGCCTGTTCGTATTGGTGAAAAAACACTTGCCGGATTTGTGAGCATTACCCGCGGATGCAACAATTTCTGCACTTACTGCATTGTTCCTTACACCCGGGGACGCGAGCGCAGCCGCGATCCGCAGGACATTGTGAACGAAGTGCGCGACCTGGCACAAAAAGGTTACCGCGAAGTGACTTTGCTTGGGCAAAATGTAAATTCATATAAATGGCTTCCTGAAGGCGAACGTAAGCCTGTTCGTTTCTGGGATTTGATTGAGCTGGTTGCCGCCGTCGATCCATTGGTGCGCATCCGGTTTACCACCTCGCATCCCAAAGATATGTCGGACAAAGTGCTGAAAGCGATTGCCAAACATCCGAACCTTTGCCGTCACATCCATTTGCCGCTTCAGTCGGGCAGTTCGCGCATACTGAAACTGATGAACCGCAAATACGACCGCGAATGGTATCTCGATCGTATTCGTGCCATCCGCGAAATTTTACCCGATTGTGGCCTGAGTACCGATGTGTTTTGCGGTTTCTGTACCGAAACGTTGGAAGACCACCATGAAACGCTTGCGCTGATGGAGGAAGTAAAATTCGACATGGCTTTCATGTTTAAATACTCCGAACGCCCCGGAACTTATGCGCACGAACATTTGGCCGACGATGTTCCGGAAGAAGAAAAACTAAGAAGGCTCGACGAAATCATTCAGCTTCACAACCGGTTGTCGCACGAAAGCAACAACCGGGATATTGGTAAAACATTTGAAGTGCTGGTGGAAGGAACTTCGAAGAAAAGCAAGGAAGAGCTTTTCGGACGAACGTCACAAAACAAGGTGATTGTTTTTCCGGCGAAGGATTTCCAAAAAGGCGATTACGTTCAGGTGAAAGTGCTGCGATGCACACAAACCACGCTGATTGGGGAATCGGTGAATAGTGGTCAGTGATCAGTCACAATAGCCAGAAACAGATAGTCATTTATGGTCATTCGCTTCCCGTCATTTGTTGTAATCCGGAACGCAACGACCAATGACTACCAATGACAACTGAATGACATTTTAAACCTGAAACTTTGAACTTGAAACAATACTGACATGGGAAAATTAATTGACGATTTCAACGCGTACCGCGAGAAAATGAACGAGAAGATTCTGGCGGCTGACAACAAAGTAATGAAACGCATTTACAGTGTCGACACGCTAACCTACCAGGATGGCGCACTGAGTTCCAAAACCAAGGAAATGCTCGGGCTAGCCACCTCGATGGTGTTGCGTTGCGACGACTGCGTAAAATACCACCTCGGTAAATGCCACGAACTGGGCGTTACTACTGCCGAAGTTTTCGAGATATTCTCGGTTGCCAACCTGGTGGGCGGAACCATCGTTATTCCACATACCCGCCGCGCCGTTGAATACTGGGAAGAGCTGCAGAATCAATAATGATATGTCCGTTGGATAGATATATTTACAACGACGTAATAAAAGCAAATTCCCCATCGCCGGCAACAGGGAATTTGCAGAAACCCTAAATCATTTTGAATGGACTATTGAGTCTCAAAGGCTTTGATCTTCATTTTGTAACTTCTGCCGCGTCAACTGCCTGAAAGAAATGTGAGACTTTTCCATTTTTAAAAGTCCAGGCATGCATTGCATTTGCCTTAAATTTTCTCCCGCTTGGTTTATATGTTCCTTTATAATAACCAACCATTACAATTTTGTCGCCGCCGTCAACAAAATCTGTAATTTCGATATTAAAACCGTCGTAATATTCAGGAATATGTGCGAAAACGCCTTCGGCAATGGCCTGAGCGCCCACATAAATTCCATCACCGGTTACAAAAGGGAATCCGGTGCATTCGGCCCAAATAATGTCTGGTTGCCAAAACGAAAAAACTGCTTCGATGTTTCCTGCTGCAAAATTTGCATAACCCTGTTTCAAAGTTTCTAAATTGTTCATAGGACTTATTTTTAATGAATGATAAAATAGCCTGTACGAGATGACTCTCAATATGTTTTAATTAAGACATCTTTATCTCTTATCTAAAGTTGACAATAAAGAAAAGCTACCGTCGGCAATCTGATTTCTTGTTTTGAACAACTCGTTATCAGCGATTTATTTATTTTTGTATACATCTCGTCCATGCGTATTTTCCCGCATCCGAGCCAAATATTGGTATCTGAAAAAGAAAATAATAAACACACATCAGATGAAAAAAGTATTCCTCATTTCACTGGCATTGATCACCTCGTTTGGTCTGGGTTTCGCATTCAATAGCCTGATGACAGGCAAATCGGCCGGCAATGAACGAAAAGTGACGGGCATTGGCGGTGTTTTCTTTAAATGCAAGGATCCCGGAAAGGTAAAAGAATGGTATCAAACAAACCTGGGATTAAAAACCAATCCGTATGGCGCCGTTTTTGAATGGAAACAGGCGATGGACAGCACGAAAAAAGGGTTCACGCAATGGAGTCCGTTTTCGGAAAAGACAAAATACTTCGATAAAGACTACATGATTAACTACCGCGTTGAAAACTTAACCACACTGCTTAAAGAACTCCGCAAAAATGGCGTAACGATTGCCGACTCGGTTCAAACCGATGAGCTTGGGAAGTTTATACACATCATCGACATTGAGGGTAACAAGCTTGAATTGTGGGAACCCAACGATATTGCCTGCGAGAAATACGGAAAAGAAAATGGCATGCCGACAACAAAATAATTGTGCCGTTGGCTGAAGCTGATGGCAAAAGATATCTTAGGAATACAACCGGATATTTATAAAATCATTTTAATTATTCGCAATATGTTATGAAATAAATAAAATTATTTTGTAAATTAGCTCGTAATCCACTCCGATTGATTCTTTCGGTAACATTCATTGATTGAATTCAATAGCTTTCTGAAAAATAACTTAAGAAATATATCTAATATCTTAAGTTACTTAAATAATAACTTAAGATTCCCGATTAATATCTTAAGTTATTTAAACAATAACTTAAGATATATCTAAAATAACTTCCGTATTCTTTATCGGAACTTAACAAACACGTTGAATAAGTACCCGTATTTATATAATAACTACAGATGTTCAATGAGTAACTATAGTTATTCATTGAAATACTATAGTTATTCAATAAATAACTTAAGATATCCGATGAATAGCTTAAGTTATCCAGCGAAAAGCTGAGGTTATTATTCGAAAAACTACAGTTATTCTGAAAATAGCTTGTACAAATACATGAAAACATTAAGAAACTAAGATATAAGCGATTGTGATCGTGTAAATGATCCATGAAAACTAAATGATCCGGATAGTTTTTCGAATTCTGGTAATAGATGTAAACTCAATGGTCATACTAATAAATACTTTCTTTTATGGTTTATAATGTTTAATCTCAATTTTTATAACGATGAAAAGAGTTCATGTAGTTTTTGATTTTATTCAACTTCCTATTCCTGAAAAAGTAGCATGGGGAAGGAATGTTTATGCAGTAATGAATATGAATCCCGCATTTCCATTGCCGGATGTTCCATTAGTTGTAATAAAGGGTGATACTGATTTGCTTGAAACCAGTTATCTGAATGCCCGGAATGGTGGAAAAGAATGTACCGTTCTGATGCATCAGGCCGAAGCTGTATGGGATGATAACATGCGCAAAACGGCCAGGTATGTGGAACGTATTGCTGACGTAGATCCTGCCATTGTATTAAGTGCAGGTTTTAATCTGGCGAAACAACCCATTCCGTCTCAACGAACCGAATTTAGTGTTGAAGCCGGGAAAACCTCCGGTTCGGTGTTGCTTCGCAGGCAAGCTGTTCCCGGTGCAAAATCATATATCTGGCAATTTTGTGTCCATGCGTTGCCCGAAACAGAAGATGGGTGGAAGATTGCCGAAGTTACCGGTAAAGCCTCTGTTGAGCTTCTCGATCTGACTCCGGTCACCAAATACTGGTTCAGGGTGGCCTCAGTAAGTTCTCAGGGAACTTCGGCCTATAACGACCCTATTATGCATGTGGTAACCTGATCTGACCTCTCTGATAAGACTATTGAGCAAGTAGAGCCGGAACGATGTTTCGGCTCTATTTTAATTAAAACAACTATTTCTTTGGGGAGGTTTGACCGTGAGCGCTTTTTATCTCCTTTTATTTGCTATTTAACCAATAATAAATTAGATTTGAAAAGGTTAAATACACTTCGATAGCTGCAGGTAACTACCGGATAAATGTAAATGGGGAGATTTTAATTAAAGAGTGGTAAAACGGGAAAAATACTATAAACCTGCGGGTATTTAGTAGTTACCCACAAGTTTAAGAATCATATTATGACAGCATGAGTAGAAGTTTTGGAATTGTCGAAAAAAAAGTTGAAGAATCGGAGTTCTTTCTTTCGAAAATTATCGAATCAATGGACAAAAATAGAGCGTTTGATGAAACTCAATTTTACTTAAGTGCATTTGCATCTTCTACGCGCAGTATAACTTTTACGATTCAAGCATCTATTTCAGACATTTCAGGTTTTGATAATTGGTACAAATTACAACAGGATAAATTGAAATCAAATAAATTGGCAAGATTCTTTTTAGAGGCTCGAAATCTTTCTCAAAAGATTGGATATTACTTGATAGGAAGTGGAAGATCATACACTGATCAAAACGGAGATTTGAAAATGTATCATTACTTCCAGCCTTTTAGTTCTAATCAATTGAGTTATGTACCTGAGGAGGATGTGCTGACTTGTTGTATAACGTATTACAAGATCTTATTAGAAGTAGTAATGGATTGTTACAAAGAATTTGGGAAATTAATAGATCCCGAAAAATTCTTTACCATAGAAAATTTACGTGAATCAAATAAGACAATTGAAGATTTTGAGGAACAAGCAGGTTATCCAAGAGGTTGGACTGAGATTCCCAATTACTCAATTGAACAAAGGATTGAAGTAATCAAAAGACATCATCCTATGCCAGAAATTGACTGGATATTTGAAAAGTATTTTAATAAAAATAGATTCGGAGAAAAAATAGAAACCTGTGGATAACTTCAGCTACCCGCAAGCTCGGCAGCAGAGGTTTTCGGTGGGCATCCTTCCTGTCAATCCGTTTTTCGGCTTGACAGGAATTGAAAATCAGCGAAGCTAAATCGCCCGCAATCCGCCCCTGCGTATAGCCTCCGCTGTTGTAGGGCAATTATAGATGCAACATATAACTATATCGTTTATTATAATATTTAATAGAAATAAAGAAATTATGAAAGAAACTGAATCCCTTTTTCTTGGGTTTAACGATGCGGAAAATTTCAAAAGAAAAGAGCATAAAAGGATGTTTGAATCGTTTTTCACAAGAACTGACGATTTGCATGAGCTTGTAAAGCCTCATAAATACTTTTTGTTGGGAGATAAAGGGACAGGTAAAACTGCACTTGCAGTTTATTTATCAAATTCAGACTTTTTAAATACTTCCAGTTCACTTTCATATATAAGGGAAACAGAATATTTGAAATTTGTAACTCTAAAAAGAGATAAACATTTATCATTATCAGACTTTCAAGACATATGGAAAGTTATTTTGTTGATATTAATTTCCAAACAGATTGAAAACCAAGAACGTGATTCTGTTTTGTTTTCAAAATTTTCTAAGTTCAAGCCACTTAAAGATGCAATTGGTGAATTTTATAATAAAGCCTTTAGTCCAGAAATTATCTATGCTTTAAATTTTGTTGAAGACTCAAAGCGGGCTGCGGAGATACTTCATGAGTATTTCAAAATAGGTTTAGAAAATACAAAATCAGAATCTTTTTCAGAATCCAGGTTTCAAATCAATCTTTTGTTTATTCAGAAAAAGTTTGAAACTGCACTAAACTCGTTGAACCTAGAAAAAAATCATATTATTTTTATCGATGGAATTGACATAAGACCTAGAAATGTTGATTATGAAGAGTATCTAGATTGTATAAAAGGACTCGTTTCCGCGGTATGGTCTCTTAATAATGATTTCTTAGCAAGCATTAAAGATTCTAAAGGTCGTTTAAAAGTCGTTCTATTAATGAGACCCGATATTTTTGCCTCTTTAAGCTTACAGAATTTAAATAATAAAATAGCTGATAACAGTGTATTGCTTGATTGGAAAACAACTTACCCGAAATACCGAGATTCAGATATCTTTAAGATGATAGACAATATTTTGAATTCTCAACAATCTGAATTTCAAGAACTAGGCAAATCTTGGGATTATTATTTCCCATATCAAACAAATGTTTATAATAAAAATGAGGATTCCTTTATTTCCTTTTTACGTTTTTCAATGTTTAAACCTAGGGATATAATTTCTATGTTAAATATTTTACAAGAGAATTTCAAAAACGAAACAAACAGGAAATGGCCAATTTTTAATGAAACCGATTTCACTAGTCCAGAATTTAGAAATAAATACTCTGAATATTTACTAGGAGAGATTAAAGACTTTTTAGCATTTTATCATTCGGATAAGGATTACGAGCTTTTTCTTAAGTTTTTCGAATTTCTTAATGGGAAAACTAAATTCAATTATGAAGAATACATTTCTGCATTTGATGACTTTGCGGATTTTGTTGAAAAAAACGATATAGATATCCCCATATTTTTCGAAACAAGCGATAATTTCCTACAATTTATGTACCAGCTAAATATTGTCTGTTACATTGAAGATACGGAAGACTCTGAACCATTTATCCATTGGTGTTTTAGAGAAAGGTCATATGCTAATCTTAATCCAAAAATCAAAATTGGTGTACGTTATCAAATGCATTATGGATTATCTAAGGCATTCAACATCGGCAAAAGATTTAAAACTAGGATAATAAAAAGGAAGAAATAACTGCACACAACATCAGCTACCCGGCAAGTTCGGCAATAGTGGTTTGCGGTGGGCATCTTTCCGCTCATTCCTCGACCCCTGACAGGATTTGGAACCCTGTCAGGGATGAAAAGACGCGACAACATCAAATTCAGAGATTAATTGGTTTGTTGAAGGAATAAATTGAAATAACAATTCATGCAGAACATCGAACCCATAGCATATGGTAGGTATTACCACATTTACAACAGGGGTATTGATAGTTGTAATTTATTTCAGGAAACTGATAATTACGAATACTTCCTAAGTCTTTACGACAAGTATATATCTCCGATAGCCGAAACATATGCATGGGTTTTAATGCCAAATCATTTTCATCTTTTGGTGAGAGTAAAGGAAGAAGAAGAAATTGCTGTTGATTCCTCGACCCCTGACAGGGTTTGGAACCCTGTCAGGGGTAAAACAGGCACTCCATCACATCAACTTTCGAAACTATTTAATTCGTATGCACAAGCCTTCAACAAACGCTTTGGCCGTCATGGTAATTTGTTTGAAAGGCCATTCAAACGGAAGTTAATCGATAATGAATTGTATTTAAAACAAGTGATTTTGTATATTCATAACAATCCGGTTCATCACAAATTCTGCAATCATCCGATGGAATATCCGTGGAGCAGTTATCTCACCTGTGTTTCGGTAAAACCAACTAAATTAAAGCGGGACTTGGTGCTTGGCTGGTTCGATGATGAGGCAAATTTTAAGTTTATGCATAATCAGAAAGTAGAAATTGAAAAAATTGAAGACTGGCTTAAAATAGATTAGTAATCCGGATTTATGCTTCGACCCCTGACAGGGTTTGGAACCCTGTCAGGGGTGAAAAGCAACAACATCAAATTCAGAGATTAATTGGTTTGTTCCACACTGCCCCTCGTTTGAGTGATAGCGGAAACGAAGGGTTGTTGGTTTTATATCTGAGACGCATAACAGGTGAAGTTTTCCCAGATTTTTAAACTCAGAACCATTTATCCCTTCCTGATATTCATCGGGACAAGCTGTTGCAAACGAGGGGTGCTGATTTACCATCCAAAGGCTGGCAGGCAATCAGCACTTTTTTAGTAAAGGATTTGTAATATTGCCAGGCAAAAAAAGACTCCGGGATTTAACAAACTTGATCAGCCATTAACCCACTCGAAAAACATCGACAAATAACCTTGAACCCAATCTATGAAGAACCTAAAAAAAATCGTTGTAATCTTTTGCATCTCATTTCTAGCCATTGCAACATCCGCTCAAACAACAGGCGTAAAACCCTTAACCTTTGTTGCAGTTGAAAAACGTGATGTGAATCAGTTAAAAGCTTTAATCGATGCCGGAGCCAATGTCAATGAGGTTTACGAAGGAGTTTCCTTATTAAATGCTGCCTGTAGTGGTCACAATCTTAAAGTGGATAACAACATTGTAAAAGTATTACTCGATTCGCCCAAAATAAATGTAAAGACAATCACGATAACCGAACCGGGTATTGACAAAACCTGGGCTACCACTCCATTGGTTGCCTTACTCAGTTCGGCCAGTTCCAACTCAAAACTCGACAATGTTGTTCGGCTCATCAAAATGGGCGTTGACATCAATTATTACAGCGAATTCAATAACAAGTTCACAGCTTTAATAGTCGCAACTTTTGGGAAACAAGACGAAGAGTCGAAAGCAGTCACCATGGCCATATTAAACAACGCCGGGCCCAAATTAAACATCAACTACATGGGTAAATATGATGCTACTGCGCTAAACTGTGCTGTTAATTCGCAGCATGCCGAAGCGGTGGAAGCCATTTTAAAACGAGGTGCAAACGTAGAAGATGTGAAACATGGTGAAAGTTTAACAGGTTTGATTCCTGCAACAATGGATCATGATAATCATGAAATATTGGATATCCTCATGAAATACAAAGCCAATAAATATGGTCCCTCTTCACTAGGTTCGGCACCTTTAAATGGGGCAATGATCCAGGCAAAACATGCCAATTGGGCCGATTACTTTATTACAACGTATAAGGTGGATGTAAATCACCTGGGTAAAGCGGGGTCTGTTGGCGATGAATCTGCGGTTCATGTAGCTTCGTTTTTCAATAATGTAGAGGGATTAAAAACCTTGGTTAAACATGGCGCAAACCTTAATTTGTCGACTTCGCAGGGAATTACAGCGATACAAAAGGCAGCTCAGCGCAATAGTTTAGATGCCGCAAAGTATTTGATTGAACAGAAGGTTAAACTGAACGGATATAATTCAACGTATTTTAATGCGGTTACTTATGCTGCTATGGAATATCATTTGGAAATGTTGGATCTGTTGGTGAAGGGTGGCGCTGATGTAAATGAAATATCGAAAAACTCGCCATGGACAGGACCATTGGCCAGGCTAGCTATGGAATTTAATCCATTGGATAAAAAATCGCGACTTAAAACCATCAGTAAGTTAATCGAATTGGGTGCAAATCCGAATGTGTTGCATGCTCAGGACATGACTGCGCTTATGTGTGCGGCCAAACTGGGTTCGAACGCTGGACGAAAAGCAGCAGCAGATAATTCTGAACTTTTAATTAAGAGCGGAGCCAATGTGAATTTGGCCAATACTGCCGGAGAAACGGCTCTTATGTTGGCTTCGGAAGCCGGCAATGCAAAATTGGTAAGCCTGCTTCTTTCCAGTGGTGCCGATGTAAATGCGGTAAACAAAGTTGGTGAATCGGCACTGAATTATGCCAACAGAGCTCAGGAGGACAAAAGCGATGTTGTGAAGGTTTTGGAGGGTGCAGGCGCCAAACCTGTTGCAGCCAACGCTAAACCTGTTTCGAAATCGGTTCCAGTTGGTTTAGTAGGCACCTGGAAAGGTTACCAAACCAACGATAAAATGATCATGGCAACTTTTGTGGTCAATAAAAACAATACTTATTCCTACTCTGCTGTGGGGAAGGCGGCTGGTAAAGATGTGGCATATAGTCATAAAGGGGAGATTGTTGCCTCTGAAGATACGTACACCTTAAAACCTGCAGGACAAGCCTCAGCTACCTACAGTTATAAGATTGTGAATGGTAAATTGTCGGTTAACAACGGCCGGCCTTTAGATAAAGTGAATTGATTGGGTGAATTGATTGGGTGAATTCGATTTAAGCTTCCTGATAATATACTATAATTAAGGTAATAAGCTTGTTGTCTTGGGGAAATGAATTTCTACTGAGGTTCTTCACAATTTTAAAGAATTGAATATCTGATCAAATAACATGATTGTCCTAAACATCAGGAATTAGTGTCACTGCTACGCAGCTTTTCCGACAAAATGCTATTCTTTCTACCATACTGATACCGCTAATGCGGCTGCTCCAGCTAATCTCAAGGTGCATCGCACCGAAAGTATGGTAGTAAAATGCATTTAAACGAATCGACGAAAAGGCGCGTAGCGCTATACTATGAAATTTGTTATTTGGTATATAGTAGGTTCAAAAGTGCATGATAAGGTTTTAAAACCTCATTTTTAAAATCAAACCTACTATATAACAAATGGGAAAAGCATCAGTATTCAACCCGTTTCGGGTTGCTTTCCGTGACGTATAATTTTATCCCCCAGTATTCACTGGGGGTGATTAACATTAAACTCCTTCGGAGTTTTGCGTAAACCTTGGGGCCAAAAGGGGTTTGATGGTTAACCCGTATGGGTTAAATATTAATGACCTCCAATGAAATTGGGGGTTAACGAATAACCGCAGTCCACAACCCGGAACGGGTTGAACTAACCAGTTATTTTATTTGATGTTCGATTTAAAAAACTGTGGAGAACTTAGTAGAAATTAAATGCACATGATACTACAACCTTATTAACTTGTTGCTTTTCAATTGTTATCTATTCAATTTCAGATCAAACTCAGGTCGATAGGGTGAATAATACCATCTATCTTGGGAGCTGTGGAGTAAGGGAAGAATTGGAGAATCAATAGAAAATAGTTGTAAATCCAGGAAGATCAATATTTTCAGTTCAAACTAGCCATCAGAACAAATAATTTCATTAATTTAGACTAACCCAATTATCAATTTCCTTTATCCAAAGGCAGGCTGCACAATGTCTGCACTGTATTTTGTTTTGATCGTAGCCGATTTAATCTGAGAATCGTCTTCAAACCAATTAACATCAAAGCTTATGGATAATGTAGCACAAATCATTCTTGGAAGTTCAATAGGAACCAGCATACTGACAGGTATTATCGCGTATTTCTTTCACAAAAAAACGGAACGTTTTAATGCCGAAGTTAAAAACGAATTTGAAATTCTTTCCCGAATTCAAAACTCTGATTTGGAATGGAAAAAACAATCGGCTAAGTTGCTCGGACAAGTTTATATTCATTTAAACAGAACCCGCTTAGCATTTGTCAATTATCACAAACTCAAGAATTACGACGAATTCTTTGAGAATGAAATCATGTACAATTCGAACAAGCACATCAGAGATTCAATACTCGAAAACGGTCATTACATTCCTCCTGAAATACTTGAAGAAGCATCAAAATTGGTTGAGCACTATGATGTTTGGCTGGTTAAATATCACCGTCTCAGAAAAGAACAAAACGATAAAACGACAGTTCATGTTTATGTGGGCCCCGACGGGGTACCATATCCACAAGATGCGGAGGAGAAAATTAAAGCTGAATACATCAAACTTTTCAAACAAATAATGACCAACAATCAATCACAGGCTCCGGCATAAGATTACATCATCGTGAAGGATACAACTCCGGATTCAGGAAAGGGATAAAAGCCATTTGAACGGCAGGCAGATAAAGCGATTTGCGGGTAATCACATCTTTGGTTAATAATCCAACTGCGCCGTTTTGCTGCTTCGAATTCGATTGGACAAAAACAACATCGTCGGCATGCCCAAGTTCCATGCCTCCATGAACCAGTTCGGCCACGCGCGGAGGAAGAAAAAAGCTGGCCGTACGGGCTGTCCCCATTTTTTGTCCGTCGCTGATCACCATCCAGGCAAAAGCCATCAGACCTGAAGTTGTTTCTTCTACCCCACCCTCCAAACCAACGTAATAGTCGCCCGAAGGAAATTGGTTCAGAGCAGCATTCACCCTGTTGACAGCGCCAGTAATGGTTTCGGCATCGCTCATCGGCTGATCGGAAACACCACTCGGAACCGAAACACCAATGATTTCGAACGATTCGGTAATAAAAGCCGACAACCCTTCGCGAACAGCATCAAGCTTAACCGGATTTTTTGAAGCAACGATTATATGTATCATGAGTAAATGATTTCAAAGTTGAGGAGTGCAAATTACAAAAAAATTACCCGTCAGCTAAAGCAGACGGCAAAGGATATCGCTTCGATGAGAGGTAATTGTTATTCAGAGAGCTATCCTTTGCCGTCACATTTATGTGACCAGAAAAGTCAAACTATTTCTATTTGCTGCGTTTTAGGGCTAAAGCCCATTATTTCCTCTTTGATTATATCCGTTGGCTGAAGCCAACGGCAAAGGATAAGCGCTTCTATAAAAAGAATTTGTTGTTCGAAGAACTATCCTTTGCCGTCACATTTATGTGACGGAATAAAATGAACTCTTCCCTCAGTTTCAGGTTTTATGCCCTGGGGTTTGGCAGAAGACCAAAACTATTTTTATAATTTAGCAACCCAAAACAAACAACGAACAAATGATTATCAGACAAGCAATAGCATCGGATGCGGCCAGCATCGTTGAATTCCAGCTGGCCATGGCATGGGAAACCGAACAACTTCAGCTCAACGAACCTACCGTTATAAAAGGTGTGGCAGCCGTTTTCGAAGATCCATCAAAAGGAATTTACTATGTTGCCGTAACAGATGGTAAAGTCGTTGGCTCGCTGCTTACCACTTTCGAATGGAGCGATTGGCGCAATGGAACAGTGCTCTGGATTCAGTCGGTTTATGTGCGTCCCGAATTTCGCAAACGAAGCATTTTCAGCCGCTTATATAAACACATTCAGGGAATGGTTGCTTCAAACCCGAATTTGCGTGGCATCAGACTTTACGCCGATAAAACAAATACTTCGGCACATGGAGTTTACGAACATCTGGGAATGACAGCCGAGCATTACCAAATGTATGAGTGGATGAAGTGAACGAGTTGCAAGTTTCGGGTTACGAGTTTTCAACCCGCATCCCGTATCTCGCAACCCGCAACAGTTAGCTTCAATACTTCAGTAAATAAGTCCTTCAATCAACAAACGTCATGATAAAAAAACCAATTTCGCAGGAAATACGCCAACAGCTGATTTTCGCTCAGCGTGAAGAAATAACAGAATATCACATCTACAATAAATTAGCCGATCAGTCGAAAGATGCCGACAACCAAAAAGTACTGCGACAGATCGCTGCCGACGAACTGAAACATTACAAATTGTGGGGAGCTTATACCAACAAAGAAGTTTCGCCAAGTTACTGGGAAATCAAAAAATATTACTGGATCTCCCGGATTTTCGGGCTGACGTTTGGCCTGAAACTGATGGAAAAAGGCGAAGAAAAGGCGCAAATCAATTACGCGCTGATTGCCACTGAAGTACCTGAAGCTCTTGAGGTAGCCGAAGATGAAAATCAGCATGAAAAAGAATTGCTTGGTCTCATCCAGGAAGAACACCTGAAATATATGGGCTCAATTGTTCTTGGACTAAACGATGCACTGGTAGAAATTTTGGGAACATTGGCCGGCTTAACTTTTGCGCTTCAAAACACCAAACTGGTTGCATTGGCCGGAATCATTACCGGTATCGCAGGTGCGCTGTCGATGTCATCGTCAGAATATTTATCGAATAAAGCTGAAGGCAAAGATGATCTGGCCATTAAATCTGCTGTCTTTACCGGAATAGCCTATGTTATTGCAGTAATCTTTCTGGTAGCGCCTTTCCTGATTTTTACGTCAGTCTTCATTGCTTTACTGGTGGCCTTGTTCGATTCAATCCTGATAGTTTTCCTTTTTACTTATTACATCTCGGTGGCCAACGACCAACCTTTCCGGAAACGATTTAC
The DNA here is from genome assembly GCA_023251455.1 of Bacteroidota bacterium. Lineage (GTDB taxonomy): Bacteria > Bacteroidota > Bacteroidia > Bacteroidales > Prolixibacteraceae > Aquipluma. Next base: position 86,141 of record JAHEYT010000028.1, read on the forward strand.
CGAAATGGTGGTTCTGAGTACCGTGGTTGGCTTAATCTCGTTCGGATTGGGATACGTTGTCAGGATTTTCTTTGGGATAGATGTATAACCATTTTGTAGAGACGCACGATCGTGCGTCTCTACCATGCACAATTATGAACAGCTATATTACAAGGCTCATCCAACAAGGTGAGCACCAAACCCAGGATTTTAAATACTGCATCAGCGATTCACGAAAGATCGCCAGGTCATTGGTGGCATTTGCCAATACCGATGGTGGCCGGTTGCTGATTGGCGTGAAAGATAATGGCCGGATTGCAGGTGTTCGTTCAGAAGAAGAATATTACATGGTTGAATCGGCGGCAAAAATGTACTCGAAGCCACCTGTTGATTTCACAACCCGCCAACACTTTGTTGAGGGTAAAACTGTACTGGAAGTCATCATCGAGCCAAGTACAGAAAAACCTCATTTTGCTTGCGACGACGAAGGCAAATGGTGGGTCTACTTCAGGAAAGACGACGAGAACCGCCTGGCCAATAAAATCATGATTGAAGTTTGGAAGCGACAGAAAAGCACGGACGGAATCCTGATCAATTATTCGGATGACGAAAAAATGCTACTCGATTACCTGGCTAATAACGAGAAGATTTCAGTCAGCAAATATTCACGAATTGCCCACTTGACCTATAAAAAGGCCGAAGAAATCATTATCAATTTCAGAACATTAAATATACTGAAGGATGTTTTTGGCGATACCCGGATTGATTATGCCATCAACGAAGAGTTTGACCGTGAGGAATGGGACAATACAGAAAAAAGGAAAGGGCATTAGTCATTCGGAAAGTTGTCTAGAAACGATTTCCCATTGACTATTGACTTTTTTCCACTTCGCCATATAGCCTGCCATCAAGATTACTTACAAACAGGGCAGAATTTTAACGGTTTTGAAATCGAACATTCTTCATATTCTTTTACTTTTATCACGAATTTAAAATTCGGATTAATTAATCTGCAATAAAAACCAAATCCAACACCAATAAACCAATATCCATGAAATTAAAAACATTGATTGCCTTGTCGCTGCTCATCATTTCTCAGCAGCTTTTCAGTCAGGAGAACTACAAAACAGTTTCGAAAGCCGATTCGACCAAAACTTATACGGGAGGCAAAGCGTACGAGGTAAAAACCTTTCCGCAAAAGTTTAAAGCGAAAAAACCAAAGAATGTAATCATGATGATTGGCGACGGCATGGGAACCACCGCAGTTTTTGCCGGATTGACTGCCAATGGCGGACATCTTTTCCTTGACAATTTCAAACAGATAGGTTTTTCGAAAACACAGTCGACAAACAACTACATTACCGACTCTGCTGCCGGAGGAACTGCTCTTTCGACCGGACAAAAAACGTATAACGGAGCAATTGGTGTAAATACCGACACTGTTGCCATTAAAACCATACTGGAAATGGCCGAAGAAAAAGGACTGGCCACCGGACTGGTTTCAACTTCGGCAATTACACATGCCACACCGGCATCGTACATTGCCCATCAGGGCAGCCGTGGAAGTTACGAAGACATTGCTGCCGACTTCCTGAAAACAGACATCGACGTGTTTATCGGCGGCGGGTATAAACATTTTGCCGTGCGCAAAGATGGCCGCGACCTGACCAAAGATCTCGAGGCAAACGGCTACCAGGTTTTGCGCGACATGAACGATATCGCTAAAGTGAAAAGTGGAAAATTGGCCGGACTGACTGCTGACGAACACAATGAAGTTTATCCGAAACGAAAAATGAGCCTGCCTTTGTCGACCCAAACTGCTTTAAATATTCTCGATCAGAATAAAAAAGGATTTTTTATCATGATTGAAGGTTCGCAAATTGACTGGGGAGGACACGCAAACAACACAATCTATGTTGTGAATGAAGTGCTGGATTTTGACCAAACCATAGGTAAAGCACTCGAATTTGCAGCTAACGACGGTGAAACGTTGATTATTGTAACTGCCGATCATGAAACCGGAGGAATGGCATTAACAGGTGGCGACATGAAAACTGGCATGGTAAAGGGAGCATTTCCTACAGCCGACCACACTTCAGTAATGGTTCCAGTATTTGCATACGGCCCTGGAGCCGAAAATTTTACCGGAATCATGGAAAATACGGATATTGCCAAAAAGATTATGAATTTGATGGGTTTCTAATTCAAAAATATTAGCTTTTTTAAAAAACTATGGACGACCGCTTTGGGATCGTCCATAGTTTTTTACTTTTAAGGTCTCTAACTTTTCTAATCGTGAGACTTTTATGAACAATTCACTTGAAGTTCTTGACCATGTCCGCCTGAATTTTTCTTCCTCAGGACTGGTTTTTCTAAATATTGCCCTTGCTTTTATCATGTTTGGTGTTGCGCTCTACATCAAAGCTGAACACTTTCGCGACATCCTAAATAATCCCAAATCATTTATTATGGGGTTCATCAGCCAGACATTTTTGTTACCGGCATTTACCTTTTTATTGGTTTTGTTGCTGAATCCAACACCAACAGTTGCTTTGGGAATGATTTTAGTTGCAGCCTGTCCGGGAGGAAACATTTCGAATTTCATCAGTTCGATGGCGCGGGGCAATGTTGCCCTTTCGGTTTCCCTGACAGCCGCCTCAACTTCGGCTGCCATCTTTTTTACTCCGTTCAACTTTGCCCTTTGGGGGAATTTATACATCAATTTCTACAATACCCACGGAGCTGAAGCCTTACTCAGACCCTTGGAAATTGACAAATACCAGATGTTTCAGACTGTATTTATATTGCTGGGGATTCCAGTAATTATCGGACTATTTGTGGCAAATAAATTCCCGAAGCTGACTGAAAAAATTAAAAAGCCATTCAACAGAGGATCCTTACTTTTTTTCATACTGATGGTTATTGCTATGCTCTCGGCCAATTTCTCACAGTTCACAAGCTACGTTCATTTGGTATTTTTCATTGTATTGCTGCACAACGGACTTGCATTGTCAACCGGATATTTTTTCAGCAAATTAATGAAACTCCCAAGCACCGATCAACGCACGATTGCGATTGAAACGGGCATTCAGAATTCAGGCTTAGCGCTTGCGCTCATGTTTAATCCCAAAATTTTTCCTCCTGAAATGGAACTGGGTGGCATGGCCATCATTGCTGCCTGGTGGGGAATCTGGCATATCATTAGTGGATTAACCATCGCATTCTACTGGTCCAGGAAACCTGTTTTCGCCTAATATGGGATACAGGTCATTCGGATACGAAATAATCAGAACTTATGTGCGGTTTGGCTTCTGGCTGACACACCAAAAGATAGTGGTAACTGGCCGGCATCTGATTCCAAAAGGGAAACCAATCATTTTTGCACCCAACCATCAGAATGCGCTGATGGACCCGCTGGCATTGGCTTGCACCAATTCACACCAATCGGTTTGGTTGGCAAGAGCCGATATCTTCCGGTCAAAAACAGTCAGTTCAATCCTGAAATACTTAAAATTATTACCTGTTTATCGTATCCGCGACGGGAAAGATAATCTGTCGAACAACGAAGATATTTTTGCCCAAGTCATTCATCTTCTTGAGAACAAACAATCGGTTGCCCTATTTCCTGAAGCAGCCCATTCCGGGAAGCGACAAATGTTGCCGCACAAAAAAGCCATTCCACGTATTGCACTCGAAGCCGAAGCGAAAAACAACTTCCAGCTCAACCTGCAAATTGTCCCGGTTGGAATATATTACAGCCATTACTGGAAATTTAACCGCGCACTAATCGTGGAATATGGCGAACCCATTTCGGTTGACAAATACAAATTCGAATATTCTGATAATCCGCAAAAAGCCATGATAAGCCTGCGCGATGAAATTTACAACCGGCTTTCCCCTTTGACGCTTCAGATCAACAGCAAAACACATTATCCGGAATATGAACAGATTTGCCAACTGGCAAGTGAAGCATATTGCCAAACCCGCATTTTTAACAACCATCCAAGTCTCCAGCTTCTCGCTGCAAAGAAAGACTTGGTTAGCAAAGTCGAACAAATTGAAAACTCCCATCCTGATAGGTTTGAAAAGCTAATTGAAGGAATAACCAACTATTTCAAAGCTCTGGAGATTGAAAATTTAACAGATGAGCAAATTGTATTGGCCGAGAAAGCAAAATGGAGCTTCATTTTTATCAAGCTTATTGGAGCCGTGTGCACTCTCCCACTTTTTGCGTTTGGCTTTGCGTTCAACGCCATTCCATTCATTATACCACGAACGATACTTCACCGGAAAGTAAAGAACATTACATTTCTGAGCACTTTCAACTTTGTGGTTGGATTGGTAGCTTTTCCACTGTTTTACCTAATAGCCGCTTTCCTGATTTTTAAGTTGGTCGACTCAGTTCCGATTGCATCAATGGCACTCATTACAATGCCATTTGTTGGTAAAATAGCCTATCAATTATTCGTTTTTTACCGTGGTATTTTTCATGAATTTATATTTTTATCCAATTACAAATCGCAACAGAATGCTATAAAAAAGCTAATTACGCTACGAAACACGCAGATTCGGTTGATTTTGAAGGACGCAAATACTTGAATTCTGTAGAAATTATATTCCCGAAACCTAAACACAGATAGTATAGTTTTATTATTTTTGGACGTCCAAAATGCGAGAGTAGCTCAGTGGTAGAGCATCAGCTTCCCAAGCTGAGGGTCGCGGGTTCGACCCCCGTTTCTCGCTCACAGTAAAATGAAGACTTACAGACATCACTATCTGTGAGTCTTTTTTATTTGCACCACATTTTGCACTATAAGATGTTTCGAAGCATTTTATTCACATTTTATTCTCGTGAAAACTATTTGTTAAGTATTCAACGATCTTTTCTTTTAAATACATAATTCCTTACTTTTACAACTTAAACCATTAAAAGCTAACTCCATGAAACGATCTGTAAAAATCATTCTCGTAATTATTGCAATCGTATTAGCATCCGGAGCTTATTTCGCATATCAGATCTATCAATCAGTCATGGGAAGCGAGCAAATAGTAGGAAAACAAGAGGGCATTCCTCAACCAATGTCACCAACACCCCCAGTTAATACCGGAATTGCTGATTGGACAAACTGGAGAGGTGAAAACTTCGAAGGGAAAAGCACAAACATTGGAATACAGACCGATTGGTCGAAAGGGTTGCAAAAAATCTGGGATGTAAACTACCTCTGTCAGGATAATGGCACCGCTTCCTGGGCCGCAGCAGTCGTTCAGGGAAACCGGTTGATTATTCCAGGCCGGGACGAAAAGAATGATTTGGTCTTTTGCATAAATGCTGATACCGGCGAACTGATATGGAAAGGATCCTACGAAGCCGAAGCAGGAAGCAGCCACGGACCAGGTTCTAGAGCGACACCTTTTATTAACGAAAATCGGGTTTATACTTTTGGTCGCAGTGGCGATTTGGTATGTTGGCAGCTGGAAGACGGAAAACTTCTTTGGCATAAAAATGTAAAAGATGCCGGAGGATCGGAGCCTCAATGGGGCTTTTCAACCACACCACTTATTTTCGAAAATATGGTCATTGTTCAGGGAGGTGGAAAAGCATTGGTTATTGCCTACGACAAAACAACAGGCGATCTGCTCTGGAAATCGATGGAAGGTGAAGCAGGTTATGCAGCTGCAATTACCATGAATATTGAGAATGAAGTGAAACTTCTGATCTACCACGGAACAGGGCTTTCCTGCCTGAATCCTTCCGACGGGAAACCGTTATGGACTGCTCCCTGGCCAACAGAATATAATGTCAATGCAACTACACCGATTGTTTCCAACGATATTGTCTTCCATACTTCGGGCTATAAAATGGGTTGTGAAGCTCTTAAAATTACCCAAAGCGGATATACTGTCCTGTGGAAAAGCAATGTCATGGAGGCCCAGCATTCCGATCCGATCCTGATTGATGGCTACATTTATGGCTATTCAGGCGAAAGTTCCAGAAATAACGGACAGTTTAAATGCATCGAATTGTCAACCGGTAAAGAAATGTGGAGCACTAATGACATTGGTCAGGGAACAACAACCTTTGTTGATGGTCATTTGATTTGTCTTGACATTAAAGGAAACTTATTTCTGGTAAAGCCTGATCCTACAGGGTTTAAACAGATTGGCAAGATTAAATCTGCTATTGAGGGCGTAAAAAATCCAGCATGGACGGTTCCTGTTGTAGCCAATGGCAAATTGTACCTGCGCTATTTGCAGAAGTTGGTATGCTTTAAACTGAACGTTTAATGACAATCACGATTCTACCGACTCAATGAATTAGCTTATACTGCATTAATATTCTGCAACAATACCTTCTGAAAATTCAGCCCATGGAGAGACCTGTGGGCTGAATTTATTTAAGCCCCTTTCTTCCGCTGAAAAATTTCGTTGATATTTATTTAAACTTTTTCCTTAACTTTAGGTGAACCAGAAGTGAACTTTCCATAGTCATCGCAAATAATCTTATTAACTGACATAATAATTATTCGTCCGGATTTATTTTAGACAACGTCTACCCTTTAGATGATGAATACTTTAAATTAATTCTATAATTATGACTGATCAAAAAACTTTCAGAATTGGTATTTCCATGGCCGGGGCAGTATCTGCCGGAGCCTACACTGCCGGAGTAATGGACTATTTACTCGAAGCACTCGAAAATTGGCAAAAAGCAAAGGACCTGAACTTGCCTGGTGTTCCCAAACACAATGTGCTTATTGAAGTTCTTAGCGGCGCATCAGCAGGTGGAATGACTGCCGTTATAACAACCGCAGCAGTTCAAAAAGATTTTCCACACGTAACTCAGCAGAACTATTTATCCGGAGTTACTAACGAGAATCCGCTTTTCGACTCGTGGGTTAACTTAACCGAGGATGAAAAGAACGATATGATGAATCAAATGCTCAGCACTGACGACATTGTTGGTTCTGAGTCAATTAATCCTGAAAAGGAAGTTCGTTCAATCTTCAATTCGTTGTTCATCGAAAAAATTGCCCGACGCACTCTGGACAGTATTGTAAATGACCCCAAAACCAAAAGGCAGTATTTTGCTGACAATCTGGAATTGTTTACCACCATTACCAATCTTCGTGGATTCAATTACAAACTACAGTTTATCACTGCGTTGGGGCCACGCGAGGATCGGATGACCATGCATAAGGATCTTGTTCATTTTCAGCTAAACCCACTCGGAACATATAATAATGATGGGAAAATCCCAATTCATTTCTCAACATCCGGAGGATTAAACCGAAAACTACTTATCGACGCGGCCATTTCTACCGGTGCATTTCCGGTTGGTTTATCACCTCGGGTACTTGTTCGCGAAGCCAAATACATTAACGACAATCCGTTGCTTAAAATCACACACGGAAAGAGCAATCTTGTTGATCCAACAAAAGATTACAACACGGTTTGTGTCGACGGGGGAGTAATTAACAACGAGCCTTACGATTTAACCGAGACTCTTTTAATGAACCGAAGAAAGGCTGAAATAGAAAAAGAAAAAGATTTGGCAACTGCAAAAGCTTATGAGCCCGCAAAAAGTGCGTCTACTTTTGACACAACCATCCTGATGATCGACCCTTTCCCAAACTATGATGAATCTCCAACTGATTACTTCGATCTTCAGGCCATAAAATTTGCATCAACACAACTTTTGGGAGCCATGCGCCAGCAATTAATGGTAAAATCTGACTTACTCGAAAAGGCTTACGATGACTTCGATTATTCCAGATTTATGATCGCACCAATTCGGACAAGTGGCGGTATAACTCAAAAAGAAAGCATTGCTTGTGGCGCCCTTGGCGGTTTTGGTGGCTTTTTCAACCGCGACTTCCGGGTTCATGATTTTATGCTTGGCCGAAGGAATTGTCAGCGGTTCATCCAGCAATATTTTTGTGTTTCCCAATCGGCCAACAATCCGATCATACAATTTGGATATGAAGATTTAGGAACCGATTCCATCCGGTTTTTCATGCCTGAAACAACTGACTTACTGCCCTTGATTCCGGACATTCGTATCTCAGCTGATCAAAAAAGCATCATAAAACCGGAGGTCGAAGCCGAATTTCAGTATCCTTCCATTAGCTTAAAATACTTGATAGCCCTGGAAGATAAATTGCAAAAACGGTTTGAGGTAGTTATAAATAACATTGCAAAAGGCAACGCGCCAGGAGGTCCAAGTAAATCGGCTAATCCAGTAATTCAAAGGATCAGAAAAAAATCATGGTTTGCCCGAAATATCTCGGGTCCAATTGTCGGATTCACTGTTGACAAATTCATCGTAATAGGTAAAAAGGTGGGAAAAAATATTGCAGCAGAAAAATTCATTGATTCGGTAATTACAGATATGGATAAACGCGGTTTGTTGAAAGTGGATTGTTGATTTCTTATAACCAGATTACATAAACCCAGATTAAGCCTTAGAAAATTCTATTGCATAATCTGGGTTTACGATAATCAAAACGAATATAATTTTGATCTCCCATTAATGGCTTGACATTTTCTAAATACTACAACTGCTCAGCTATTTATAATTTAGTCATAACTGACAGACCTATCTTTCCCCCCGATTAACTCTGTTTCTCACAACAGTTTTGTATTTTGCCAAACCTTTTCAACTTTAATGAATAAAGCAAAACTACTGATCGTTATTCTGGTGATCTTCCTGTTGGGGGATTTGACTTACTCATTCTTTGAGTATTACTACATTCCGATTGATGGTGACCTTACCGCCGGAGTAGTTCCTTCCGTCGATGTCCAACAAGTTCTTAACGATCCGTTTGGATTTCAGATGCTGATTTCTGGTGAAAAACATGTCAATCCCAACCGGTTCTTTGCTCATTTTTTCTTCAAAGAATATATGCAGAAAGTTCCTATCTGGATGCAAAATATGACCGATCCGATTACATCAGTTTATCTTTCATGTGCACTGATCAAGATTTTTATCCACATCCTTTTCATTTTTATTCTGTCGGCTTTAATCTCAGGAACAAAAAATATACTGGATAAAAAATTTCTGATTGTTGCAGCTCTTATTGTTCCATTTATTCAGGCCAACGGATATTGGGGGCACATGGGTATCAATGACAGAGCAACTACCTATACCTTTTTCTATGCTCTTCCTGTAGTTTTGCTGATGCTTTACCTAATGCCATTGTACCGGATCTTTTTTTGTCATGAAATTAAAAACCCAAGACTTTTAAAATCAGTCTTTTTGTTTATTCCTGCAATAATTTTACCGCTGAGTGGGCCACTCATTCCGGGAATCGCACTCATTTTAACCGGAATAATTAGCGTCCATTATTTGCGGAATTATGGTTATCCAAACAAATCCCTTTCGGTTCAAAGTATGATTTCCGCATTACAGAAAATCCCTTCTCATATCTTCATTATCTTGGCTCCAATTTGCTTGGTTAGTTTGTATTCCCTGTTCCTCGGGAGGTTCGATTCAAATTACACCAGCGAAACCATTCCCATTTTAGACCGATATCTAAAACTTCCTCTTGGAATCTTCTATCAGGTCAGTCAATCGCTTGGGGTTCCTTTACTTCTGATTATCATTGGTGTAAATATCTATCTGATTAAAAGACATATCAGTTCTCCTGAAGGGATGAAAATTGTTGATTCATTAAAGTGGATCGGAATTTTTGCTGCTGTTTATTTATTATTGCTGCCTTTGGGAGGCTATCGGCCTTATCGTCCAAACATTCTGAGATACGACACGTTTATTCCGATCACTATCGCATTATTGTTTTTCTATGGAATATCAACTTTCTTTTTGCTCCAACACATGACAAGCCGAAACCTAAATGTGTACCTGGTTGGACTTTTTATATTTTTTGCAATTTACATGAATTCTGACCGGATAGAAACTGAAGAATACCACAGCGAAAGAAAGTGTCTGGAAATTCTGGCCAATTCGCCCTACGAAGTTACAAAGCTACCAGCCACATGCAATATAATGTCCTGGGAACCAATAAGTGATCCGAAATTTTCAAAGAATAATACACACATGCTTAAATTCTGGGGCATCACCAATAAAGAAAAAATTTATTATCAGTCTTCAGAACAAAACTAGGCCGAATGCTTCCCAAACTCCCTTTCCAAAAAGATTTCCCGGTATCCAAAAATTTGTTTTAACTGGTTTTTCACTAAGAGCGAATGTGCAATCCTTCCCAGAAAGCCAAGAGGCAATTTGTACGAAACCCGATCTGTCATTAAAACTCCGTCGTTCTGAACTTCGAAATGATGCTCGTGATGCCACATCCGGTATGGGCCAAAACGCTGTTCATCCACAAAGAATGAACCTTCAGAAACATGTGTGATTTCTGTTACCCAGTTCGTTTTTACTCCAGGGAAAGGCGACACTTTGTAAGTGATGATTTGTCCGGTGTACATTTTCGCGGGAGTTCCTGAAGTAATCTCAAAACCCATGTGTTCAGGAGTAATTTTCGCTAAATTGCCTGGCGACGAAAAAAAGTCCCAGGCTTCAGACAACGGGATTTTCAGAAATTGAGTGACTTCCAGCGAATAAATGCCCGAATGCGATTTGAATCTGATCATGATTTATTAATTTGGTCTACCTATCTAACCCAATCTGAATACTTTTGTTTAAGATGTAAAACAAAATACTGAACAAATGTTTGCAGAAGATTAACAAATCGGATGAGTTCAGTCATTTTAAACAACACCGCAAAACGAAACGACTGTCAGGTTTTGTTTTTTTGTAACTTTGGGCTTTCTGAAAAGAAAAACTTCAAGCGAAAAATCATTTTAAAAATAACATACAATGGCATTAATTAATGAAAATTACCTGAAACTTCAGGCTGGTTATTTGTTCCCCGAAATTGGAAGAAGAGTTCGCGAATTTGCAGAAGCCAATCCGGATAAAAAAGTGATCCGAATGGGTATTGGCGATGTAACCCAACCGCTGGTTCCGGCTGTGGTAGCTGCTTTCCATGAAGGTGTTGAAGACATGGCCAACGCAGAAACCTTCAAAGGTTACGGCCCGGAGCAGGGCTACGATTTCTTACGCGAAGCCATCGCATTAAACGATTACCAAAGTCGTGGAGTTGACATTTCGGCTGACGATATTTTTGTTTCTGACGGGTCAAAATGCGACACCGGAAACATTCAGGAAGTATTTGGCGCCGGAAATAAAATCGCCATTTGCGACCCTGTTTATCCGGTTTATGCAGATACTACAGTAATGTCGGGCAAAACCGGCGAAATTCAGACGAACGGTTATTTCGAAGGAATTATTTACATGCCTTGCAACGAAGCAAACGGTTTTATTCCTGAATTGCCAACCGAACGCCCCGACTTAATTTTCCTTTGTTTTCCGAATAACCCGACCGGAACAGTGGCTTCGAAAGAAGAACTGACCAAATGGGTGAATTATGCCCGTGCGAACAAATGTGTCATTCTGTATGATGCGGCTTACGAGGCTTTCATCACCGACGATTCTATTCCTCATTCGATTTTCGAAATCGAAGGCGCCAAAGAAGTAGCCCTGGAATTCCGCAGCTTCTCGAAAACCGCCGGGTTCACCGGAACGCGCTGTGCTTTCACGGTAATTCCTTCAGAATTAAAAGCATACGACAGCAAAGGGAAAGCACATCCGGTAAAACCGCTGTGGAACCGCCGCCACACGACCAAGTTCAACGGAGTATCGTATCCGGTGCAGAAAGCAGCCGCCGCTATTTATACCGAAGAAGGTAAAAAGCAGGTGAAAGAAGTGATCAATTATTACCTCGAAAACGCCCGCATCATGCGCGAAAGCCTGAAAGAAACAGGCTTCACTGTGTTTGGCGGGGTTAATGCTCCATACGTTTGGGTAAAAACTCCCGACAACATGAAATCGTGGGATTTCTTCGATAAACTTCTGAATGTAGCCAATGTGGTTGGAACTCCCGGTTCAGGCTTTGGACCATCAGGAGAAGGCTATTTCCGCTTTTCAGCATTCGCCGACCGCGACAATGTTTTGGAGGCCATGGAACGGGTTAAAAATCTGAAGTAACTGTTTTGGATATTCATATTTAGTAAGGGTTTCACTTGAGTGAAGCCCTTACTTGTTTTTTAAACTAATGGATCACGCTCAGCACATCACCCAATAATTCATTAAATTTCATCATCCGGTCAGGTTTCGGGGAATACCCTAGTAGCACAATAATTAATTCTTTTGATGGAATAATAAATATTTGCTGGCCATCGTGCCCGTTACACGAATACATATCTTCAGGAGCAGCTGGATAATATTTCGAAGCATTCAACCAAAAAAGCGATCCGTATTCTCCATTGCTGTCAGAAGCTGGAGTAGTGGTGTATTTGACCCAACCTTCAGGCAAAATCCGTTCATCGTTAAAAACTCCATCCTGAAGATACAGCATCCCGAAACGCGCATAATCGCGTGCCGTTGAGTAAATGTAAGACGAACCAACCTGAGTTCCGGAGGCGTCCACCTCAAAAACGGCATCAGGCATTCCAATTTTATTAAAAAGCTTCGTTTGGGCAAAGCTGTAATAATCATTGTCGTTCCCAATCGTTTTACGCATCAGGGAATTAACCAAATTAACAGAACCTGACGAATAATACCAATGACTTCCGGCCGGAAATGAAGAAGGCTGATCGTATGTAAACTTTGCAAAATCGCCTTCACAATAAAGCATTTGGGTTACGTCCGAGCGATTACCGTAATCTTCGTTCCATCTCAGTCCACTCTGCATTTGCATCAAGTTGTTAACCGTGATTTTTTTTCGGTCATCAGTTTGCCATTCCGGAATATTTATGGGTTGATTAATGTCCCATTTTCCATCCTTTACCATGATCCCTGCCAGCGTGTTTGTGAAACTCTTTGCCATCGACCAGCTCAGGAAGCGGGTTTTGGCATTGAACTGTGGCTGATAGGCTTCAACGACCGGAATTCCTTTATGCACAACCATAAAAGCAAATGCATGACCATTGTACCCGTCTTCATCCATCAATTTCTCTGTAATTTCCGTAAGTTTTAGGGTGTCGATATTGGTAATCGTGTCAGGCATCAGGTTTCCCATTGGCCACTTTATCGTATCCTGATTGTAAGTTGCATTATTAATTTGAGGAAACTTAATTTTTCGAAGGTCAGCTTCACTGAAGCCACGCAGCAAAGTAGCGCCAAAGCCTTTTCGGTAAATCGCTTTCGATTTTCCCCATAAAAAGGAGCTGGTTACGCTCGAATCCTGAAAATCTACGATGCTCCTGGTGTATTTGATGAATGAAAAGTGAAGATCCATCGCTTCAACTTCGGACTGTTCGCGTCCTGAAACAAAAACAGCCGAACACAGATATTTGGCCGGGTAGCCGGTAATGATTGGCAACATAGAATTGATATAGTAAACGCCATAAGCCAGACCAACAATGAGGATGGTCAGTACAGTCCAAAGTATTCGTTTCCCAGATGTTCTTTTCATAATGAATGATGTTAGTGATAATCGTTCAGGAATTTATTGATTAAAGTTAAATAAACCTATTGAATTTCCCTTTTGCCTTTACCATTTTTATAGATGTATAAGTCTGTTAAATACAGTTAACGATTGTTAGTTCCGACAAATAGTCATTTGCAATTGCTTAATTTTGTCTCAAAGCCTTGAACCCAATATGTTTCTAATCAACCTTCGAGTGAGAAATAACAACAAAACAGCTGTTTGTCATCAGCACTCTTCAATGGCGTTTTTGAGCCAATTTACTCAGGAAAAGGTTTGTCTATTCGTTTTCTCATTGCTTCTAATTATCAATGGTTCACCTATTTTCGCACAAAAGGCAGATGAAAATTCTCCGAAGTTGCTTATGGGTCAGATTCTTAATATGGAAGATGAAACGCCTGTAGCTAATGCGATTATTTCTAACCAACGAACAAAAGAAACGGTGACAGCCGATCTGACTGGACAGTTCAGGATCAATGCCGTGAATACTGACAGCCTTGAAATAAGTGCTCTCGGATACAGCAAGCAAACCATTTCAATTCCTTCAAATTACAGTAATTCAAACGTTTTGATTATTTATGCCAACACATTTCGGTATCTTTTACCTGATGTAAATATCAACGGAAATTACCAAAAACCAATTCTGAAAGTCGAAAAAATCGATGTTTCCCCCTATTTTCGAAATGAGTTCATGCGGGAAAAACCAGCAGAAGAAAAAGCCTATCAAAACCAAATCAGCCTTTTAAAAATCCCTTTATACGGCAAAGAACAGCCTGGCCGTAAATTCAGGAATGCCACGAAAGCAGACAAGCATTGGACCCTGGTTTCGAAAATCTATAATATAGAACTGGTGAGGGAGTTAACCGGATTGAACGCAACTGAGGCTGATAATCTGATGATGTTTATGAATAGCAAGCGATTATTCAATAAAATGACAACAAAAGAAGATGCAAGTTTTATTATACTGGAACAATTTAGTTTGTACAGAAAAGCAGGACATTAACCAGTTTCCAACAATCAGGTTCTGAACAGGATTTTTATACTTTTGTAACAAAGCCAAGCAGTCATGAAACAATTTATACAAATGTACTCACCATACAGGTGCTACCAGAAGAATTTACCGGGTTATTGGTTTTCCCGGTCTGAAAGAGCATTTCTGTATTTTTCGACAGTTGTACACTCTATTGCTTTCCTTTTCTTATTCCTTTTTCTCAGTGTTACTGTTTTCTCACAGTCAATTGAAGATATCGATCCGATGCCCATCAGGCTCAAAGGACAAGTACTGAACCTGGAAGACGAAATGCCTGTACCCAATGCCATCGTGATAAACCTGAGAACTCATGTAACCATAAGCACCGATTTACAGGGCCGATTTATGATGGACATGTTAAACATTGACAGCCTTTCGATTTCATCCCTTGGGTTTTCGAAAAGCATAGCACACGTTCCCGCAAAATACAACGAAATGAATGTTTTAATTATTTATGCCAAACCCATTCGTTTTGCACTTCCTGAAGTAAACGTATCCGGACAACAAAAAAAGGTTAACCTCGACGGTGTTCCGGTTGCTAAAAAGAATGATATTGCTCCGGAACTACGAGGCGATGCATACAATACTAAACCACCCGTGATTGCGGCATTATTTACTCCGGTCAGTTTTCTGCAATATCACCTGAGCAAAAGCGAGCGCGAAAAACGTGAAACCCGAAAGGCCATTGTTTCTGAGAAGCAGTGGGAAGTGATCTCTCAGTATTACAACAAAGAACTGGTTATGCAATTAACCGGATTGAACAATGCCCAGGCTGATAATTTCATGATCTACATCAACAGCAAGGGATTACTCAGCCAAATGACCAACGAATACGATGTCCGCAACATCATTAAAGAGCAGTATAAAATCTACACTGAGGAAGGACATTAGCCAAATCTTCGCTAAATTTTACGACATTTGCCTCAAATTCAGGGATGCTACATTTCAATAGTCTCCTGAATAATTTAATCTCACATAAGAATTTGACCATTGAAAGAGTTTTCAAAAAAGAAAATAGTCCTGAAAAAGAAGGAGCAACCGTTAGCCGAACCTGCCGGTGACGGGTTAATTCGCCTGAACAAATACATTTCGAATTCGGGTGTGTGTTCGCGACGCGAAGCCGACAAAATCATTGCTGATGGATTAATTACCATTAACGGAGAAGTAGTTACCGAGCTCGGGCGTAAAGTTTCGCTCGACGACGATGTCCGCATTGATGGAAACAGGCTAAATCCGGAGAAAAAAGTCTATCTGCTTCTTAATAAACCTCGTGGATTCGTAACTACGCTCGACGACCCGCATGCAGAAAGAACCGTGATGCAATTGATTCAGAATGCCTGCACCGAACGCATCTATCCGGTCGGACGGCTCGATATGCAAACAACAGGAGTTCTGCTGTTTACCAACGATGGCGAATTGGCCAAAAAGCTGACTCATCCGAGTTACGAGAAGAAAAAAGTTTACCATGTTCAGCTCGATCAGGATTTCCTTCCGGAAGATCTTGAAAAAATCAGGATAGGAATTGAACTTGAAGATGGATTTATTGCCGCCGACGATATCCAGATGATTGACGCAACCGATGCCCGTCAGGTGGGAATCGAAATTCATTCAGGAAAAAACCGCATTGTCCGCCGTATTTTTAATCACTTGGGCTATAATGTTGAAAAGCTTGACCGGGTGATGTTTGCCGGACTGACAAAAAAAGACTTGCCCCGCGGTCGCTACCGTTTCCTGACTCCTCAGGAAATTAATTTTTTGAAGATGAGTTAATGTAATGAAATTCACTTTCGCAGACTAATAGCTACACGTTGGAAAAGGAGTTTTTACAAATAATCACCGAGAATCAGGGAATCATTCACAAGGTTTGTTCCATCTATTGCGATTTGGAAGAAGACCGCCGTGACTTATTTCAGGAGATATTGGTGCAATTGTGGAAATCGTATCCGTCGTTTCGTAGCGAGTCCAAATTTTCAACATGGATGTATCGCGTGGCCTTAAATACTGCTATTACTAGCTTTAAAAAGGACAAGCGGCAGCCCGACAAAACAGGCATTTCTTACGAAAACATGCAATTGGTCGAGGAAATGTACGACACCCGGACTGAAGAACAGATCAGAATGCTGAACATGGCCGTGGCTCAGCTAACCGGAATTGAAAAGTCAATTATTCTGTTGTTTCTTGAAGACAAAAAATATGAAGAGATAGCTGATATTACGGGCATTACCCAAAATTATGTCAGGGTAAAGATGAACCGTATCAAGAAAAAATTGAAGTTGTTAATGAATACGGAAGAATAGATGGAATTAAAGGATTTAAAATCGGCGTGGGATACATATTCTTCTCAGGAGATGGATAAACATCGACTAGGAAAGGAATCGATTCATGAATTATTGAAGAACCGGACCCAATCGTTGGTTGACCGCATTGACCGGAACATGAGGATTGGAATGGGTGTGCTTGGTATCTACATCACATACCTGATTCTTGATTATTTATTCCTGTCGGCGTATTTTTCAAAAATTATTATTCACGAAGTCGTAGAATATCCCAAATGGCTGGAGCCTTTGGATGTTTTCTCGACTGCACTTATTATTACCACTTATTTGTTTTTTGTAATACGATACATCAAAATAAAGCGGAGCTTCTCCATTCATCTTCAGCTAAAAGACTTGTTGCTTGGAATTCAGGAAACCCTGAAAACTTATCGGCGGATGTTTTATCTGGCTGTCGTAATCCTCATGATAAACATCATTGTGAGCTTTATTGCGGGAATTTACCAGGGACTCAAATTCAAAGCTGAAGCGATAAGCGA
Organism: Bacteroidota bacterium; assembly: GCA_023251455.1. GTDB lineage: Bacteria > Bacteroidota > Bacteroidia > Bacteroidales > Prolixibacteraceae > Aquipluma. The sequence goes on from JAHEYT010000028.1 coordinate 103,464, forward strand.
TGGAATTATAAACCTGACTACAAGCCAAACGCTGAAGATCGTCGGGATAAGTTTGCTGATTATCATCCCGATGGTTGCAGGTTCATTCTTCGTACTTCGTTGGGGATTCAACAAATTGTACGGCCGATATCTGGTCAAGTTAAACGAAACTTTGCAGGAACTCGACGAATCGGAGATTACGGAGTAGTTTTTCTCATTCAAAATTTCATATAAATCAAACACGATCTTGCTATCTGCTTACTGAACCTTTCTGCTTTTCAGATTGTTAACACTCAGTAAACAAAAGCAGTCGTTATGCAATCACCCGCACAATCGGTTGAAGAATACATCAATCAGGTTCCCGACTTACAGAGAGAAGCAATCGTCCTTCTCCGAAAAACGATTCTCGAAAACCTGCCCAAAGGTTTTGTTGAACAAATGAGTTACGGAATGGTAGGCTATGTGGTTCCACACAGCATTTATCCCGGCGGTTACCACTGCGATCCAAAACTCCCATTGCCTTTCCTGAATATTGCAGCACAAAAAAACTTTATTGCGCTTTACCACATGGGCATTTATGCCAGTCCCGATTTGCTGGATTGGTTCACCACTGAATTTCCGAAATACAGTAAATTAAAACTGAATATGGGGAAAGGCTGTATCCGGTTTAGAAATGGGAGTCCAATTCCGTACACTTTAATCGGGGAACTGGTAAAAAAGACGGAAGTGACCAATTGGATAAACCTGTATGAATCAAACTTTCTCAAGAAATAAATTAACATTTAAAACTTCAGCAAATGAAAGCACTTAAAATCATTGGACTCGTTTTGGTTGGGATTATCGCACTGTTGCTAATAACCGGACTATTTATCGATGGAAAATACGCGATTGAACGCGAAGTGACCATCAATAAACCGAAACAAGTAGTTTTCGACTACGTGAAATACCTGAAAAACCAGAACCAATTTAGCGTTTGGGCCAAAATCGACCCTGCCATGAAAACAGAATTCAGGGGAGAAGATGCTACCGTTGGTTTTGTTTCGGCCTGGGACAGCGAAAACCCGGATGCCGGGAAAGGGGAACAAAAGATTGTCAAAATAGACGAAGGTAGCCGGATTGACTACGAAATTCATTTCATTGAACCTATGGAGTCAACCGACTTTGCCTACATGACATTTGCAGCTCCGAACGACTCGACAACTTCTGTAAAATGGGGATTTCATGGCAAAATGAAGTACCCCATGAACCTGATGCTGCTTGCTATGGATATGGAAAAAATGCTTGCCCCCGATTTACAAAACGGGCTGAATAACCTAAAAACAATACTCGAAAAGTAGGATATAATTCACTATATTAGTTATTTATCTCTTCACTAAAAAATCGAAAATGAAAAAATTAGTAGCAGAGTTTATCGGAACCTTTTGGTTGGTACTGGGAGGTTGCGGAAGTGCAGTTTTAGCTGCGGCATTTCCTGAAGTCGGTATTGGCTTGGTTGGCGTTTCGCTGGCCTTTGGATTAACCGTTCTGACCATTGCCTATTCGCTCGGACATATTTCCGGGGCACATCTCAATCCGGCAGTATCCATCGGATTGTGGGCCGGAGGTCGCTTCAGTTCAAAAGACTTATTTCCTTACATCGCGGCCCAAATTCTAGGGGGTTTGCTGGCAGCTGGCGTTCTTTATGTTATTGCAACCGGAAACGGAAGCGCGATTGGCAACTTTGCAGCCAACGGCTATGGCGAACACTCGCCGGGTAAATACGACCTGATGGCGGCTTTGGTTTGCGAAATTGTAATGACTTTTATGTTCCTTATTGTAATCCTTGGGGCTACCGATAAGAAAGCGCCTGTCGGATTTGCCGGGCTAGCCATTGGTTTGGCCTTAACGTTGATCCACCTCATAAGCATTCCGGTAACCAACACCTCGGTAAACCCTGCCCGAAGCATCAGTCAGGCTGTATTTGTAGGTGGCTGGGCCATTGAGCAACTCTGGCTGTTTATTCTGGCACCAATTGTTGGCGCAGCTTTGGCCGGATTAGTGTATAAATATTTAGGCGGAAAAGGGAAGTAAACTTTTCTGCATTCAAAATATCGGAAGCCTGGTTGAATGGTTCAATCAGGCTTCAGCTTTTTTGCCCCTTTGTTAATTCATTCACAGCGTTTTGACAGGCTTAGCTGTTTAAAGGATTAATTGATTATCTTTGCGCAGATTTTTTAAAACCTTCATTCAGAATTAAATGGCACATAAATCCGGATTTGTAAACATCATCGGAAACCCCAACGTCGGGAAATCGACCATCATGAACGTATTGGTGGGCGAGCGTTTATCGATCATTACCTCGAAAATGCAAACCACCCGTCACCGCATCAAAGGAATCGTGAATGGCGATGATTTCCAGATAGTTTATTCCGACACCCCTGGAATCCTGAAGCCGAATTACAAACTTCAGGAAACCATGATGAAGTTCGTAAACACCGCGCTGATTGATGCCGACATCATTCTGTATGTGACTGACGTTATTGAATCGCCCGGAAAGAATGAAGAGTATGTTGAACGCATCAAAAGCTCCGAAGCAGCTGTGATTGTGCTGATTAACAAGATCGACTTATCGACTCAGGAAAAAGTAATGGAGTTGTACAATTACTGGCGCGAAAAACTTCCGCTGGCCGATGTGTATGCCATTTCAGCCACCGAAAAATTCAATACCGCACCCATATTCGACCGTATTCTGGAATTACTTCCTGAAGGTCCGGCTTATTTCCCGAAAGATGAAATGACCGACCGTAATGAACGCTTTTTTGTGAGCGAGATCATCCGTGAAAAGATTCTTTTGTTTTACGACAAGGAAGTTCCTTATTCGGTAGAAGTGGAAGTGGAGCAATTCAAAGAAGAAGATAAAATACTGAACCTGATGTGCGTTATCCATGTGGCCCGAGACAGCCAGAAAGGAATCATCATCGGACATCAGGGTCAGGCGCTGAAAAGGGTTGGGATGGAAGCCCGCCTGGACATGGAAGAATTCTTTCAGAAGAAAGTATTCCTTCAGTTGTTCGTAAAAGTGAACAAAGACTGGCGCGACAAAGACCGCGCGCTGGGTGGCTTTGGCTACGATATGGAATAAAAATTCAGGAAAAAGAAAAAAGGGAATTGAGGAATATCCTTTGCCGTCCCATTCATGGGACGGATATGAATGAGCAAGTACAGAAAACAAGGCGCATCCGGGAATTAAGATTGAAATATAACCGCTGTATGCGCCGCAGATTAGATGTTGATCGATGAGTTTTAGATTTGGATCAACATGATGAATAGAACCGGGAATATCAATAAAGAAGAATCCTGTTTTCAGGACATAGGAGACAAAAATGAGTAATATTATTGCAATTGTAGGTCGGCCAAATGTAGGGAAATCAACCCTTTTCAACCGGATGACCGAATCAAGAAAAGCCATAGTTGACGAATCAGCAGGAGTAACACGCGACCGTCAGTATGGAAAAGGTGTTTGGAACGGGATCGACTTTTCGATCATCGACACCGGCGGCTATGCCGTTAATTCAGAAGATATTTTCGAAGGCGAAATCCGGAAACAGGTTATGCTGGCCATCGAAGAAGCCGACGTGATTCTGTTTGTAGTTGACGTTGAAAACGGAGTAACCGACATGGATGAAGAAGTGGCCTCGGTGTTGCGCCGCTCGAAGAAAAACGTATTTATTGCCGTTAACAAAGTAGATAACAACGCTCGGATCAATGATTCGCACGAGTTTTATTCACTCGGACTGGGTGAAATTTATTGCATTTCGTCGATGACCGGAAGTGGAACAGGTGAATTGCTCGACGCTATTGTTGAAACATTTCCGAAGGACGAACCGGAAGAAATCGAAGAAAACGTTCCGCGTTTCGCCATCATCGGTCGTCCAAATGTGGGCAAATCATCGTTCATCAATGCACTTATTGGCGTCGACCGAAACATGGTAACCGATATTGCCGGAACCACCCGCGACGCCATTCATACCCGATACAATAAATTTGGTCACGACTTTTATCTGATTGATACAGCTGGATTGCGCAAACGCACCAAGGTAAAGGAAGATGTAGAATTTTACTCGACCATGCGCTCCATCCGGGCCATTGAAGATTCGGATGTTTGTATCCTGATTCTGGATGCCACCCGAGGGATGGAAGCTCAGGATGTTTCGATCTTTCACCTGATCGACCGCAACAAAAAAGGCTTAGTTATCTTGGTCAATAAATGGGATTTGATTGAGAAAGACAATTCGAGCACCATCGAATTCACCAAACAGATTAAAGAGCGCATTTCGCCGTTTGTTGATGTGCCAATCATGTTTATTTCGGCCCTGTCGAAACAACGTATCCTGAAAGCTTTGGAAACTGCAGTTGAAGTGTATGAAAACCGCAGCAAAAAAATCAAAACTTCGGAATTGAATGAGGTGATGCTGAAAGCCATCGAGGCTTATCCGCCGCCATCTATCAAAGGTAAATTTGTGAAGATTAAATATGTGACTCAGCTGCCAAGCCAGACACCGAGTTTCGCGTTTTTCGCCAACCTTCCGCAGTATGTAAAAGAAGCTTACCGCCGGTACCTCGAAAATAAGATTCGCGAGAACTTCAATTTTTCAGGTGTCCCGATTCAGATTTATATCCGAAAAAAATAAAACCAAAACAAGCATACAGAAAAGCCGTTTCAGAAATCATTCCGAAGCGGCTTCTTCATTTATCCTTGCCCGTTTTGAGTCAATTGGGCGATCTTTTCGGGTTTGCCCAAGATATAAAGTACATCTTCAGTCTCAAAAATAAAGCCCGATCCGGGATTTTCATAGATTTTCTCCCCTCTCTTGGCAGCCACAACAGTAAGCCCATATTGTTTTCGCAGATGAATTTCTTTCAACGAATTACCCGGAAACATGTGATGATCTCCTGCCCTAAACGCAACAATCTCAATATCCGGAATTTCATCGCTCAGAGTAAACGTGTTGTTCTCTTCCTTTTCCCTAAAAATTCCATAATTATCGTCGCGAATGACTGATATGGCGGTTTCTATCTCACCTTTCGGAATCAAAAGTTTCTTAAGTACTCTTTCAAACAACTCAATTGCCGTTTCAAATTCTTCAGGAATAACCTGGTTGGCACCCATTTCATACAAATCTTCGATGTCTGAAACGTGTTTCGACCGGACCATGATATAGGCGTGTTTATTCAAGGAGCGCACTTTTTCGATCACCCCAAGCGCGGTAATGGCATCGCCTATGCTGATTACCACAATCTCGGCAGTTTCAATGAATGCTTTCCGGAGAATAGGCTCGTTCATCGAATCGCCATAAACTACCATTTCACCTTTCATTTGCCTTGCCCGGGCCGATGCCGGATCGAATACAATTGATACATATGGTAGTTTCATTCGACTGGCCATACGCGAAAGATTCAGCGAGCGTGAATCTTTGCCAATCATCACAATATGGTTCTGCATCACGGGTACTTCAATTTCCTGAAGCGGAAAGATCCCTTTCACCAACATTTCAGGAATAGGCAGTTTGAGCAAAAGGTTGGCTGCGGGTTTTGCAATCATAATCAGGAACGGAGATACGGCCATGGAAGCAATCGTTACCGCCAGAAAAAGCTGGTAGTAATAATCTGAAAGTATCTGGTAAGTCTGCCCGGTTTTAGCCAAAATAAACGAAAACTCACCGATCTGCGCCATTGCCAACCCAACCATGATAGTTCCACGGAAAGTGTGTCCCAGAATAAATCCGGTTCCGCCAGCAACAAGGGTCTTAATGGCAATAACCAACAGAACAGTTGCCAATACCAAAACAATATTTTCGACAAAGAAATTCAGGTCGAGCAACATTCCAATGGAAACAAAAAAGAAACTCGTGAACGTATCTTTAAAGGGAATGAGGTGACTGAACGCATCCTGACTGTATTCCGACCGCGAAATCATCAAGCCGCCCAGAAAAGCGCCAAATGCCAGCGACATGCCCATCTCTGAAGTCAACAAAGCAACGGCAAGACAAACCAGCAAAATGCTCATCAGGAACAGTTCCTGATTTTTGGTCAGGGCAATCAGGTGCAACACCCGGGGCATAATCCAGCGGTTGCCCACGTAAACCAACGCCATGATAAAAAGTGTTTTGCTTCCCATGCCCAGCAACTTCGCCCCAATATCAGCAGTTTGGCCACCCAGCATTGGTGTAAGCAAAATCAAGGGTATCAATATAATATCCTGAAAAATGAGGATACCAACCACCGTTCGCCCGTAATTAGAAGTGAGTTCGCCCTTTTCCTGAAGGATTTTCAATACAAGGGCGGTACTGCTCAGCGCAGTCAGAAAACCGATAAAAACAGCCGAGCCCCAACTCATGTCGTACATGCGGGCAAATAACGCGGTAACTCCGGCAGTGAAAACCAACTGGATAAATCCACCGAAGAATACAATATTCCGGATTTTGATCAGATGGTTGAGCGAGAACTCCAGCCCGATGGTAAACATCAGCAAAATGATGCCGATTTCAGCCATGAATTCGATTTCATTTGGCGAATGAATAACACCCAAAACCGAAGGCCCAACTACAATTCCGGTAAGCAAATACCCAATAATGGTAGGTATCCTGATTTTCGTAAACAGGTAGTTAACGGCAGTCGCAAAAGCGAAAATAATGACGATATCTGTTAAAATAACTAGTTCCATGCTGCAATTTACTCGATTTTCAGCAAAAAAGCATCAAGAATTTGTTAGCAAAGGGTTATTTCTATGGGGAAATTCAGGCTAACCGGAGAAAATCACCGTTCCAGACGAAAGCTCATTTCTGCTTTTGCATCGCCATTAACCACAATTTCAATGCGGTGCTCTCCAGGAAAATGGGTACGGGTGGTGAAATCGGTAAATGCCTGCCTTTTCGAAATTGCATGTTCACCCGAAGGGAATTTTCCTTCACTGATCTGAAATATTTTTGGAGAGGTCTTGCCGTTAGATTTGACGTAGTGAATACGGTATTCGAGCCGGATGGTTTGTGTTTTTCCGGAGTGATTGACCAATGTAAATGAAAAACTAAGATGCTCTCCTATTTTCAGGATTGGCTGATCGGCTGAAAGATTTGAAACCAGAAGTTGATCGGGGTTGGCAAACCCGAAAAGCATTAATGCACGTTTGTTCCCATCTTTCAGCATCGTGCGGCTGGCATGTTTGATAATCCGATCAACGTCCTTTGATTGGCCTCTCCATTTTTCGAACAAATCCAGAAGCAGCAACGGATGATCTTTCGAAATATCGTTCAGGTTATTGGCCACACTGCGCCGTACATATTCCTCCGGATCGTTTTTCAGCTTTTCCAAAATCGGAATAATCGGCGCCGGATCTTTTTGGAACTTCCGGAGTCCCATTCCCCACGGCAGTCGAGGCCGGCAACCTTCACTGGCTAACCGTCGGATATGCTGACTTTCGTCTTCAGCCCATTTGTAGAAGTATTCCATTGCCCGTTGCGGGTCTTTATCCAGAAACGGGCGGACGGCAAATTCAGAAGAACACGAACCGGTGAAACGTGCCAGCGCATTCATCGAAATATCCCAATGATCCAAGCCATAGCATTCAGCAAAATCGGAAAACGAAAGTGCAATAAAACCCTTAAAATGAGGTGCAATTTGTTCCAGAATACGGATTGACTCAGGATAATCTGCAGGTAATTTCTGTTTCAGGCAAACGGTTATATGCCTCATTTTCTGTTTCAGTTCACGATCGGCCCAATTGGAATCGAGAACCAAACGGGTAAACTCACCGGCTTCAAATTCAGGATAAACAGACTGAATTGCTTCGGCCAGTTTCACAACCTGATCGGCAGGGATTAAAGTGTCTTTGAGTTTTTCGGGCATCTGATTTACGATTTAGCCAAAGGCAGAATGAAATAGAAAACACAGCCCTCACCCGGAATGTTCTGACTTTCGACACCAACTTCGCCGTTAAGTTTTTCGACGATTCGCTTCACTATGGAAAGCCCTAATCCATGACCTTCGGCACGAGTGGTGTCTAATCGGATGAATTTCGTGAAGAGTAATTCTATCTCTTCACGAGAAAGTCCTTTGCCATTATCCTTTATCCAAAATTTAATTCGTTCGTCGGGCAGAAAATCACTGCCAATTTGAATAACCGGAGGTGTTCCGCCATATTTTATTGCATTGCTGATATAGTTCAACCAAACCTCCTCCAGCCAGGCTTCGTAGCCCAAAACTTCAGGCCAAGTATAGGGAAGTAGAATTTCCGCTCCTTTCGCATGAATCACATCCTTTAATCGGGACATGGCATCCAAAACAAGCTTTTGCATATTTACCGAAACCAGTTTGATTTCTTGTTGCCGCACCGAAGCCAAAGTCAGCAATTCGGTGGTAATGTGCATGGTTTTGGTTGCCGACTGACCAATAATGTCGTTTATCTCGAGCAGTTCATCTTTCGACATATCGTCGATGCCAAACTTAATCATATTACTCGCTGTAACAATCGCGCCCAACATTCCCTTCAAATCGTGCGCTACGGTATGCGAAAAAGAGTCCAGATCACTTATTAGTTGCTCCTTTTCCTGAATTTCATTTATTAATCTGATATGCGATTCGGTGATTTCTTCATCGGCCTGTACCCGCTTGGTTATATCTTTCAAAACAACCAACCGGCCATTACTATGCTTGCGCTGGTCGTAAAGAGACGATGCCTGCAAATCGAAATAACATATTTTTTCCTGAACTTCGTGTGAAACGATGGTTTGAAAATCCGGTATTTCCGACATTTGCCTGATCATCTTTCGCCACTTTGGAAATATTTTATCAACACTTTCGCCAATCAACTCATTATCTTCAAGTTCGATGAGTCGTTTCATTGCCGGATTATAATCTGCAATTCGCCTGCTGCTATCAACAATCAAAATCGCATCAGGCAACATTTCAAACAATTTATTCCGGGCAAAGGGAACCAGGTCGAACATCTTAAACTGAGAAATATTAATTGCAATCAAGATTCCTGTCAGCAGGAAAGTAAAAGGCGTCCAATCGAAACCAGGCAAAGGATTAATATGAAAGACATAGATAATGTTACCAGTCAGGGGCAGAAGCGATGCTGCAAAAAGCACAGCAATCTGTCGTTTGTAGTATCCTGAAAGTTTGAAATAGAGTATCGAAATATTGACAATTCCTGAAACAAGGGCTAAGTAAGCAAGTCCCGTCATGATCCAAAATAAAGGGCCGTAAACATAGTCGGTGGCATTTGTTTCAGGATTTATCCCATAGCTTTTCCAGTGCAAATGGTGATAATCGTTGGTAAATGGAAATAAGATAAACAGAGAAGCCAGCGCAAAAATCAGGATTACGTATTTCTTTTGCAGGTACTTAAACTTTGAGGACAGGGATAGAGAGAAAAGCAAGAACGCAACCGGACCATAAACAATGCCAAAATACGAAAACTTCGACCACAGTATCTTTGTTTCAATGTTGGTGGCAGCATACTCAAATGCATAGGTGAAAGCCCAAATGGATGCGGCAACCTCCCAAACCAACCAATACTTAACACCTGGAGTTCTGCGGAACCGAAGCAGAAAAAAGAACGTGATGACACCAATCAGACCGCCAATCAACAGAAGCAGAAAAAGAGGAGTTATGATATAGTTGTCAATATTCGGTTCTAAATTGCTCATAGGCTAAAGTCTCTATACAAAAATCATCGTTGCCAAACTGCGTACGCGAAAATAGAAAATAATGTCGAAGATGTAGGAAAATCTGAAATAGGGAATGATGTTTTTCAGCTTAAATAATAGCCTGAAATCAATGAAAAGGCTATCAGATGCAGGATCAACTAATTGGCAAGCAAATGCTCAATTAATATTTTCAGGCCTATAATAATGAGAATTGCCCCGCCAATAATCTCGGCATACTTGTTCGTTTTTGGTCCAGTTTTCTTCCCCAATAAAATACCGAGCATCGATGCGATAAAGGTGACCGCTCCGATAACGACCACTGCAAACAAAATTTTATCAAGAATGGTTGAAAAGCTAAAGCCAACAGCCAACGCATCAATACTCGTAGCAACCGAAAGTGTGAGGATTACTTTAATGTGCAACGGATTTTTGATTTCACGTTCTTCCGAATTAATAAAACTTTCGATAACCATTTTTCCACCAATCATGCTCAGAAGTCCGAAAGCAATCCAATGGTCAACCGGTTCGATCAATGATTTCATGCTGTTTCCGACCATCCAGCCAATTAATGGCATAAGTGCCTGAAACAATGCCAGAAATATGGCAATTTTTGCTGCCTGAACAAACCGGATGTGAGGAAGATTCAATCCACTGCACACTGATACCGCAAATGAATCGAATGATAAACCGATGGCCAGCAAAAAGACTGTTAATATTTCCATTCAGAAAAAATTGAGCGACAAAACTATAAAAAAATGGCATCCTCAAAAAAGAATGCCTCACCTAAATTTATCTTTCGGTTTTACCGTACTGCTTTCAGAAACTTACCGGGAATAGGCGTATCAAACCGAAGCGCTCGCCCGGTAACCGGATGCTTAAATGCCAACACCCTGGCGTGCAGTCCCATCTGCCCAATTGGATTGAGTTTTGCACCATATTTTTTATCACCTGTAACCGGGTGCCCAATATCTTTCATGTGAACACGAATCTGGTTTTTACGACCAGTCTCAAGCTTCACTTCCAGCAACGAAAATTGTTTGTCGGCTTTCAGTAATTTATAATTGGTGACTGCCTTCTGTCCGTCATCCGGATTTTGGCTCGAATACATAACCATTGCTTTATTTTCCTTTAACCACGAGGTGATCGTTCCTTCCGCCTTTTCCACTTCGCCTTCAACCACCACCACATACGAACGTTCAATAATCGAATCGTTCCAATCCTTCTGCAACGCTTCCTGCACCTTTTTACTCTTGGCAAACATCATTAAACCTGAAGTATCCCGATCGAGCCTATGAACGATGAAGATCAGATTCTTGGGATCGAACCTTTTGACATATTCGCTTAACATGCTGTAGGCCGTTTTGACCTTTTCTTTATCAGTAGCAATCGAAAGCAAACCACTACTCTTTTCAATCACAATAATATCAGCATCTTCGTGCACAATGCGCATCCCCCTGAACCGTGGTTTCTCTGCGGTTTTCTTTTTATTGAGATAAACCATTTGTCCGCGTTTGAGCGGAAAGTCGAACTTGGTAGTCACCAAATCGCCAACGGTTACCTGCTTGTGCGCCAACATCGACTTGATTGTAGTTCGGCTCTTCTCCGGAAATTTCTCGATCAAAAACTTCATCAGTTCAGTCGTTTCAGAAACCTTAAGTGCAACTTCTTTCAATTTATTCGGACTAAAATCTGTCTTCTTTTGTGGGTATTTCATTTATATATTTTTACGAGTTATGCGTTGCGGATTACGGGTTGTCGCGAAGCTCGCAACCCGCATCGCTCAACATTGTTTGACCAACTGTTGCTGATTTTTGACGACTTGTTTATTCCCTGATTATCTTGATTTCTCCGCCACGGCCAAGTTTCATGATGCTCGATGGGACCGCTTTTTGGGTATCATCCTGACGATATTTCACCACATAGTCAACAGCATTAATAATCTCCGGATCAATTTCGTTGAAACAGGCAGGCGAAGGCTTTCCGCTGATGTTAGCTGATGTGGAAACGATCGGACGTTTAAAGCGGCGAATCAGTTCACTGCTGAATTTTTCGGTAGTAATCCGGATGCCAACACTTCCGTCTTCGGCAATCAGGTTTTTTGCCAATGATCTTGCTCCATCAAAAATAATTGTAAGTGGCTTATCGGTAAGTTCTATTAAATCGTAAGCTATATCCGGAACCTCTGCCACATAACGTTCTATAAGTGCATCATTTTCCATTAAAACGAGCATGCTTTTCGAGTCGATCCGGTTTTTGATTTCATACACTCGCCTTACCGCATCTTCGTTACAGGCATCGCAGCCAATCCCCCAAATCGTATCGGTTGGGTACAAAATAACTCCACCTTTTTGTAGCACGTCGAGTGCCGCTTTAATATCTTCAATCATTCAACACACTGTTATACAATTCTTTAACTTGAATAGCAAAATTTTCAGGAGTAAACCGCTGTGCATTAATTTTCCCTTTCTCAATAAGCGATTTTCTCAGGGCTTGATCGGCCAATAATGTTTTTAACGCTTTCCCAATCTCTTCATGTTTTTCAGGATTAACGTACAAGGCAGCATCACCACCGGCCTCGGGCAAACTGCTGACATTTGATGTTATAACCGGGCATCCCGAAGCCTGAGCCTCAGCCACCGGAAGGCCAAACCCTTCGAACATAGATGGATAAACCAGAATTTCGGCCATCTGATATAAAGTTGCCAGTTCTTCATCCTGAATCCGGGGAAGAAAATACACCTGCAACCGGTTCAAATCGGCTTCAATGAACTTTTGAACCTTGTGATGGTAATCGGTTAATTTTCCGATTACCACAACCGGAATATATGTTTTTGACCAAATCATTCCTTCGAGCAAACCAAGGAGATTTTTACGCGGTTCTACTGTGCCCACGGAGAGCACGAATTTTCGGGGAATCTGGTATTTTTTCCGCAGCTGCTCTTTCTGTATTTTTTCGGCTCTTTTGTAAAATATCGGATTAATCGACTGGTAAATAACGGTTATCTTTTCTTCCGGAACAGCAAAATAAGAAATCAGATCACGTTTGGTTTGTTCTGAAATGGCGTGAATCCGGTCGGCCTTTTTACAGGCATGCCTGAATTTCTGATCGTAAATTTTCCGGTCAATTTTCCGGTAATATTCCGGATAACGAAGAAAAATCAGGTCGTGCATGGTCACAATCAGTTTCACCCCTGTTTTCTCAATTCCTACAGGCAATTCGTGACTTAATCCGTGATACACGTCTAATTTAATCTCCTTTGCAAGTTTCGAAATCTGAATGCTCCGCCAGATAAACTTCAGGCTTTTCCACCAAAAGTTCTCCGGTTTTAATTCGATTGAACTTTGAGGTGCAATGAAAAGCGGTTTGCGATTTCCAGGATTAAACAAAAAATACTGGTTGTCGGGGTACTGTCCAACAAGCGCAGAAATGCTGTTCCGACTGAAATTCCCCAATCCGGCAACATTGTTAAAAGCTCGCTTGGCATCAAATCCGATTCTCATATACATTCAGTTTAATAGTCAAAAGCACTTTCTAAATATAAGAAAAAGGATGCCAAAACGCAATTCTGACATCCTTCCCTAATTTATAAATATTTTTGACTGCTTAAACTTTGAAATCTTTCAAGCCTTCGAAATTTAGAGTAGCGAAATAATCGTTGAGTGTTTCGGCACGACGAATCTGAACAACTTCACCATTTTCGCGAAGGAGTAATTCGGCCGAACGTAATTTTCCATTGTAGTTGAATCCCATGGCATGACCGTGTGCCCCTGCATCGTGAATTACCACTAAATCAGCAGGTTCCATCACAGGCAAGTGGCGGTTGATGGCAAATTTATCGTTGTTTTCGCAAAGCGAGCCGGTTACATCGTAAACCTGATCTGCTGGCTCGTATTCTTTTCCCATCACTGTAATATGGTGGTACGATCCGTAAAGAGCGGGCCGCATCAGATTAGCCATGCTTGAATCGAGACCGGCGTATTGCTTGTAGGTTTTTTTGATGTGCAGCACTGTAGAAACCAGGAACCCGAAAGGACCGGTCATTGCGCGACCCGATTCGAAATAAACCCGAAGTGGCGCAAGTCCGTTGGCTTCAATTTTTTCCTGATACAATTTTTTGATTCCCTGGCTCATGAAATCCAGATCGACAGGCTGATCAGTTGGCCGATAAGGAATTCCGATACCTCCGCCCAGATTGGCAAATTCAATTTTAATCCCCAGACGTTGATCCAATTCCACGATCAGGTCAAACAAAAGTTCGGCAGTTTCAACAAAATAGGCCGCATCCAATTCGTTCGAAGCAACCATGGTATGAAGTCCAAACCGTTTTACGCCTTTGTCAACAAGCATTTGGTAACCTTCGAACAACTGTTCGCGAGTGAAGCCGTATTTTGCTTCTTCAGGATGCCCAATAATGGTGTTTCCTTCTTTTAATGCTCCCGGATTGTACCGAAAGCAAACTAATGAAGGCAAACCAACATTTTTTTCAAGGTATTCGATGTGCGAAATATCATCGAGATTAATGATGGCTCCAAGTTCAATGGCTTTCTTATATTCGTAAACAGGTGTGTCGTTTGAGGTGAACATGATTTCGTCGCCCGACATGCCTAATTGCTCAGCAATCATCAGTTCGGCATACGAACTGCAGTCAATACCGAAGCCTTCTTCGCGCATGATTTTCATCAAATACGGATTTGGAGCCGATTTAATGGCATAATATTCTTTGAATCCCGGGTTCCATGAAAATGTCTTGGTAAATTTTCGTGCATATTCACGGATTCCCTTTTCATCGTAGATGTGAAAAGGAGTTGGATATTGCTCAATAATTTTTTCGAGCTGTGATTTTGAAAATGGAATTTGTTTTGTTGTCATTACAATTTGTTAATTCTTAGGGCTGCAAATTTACAGATTTTTATAAACAAAGTACATCAGCAATCAGTTCATCACTTAAATAGCCTGAAGCAATTTCCCGCACTTCGCCAATCATCCGAATATTCCAGGCTTCGTCAACTTCAATCTGAAGAGTTCCTCCGGGCATTTTCAGGCTCATTACTCGATCAGTCAACCCTTTTTTAACCATTACTGCCGCCACAGCGCACGACGAACTTCCGGAGGCCAAGGTATAACCGGCACCACGCTCCCAAATCAGAATTTCAACTTCAGTACGCGAAATCACTTTGGCAAACTGAACATTAATACGATTCGGAAACATTGGGTGGTTCTCAATTTCGGAACCATGTTTCAGTATTTCTGCCTTAGTCAGCTTATTACACACGATGACACAGTGCGGATTGCCAACAGAAACGCAGTTGATCAGGTATGTTTCGTCTATGATATTCAACGGATGATCCAGACATTCCGATTCGTCGCAAGTAACCGGAATCTGGTGCGAATTGAAAATGGCTTTTCCCATGTCGACTTTTACCTGACTGGCAATTCCTTTGGTTTCGCGGGTCACTTCAGCAGTAACAATTCCACCAAGCGTTTCGATGGTAAATTTCTTGCCCGAAGTATGACTGTAATCGTACAGATACTTTGCAAAAATACGTAGTCCGTTGCCGCTTTTTTCTGCTTCCGAGCCATCCGGATTATATATTTTTAAGCCAAAATCAGCTTTTTCTGAAGGCACTTTCAACAGAATTCCATCAGATCCAATTCCGTAATGTACATCGCAAAGAAGCTGGATACTCTTTTCATTCAACTGAAATGAAAGTTCGGCTTCGTTTAGCACAAAATAGTCGTTCCCAAGCCCGTGTGATTTGACAAAGAAGTTTTGCATAATTATCTGTTTTTACATGTTGTTATTTTTACTGATCCGATGACTTGAAGTCATCGGATCAGTATTTGCGATACATTAAAACATTGGATCCCAAGGTGGGAGCATTTCCGGTTTCTGTCCGTAAATTTCGAGTACTTTTTGGTTCAAATATTTTTTATTCACCACAAACCTGAACATATATTCGTTGAACCAGGCATCGGTAAAAGTAAGGTAACCTTTTTCTCCTGCTGTTGGGCCCCAACTGTTTTCGAATTGCCATTTGACGGGTTTCTGCTGAGCATCAACATCCACTGCAATCAGTGCCATGCCATGGCTCGAACCGCTCTCGCCGGTTTGAATACGCTGCGCTTTGTTCATCCCAAATTTCACTCCGTAAACCGATTCGAAATCGAAATTATCAACATCCAGAATACCTACTTCGCGGCGCAATTGTTTGCCAACATCGCACGAGGCATACAAAGCTTCGTTGTTTTTGATTGAGGCAATGCAGAATTCTTTAATCACCTCATTTGGTAAATTCACATAATGCCAGTTTACGCCTTCCTGCGTATTTCGGTAATTTTCAACTTCGTAATGTTTCCAGAACGGACGCGATGGATCGTTCATCAACATCACATAATCGTCGAGTTTAGTGTCGCCAAAAATCTCGGTCATAAAATTCTGCGGAGTGTATGTCTTTTCTTCGCTGATTTTTTTGTCTTTATTTTTGAAACGCCATTGAAATTCGGTTGGTGGTTCACCCAGGTTAAGCGCCAACATGCGGTAAACTTCTGAAAGCATTTCGAGTTTGCGGGCCATTATTTTTTTCTGATCCACTTTGTTTGCAACCATTTCGGCCAAATCGCCTTTGCTAACTACTTGCTTGGCATATAAGGCTGGTTCTTTAGCGCCTGCCATTTCCCTAAGTTCGAGTGCATCTTCGCGAAGCTTGGTATTGATCAATTTAACCATCCAGCTTGTATTTTCGCTCGAATTGGTTTCGCCCATCGCTTCTTTTGGAATCATTCCATATTTTTTGGCCAGATTCACAAAGTTAATCCATTGACCACCATCGTCAACCGGCGAACGCATGTACCATTTTACTTTCTGATCATCAATCGGGAGATTGGCAGAATTCACTGCATTGGTTAGGAAAAGGTTCGATTTCTCCAGAAGATCATAGAAATACAGGTAATTTTCTGAAAATTCGAACTCGGCCAGATTGTACTGTTTCATCACCATTGGCCTGAACAGATTGAGCGAAGAAAACATCCAGCAGCGGCCAGAACTCTTCTGATCGGTAATCCCAGAGACATCAACCCTGTAGGTAAACAGTTGGTCAGTAGTCCCAACATTTTCGCGGTTCCATGCCAATTTGGTGATGTCGTTTGACGACAGTGCATTCTGCATCGCCCTGGTATAAACATCTTTCTTAAAACTGGATTTCAGCAGATCCAAATCTCCTTTGGTAATATTCTGTGAAAACGCTGCAACAGCAGGCAACATCAGAATCAGAAACAAGCGTATTTTCATCGTATCTGAATTAAATTTTAATGTGCTAAAAATAACCAATAATCCGGAAGGCACAGGTTTTCGTTTAAAAAAGATTGGAAGTCTGATTTGAAAATACCCACCATCGGCTAAAGAATCAGGATAGCCAGACTGGACTTTGCCTAAAGGATAAGCAATGATTAATTCTTTTATCTTTGAACCGAATGTTTGAACAACATGGCAATCATTTTAGTTGTTCTAAATAAAGTATCCGATTATGAGTTTTAATGTCACTGAAATACGCGAAGATTTTCCGATTCTGAACCAAAAAATATATAACCGTCCGCTGGTTTATTTCGACAATGCAGCCACCACGCAGAGACCTCAGCAAGTGATTGATGCCTTGACCAAAACGTATACCGAATACTACGGAAACATTCATCGGGCAGCACATTTCCTGGCCGACAAAGCTACTGCGGCTTACGAAGAAACCCGCGAAAAAGCCAGGGCTCTGATTAATGCTGAAACCCGCGAACAGATTATTTTCACCAAAGGAACTACTGAAAGCATCAATCTGGCAGCCTTTTCATTTGGCGAAGCTTTTATTCAGGAAGGTGACGAAATCATTGTTTCGGAAATGGAACACCATTCAAATATTGTTCCGTGGCAACTGATGGCTGGCCGCAAAGGTGCCAGAATAGTTATGCTTCCGGTTGATGATGACGGACGTTTGCAGATTGAAAAACTGGAATCCCTAATAACTTCCCGAACCAAACTCATTACAGTGGCGCACGTTTCGAATGTTTTGGGAACCATCAATCCTATAAAACAAATTGCACAGATTGCCCATTCACGGGGTGTCCGCATTTTTGTTGACGGGGCGCAGGCAGTACCGCATCTTAAAATCGACGTTCAGGAGTTGGATGTTGATTTTTACGCTTTCTCTGCTCATAAAATGTATGGTCCGAATGGCGTTGGCGTTCTTTACGGAAAGAGAGAATTACTCGAACAAATGCCTCCTTATCAGGGCGGCGGTGAAATGATTTCGGAAGTTAAATTTTCAGGAACGACTTATAACGAATTACCTTATAAGTTCGAGGCAGGAACACCCAACATCAGCGGTGTGATTGCCTTTGGTGCAGCAATCGATTATTTGCAGGCTTTAGGAATAGCAGCAGTTTCAAGTTGGGAAACCGAATTACTGAATTACGCGACTGCGCAATTAATACAAATACCAGGATTGCGCATTTATGGAACTCAAGCGGAAAAATCAGGAGTAATTTCATTCAATGTAGAAGGTGTCCATTTTTTTGATTTGGGAACTATGCTCGATAAGTTAGGCATTGCTGTCCGGACCGGACATCACTGTGCCGATCCGTTGATGGATCATTTTGAAATTCAGGGAACTGTGCGGGCTTCGTTTGCCTTTTACAACACCAAAGAAGAAATTGATGTGTTTGTTGAAGCGCTGAAAAAGGTAATCAGCATGTTTTAATTACCCAACTATGAAACGATTCGCTAGTCTCCTGATTTTATGCATCCTGATTCTTGGTTCAGTATCTGCATCAGCTAATAAACTGAATATTCTGATCGTAACCGGAGGACATGATTTTGACCGCCAATCGTTTTTCGAAATGTTCGATTCGTTTCCTGACATCAGTTACACCGAGCTCAAACATCCGGAAGCCAATCTCCAGTTGGGAACAATTGATCCGAAAACATTTGATGCAGTGGTATTTTATGATATGCCAAAATCGATTTCAGAAGCTGAAAAGGAAAGCTATTTTAAATTGCTAAAACTCGGCAAAGGATTGGTTTTCCTGCACCATTCGCTATGCTCATACCAGCAATGGGACGAGTACCGGGACATTGTTGGCGGCAAATACCACGAAGAGAAAAATACACCGCAAACCTCAACTTACCAGCACGATGTGACTTTTACGGTAAAGATCGCCAGTTCGAAAAACCCGGTTACCAATGGAATAAAAGACTTCGAAATTCTGGATGAGGTTTATGGAAATACTGAAGTTCTGCCCGGAGTAACTCCATTACTCACGGCTAATCATCCGCAAAGCAGTAAAACCATCGGATGGACACACAAAATCGAAAACTCACGCATCGTGTATATTCAGCCTGGACACGATAAAAATGGCTATTTCAATCCCAATTACCAGAAATTAGTCAGACAGGCCATTGCTTTTGTGGCAATTAAGTAAAAAGAAAAGAGGAAAAGGGAAAGCTGAATATTGCTTCCTTTTTCCTCTTTTCTCATTTCTATTGCCTATAGACTAAAAATTGTCGGCCTCAATTTCGAAATAAGCCTGTGAATGATCGCAAACAGGGCATTTCAGCGGCGGCTTGGCCGATTCGTGCAGGAATCCGCAAACACGGCATTTCCAAACCACTTTGCCTTCGCGTTCAAATACTTTTCCTTCTTCAAGATTCTGATATAATTTACGATAGCGTTCTTCATGCGCTTTTTCAATTTTGGCAATCGATTTAAAAAGCACGGCTACTTTCTTAAAACCTTCTTCTTCGGCGATACGCGCAAATTCAGGATACAATTCGGTCCATTCTTCTTGTTCTCCGTCAGCGGCAGCCTTCAGGTTTTCAAGAGTTGTTCCGATTTTTCCAGCCGGATAGGTTGCTGTAATTTCTACCATGCGGCCTTCCAATTGTTTGAAGAATTGTTTGGCATGTGAACGTTCGTTTTCAGCAGTTTCCATAAAAAGGGCTGCAATTTGTTCCAATCCTTCTTTCTGTGCGACTTTGGCAAAAAACTCGTAGCGGTTGCGGGCCTGCGACTCTCCTGCAAATGCTTTCAGCAGGTTCTTTTCTGTTTGTGATCCGGCTAATGATTCCATGGTTTTAATGATTTTATTGGTATTTAATTTTTTACTGAACTGTCATCTAAAAATACAAATTTATCAGGCGTGAAAAAGAGTTCAAGGTTATTTAGACTCATTCAAAAGTAGTTTCGCCGGAAATTCACCCGACTCTAAATATTAAGTTCCATCATTTCAGCAAACTGACCAATTTGTTAAGGTTTCGAAAGGTCATCAGATTTCTTTTTGAATGAAAATAAAAAATACCGACATTTGCATCCTTAATGCTTTAGTTCATGACAATAAACGAAATACAGCGCGAGATTATAGAAGAGTTTTCGATTTACGAAGACTGGATGGATAAGTACAGTTATCTGATTGAACTTGGAAACGACTTGAAAGACCTTGACCCCAAAGAAAAAACAGATGAGTTCCTGATTAAAGGTTGCCAATCGAGGGTATGGTTGATTTCAGATTTTGTTGACGGGAAAATTGTTTTCCGGGGCGAAAGCGATGCCGTAATTGTAAAAGGATTAGTGGCTTTGTTATTACGGGTGGTATCGAACCGCACACCGGACGAAATACTGAACAACGAACTTTTCTTTGTCGACGAAATCGGCCTTAAACAACATCTTTCACCAACTAGGTCGAATGGATTGTTGTCGATGATCAAACAAATTAAACTCTATGCTGTTGCATATAACAGAATTTCAGAAAAAGGAGAATGAACAATGGATACCAGAATTGATTTAATAATTGAAAGACTAAAAGATGTTTTTGATCCGGAAATACCGGTAAACATTTACGATCTGGGATTGATTTACAACGTTGATATTGACGAAGCCAACAAAGCCAACATTATAATGACTTTGACTGCTCCGGGATGTCCTGTGGCCGATATATTGGTTGAAGATGTAAGGCAGGCTGCCTTGGCCGTTGATAGCATTAACGAAGCCGATGTGGAACTAACATTTGATCCGCCCTGGGATAAATCGATGATGAGCGAAGAAGCCCGTCTGGAACTTGGATTTTTTTAATCTTCATAAATTTGAAACCAGCCTCGGCTGGTTTTTTGCTATTTGGAAATTTCTCGCAACATGCAGTTTCCTATCGTAAACTGGAAGAATGATCCTTTCCCCGACTCAGACTCAATCCAAATTCGGCCCCCCAACAATTCAACTAATTTTTTAGTGATTGCCAGGCCCAAACCTGTACCCCGATAGATTCTCCCCGAGTTATCGTTTAATTTTCGAAACCGGTGAAAAATTGCCTCGTGATATTCTTTCCTGATTCCAATGCCAGTATCTTTCACATATAGTACAACCTCATTATTTTCCAAAAGAGAATAGCCCATCTCAACGAATCCGGAATCGGTAAATTTTAGTGCATTTGTCAGCAAATTAACAAATACTTGTTTCACTCGTACCCGGTCAGAAAACACAAACAATTCCTTGTCATGGTCGTTTGTGCTTATTCTAAGTTCGACAGATTGATTTTTATGCCCTTGCTTGAAAATCGCAAACAACTCTTCCATCAAAGCGTCAATACTAAAATCCTGCATTTTAAGAGTAAGTTGCTGAGCCTCAATTCTCGAAAGATCCATGATTTCGTCAATCAGAACCAACAGCGACTCGGTATTTGATTCTATCAGTCCAATGTACGATTTTCGAATTTCGTTATCCAGATTGGGGTCATTTAACAGTGACGAGAAGCCTACAATCGAATTCAACGGTGTGCGTATCTCGTGCGAAACATTTGCTAAAAAAGCCGATTTCAGGTTGTCCGATTCTTCGGCCTTCTTTTTGGCTTCCAACAAACTGAAATTTGTCTCTTTTAACCGGTCGTTGGTGTTCTCCAATTCAGAGATTAACCCACTAAGCTGTTTTTGCGCTTCTTCTAATCCCTTCTTTTGTATTTCTATCTCCCGAAGTTGATTGTCGCTCCTCCTTTGTTCATTCTTCCGTCTGCGGTTAACCACCGATAAAACAACAATAATAAAACTAAGCAACACAAGAATGCCAAGCAAAACCTCAAAATTTTCCCTGGTTAAAAGGGTATTTCGGTTAAAAACGCTTGCTCCATCAGGAAGCCTTTTTATAGGGATCGAATATTTTTTGAGCAACTGGTGATCGAAGAAAAATCGCTGCTCTGTTGTATAAATGTGTTTTATTGAATCGCTGTTTTTTGTATCCAGAAGTCGAACCAATAAATTAATCGCCTCATTCCCATGATACTGCCCGCTTCTGAAAAGACCACCCAGAATGCCCGGGCAATTATTCAACGGATCGTTTGTAAATACCGGAACCGCTGCCAACTCACTTATTTTCCGGATAACAGGAACAGGATCAATTAGATTTCCATTTTTATCCTGACTTATACCTGCATAAAAAATAGCATCATAATTCCTTTCAGAATTTACCATACGGTAAATAGAATCCAGATCAATAACTTCAGGAAATATGACTGATAGATTTTTAAATTTCAATGCATCAGTCGCAAATTCTTTTCTATAAATCAGACCAGTTGTGGTTTTATCAGTAATTACAAGCAATTGTTTCGACTGCGGCAATAAATCCCTGACTAAAGCCAGAACAAACTCACTACTTCCGGTTTCTTTGAGGCCATAATACATCGACCCTTCGAACTGATAATTTTCAGTATTTGAAATTCCGGTAAAAACTACCGGAACGTTTGGAAATAATTCCTGATCGTACTCAAACGCGAAGTCAAGCGCATCATTATCGGTTACCATTACTCCATCAAAAGTAATTCCTGAATATTTATTCTTGAAATATTCCTTTTCAATTTCGAATTTCGAATTGCCAAATTGCTTCGAATTCAGACTCTCGATGTATAAATTCAGTTCGGGATGTAATTTTGAAGCTTTAATTATTCCTAAAGTTAAACTATCAGTCCAGGCATATCCCTGATGGTAGGAATTGATAAGCAATATTTTTTTCACATCTCTCTCTGCAGGAGATCCAAATAAGCTGACAAAAGATATGATGGTGAGAAAAAAAGCAATTCCTAATGATTTCATTAAAACGTAATAGGCTTTTCGGTTATTGAATTTTGAAAATTAGCTAAATTTTAATGATCTGCAAAATATGAACAGAATTGCTCGCCAAACCTATATTTCCAATAAAGGCGGCTATTATCCAATGACAATAGCCGCCTTTATGATATGATATTCCAAAAAATTATTTTTTCTCTTTCAGATTTACCAACAGGTTCAGTTCGTCCAATTGTTCCGGCGAAATAGTTGACGGACTATCCATCATCACATCACGGCCCGAGTTGTTTTTTGGGAAAGCGATGGTGTCGCGGATGCTGTCCAAACCAGCAAACATCGAAGTCAGGCGGTCGAAACCGAAAGCGATACCTGCGTGAGGTGGCGCTCCAAATTTAAAGGCATTCATCAGGAAGCCAAACTGGTATTCGGCCTGTTCCGGAGTGAATCCAAGCAAACCAAACATCCGGGCCTGAAGGGCTTTGTCGAAAATACGAACAGAACCTCCACCAATTTCGACACCGTTGATGACCAAATCGTACGCATTGGCACGAACGGCTCCCGGATTGGTATCGAGCAGCGGAATGTCT
Source organism: Bacteroidota bacterium (assembly GCA_023251455.1). Lineage (GTDB taxonomy): Bacteria > Bacteroidota > Bacteroidia > Bacteroidales > Prolixibacteraceae > Aquipluma. Next base: position 126,801 of record JAHEYT010000028.1, read on the forward strand.
TCGGGTTTTGGAGCGGTAAACGGATGGTGCATAGCGTAAAAACGAGCCGTATCTTCGTCCCATTCGAGCAAAGGAAAATCAACCACCCACAATGGCTGGAACACGTTTTTATCTCGCAGTCCAAGCTGATTGGCCATTTCCAAACGCATGTCGCCAATGGCTTTCAGCATTTTTTCTTTTGCTCCGGAAAGGATAAGCAGCAAATCGCCGGGTTTTGCGCCAAATACCTCCACCCATTTTTGAAGTTCTTCCTGAGAATAAAATTTATCGACTGATGATTTGATCGTTCCGTCGGTATTCACTTTCACGTAAACCAATCCTTTGGCGCCAATCTGGGGGCGTTTCACCCATTCGGTCAGCGCATCGGTTTGTTTGCGGGTATATTCAGAGCAGCCTTCGGCGCAGATTCCGCCGATAAACTCAGCATCGTCGAATACTGAAAATCCCTTTCCTTTTACTAAAGTAGTCAGGTCTTTAATTTTCATGCCGAAACGAATGTCCGGTTTGTCTGATCCGTAGCTTTCCATTGCTTCAGAATACGGCATGCGAGGAAACTCAGTAATATCGATGCCTTTAATTTCTTTAAACAGGTATTTGGTCAGCCCTTCGAACATGTTCAGGATGTCTTCCTGCTCTACGAACGACATTTCGCAGTCGATCTGGGTAAATTCAGGCTGGCGGTCGGCGCGCAAATCTTCGTCGCGGAAACATTTTGTGATCTGGTAATAGCGGTCGAAGCCGGCCACCATGAGCAACTGTTTCAACTGTTGCGGCGACTGTGGCAACGCGTAAAATTCGCCCGGATTCATGCGCGAAGGAACCACAAAATCGCGGGCCCCTTCCGGAGTCGATTTGATCAGAACGGGAGTTTCGGTTTCGATGAAATTTTGACCATCGAGATAGGTTCGGGTGGCGAATGCCATTTTCGAACGCAGAATCAGCGTATCGCGAACAGGCGCACGGCGCAGATCGAGGTAACGGTATTTCATGCGGATTTCGTCGCCGCCATCGCTTTCGTCTTCGATGGTAAATGGCGGAGTATCCGAGCTATTCAGGATATTTAATGCAGTTACGGCCAGTTCGACCTCACCGGTTGGGATATTTCTGTTTTTGCTGCTTCGTTCGCGAACCGTTCCGGTTGCCTGAACCACATACTCGCGACCCAATTGATTGCCTAATTCAGCAACTGATTGTTCCGTTTTTTCGTCGAAAACCAGCTGAGTAATGCCGTAACGGTCGCGCAAATCGATAAAAGTCATTCCGCCCAGGTTACGAACGCGCTGAACCCAGCCGGCAAGGGTTACCACCGAACCCTGATGATTGATGCGTATTTCGCCGCATGTATGTGTTCTGTACATAGTTGTTTCTTTTTGTTCGGTGCAAAAATAAGCAGTTTTTGGAATAATCGGAGGGAAAAAGTCAGGTTCGGGTAATTCTTTTACCCCCGACAGGGTTTGAAACCCTGTCGGGGGTAAATATTTTATGGCGACATGGTGAAGGCATTCAACCTAACTTGATTTTTAGACACGAGTTACAAACGAGGGCCAGCGAGAGAATCAAGTTTTTTGATGTAGTATGGTTCTTTAAATGAATCTTTTTTCAAATCACTTAATATAAGTGCAAGTAGGTTTATTAACCTGTATTCATAACTTTCTGCTTTAACCTCATAGGAAATAGGAATTTTCTTCATATCCCCATTCTTAGCCCATATAAATTCATAGGTTGTGCCATCATAAGTAGAAATAACATCTGGGTCTTCCTTGGCAGGTCTTACCCGATCGAATGCTTGAATGATTTTCTTTTTAAACTTCTTGCTAACCCGGGTTGAATAGATACTTGTCCTTATCGGTAACGTCAAGCTCTGTTTTTGCATAAACCTGGCAAATAATTCTTGCCAAAGGTTTTTGTCAAGTAATCGCATTTCCAGATAAAATTGGCTGGCGCTATCTTTCAGGCAAAAAGAATAATCGGGGTAGATTTCGGGATGTACCAGAAATGCAGCAACTACGGGTGCTTGAACCACCATGCTATCACTTGGCAGTAATAAACTCTTAACTTTCGAATTGTAAACCGTACTAATATCCACACGGGGTTTTACTGATTGACCATACCCGCCAATTGCAGTGACAAAAATTAAGAAAACTATTCCCAATCGTTTTGTTGAGAATAATTTAGATTTACCGAACAAGAAAAACTCCTTCATAGGTGTAAGTTTATAAGGTATCCGAACAATTGTACAAAATCCACCATTAACAAAACGCTGATTGCAAATCAGCGTTAGCACCAGCAAATTACAGCATATCCGTTGGAGCAAGTATTTCGTATTTACCAAACCCGGTTTCTTGTGCATTATCTCAAATTCTGATATATACCCGCCAAAACCTGTTTGAGTAAAGCACTTCCAAATGTAAACAAATTCTATGTTCAATTCGTTTAAATTATATTGGAAGATTTGAACAACATTAAAGGTGTCCTTTCATCAATCCGGTCAGGTTTAAAACTCCCAACTATATCTCCAACCAATGCTCAATCCGTTCAACTTCCACTTTCTGGTTGTGCACGTATTTAAAATTAGCCTCATTGTCGAACCATCCGATTACCCGTTCGCGGTGCAGTTTGGTTGGTTTTATCGAAACACAGGTTAGATAACTGCTCCAGGGATATTCCATTGGATGACTGCAAAAACCGTGATGTACCGGATTATTGTGGATATACAAAATCACCTGTTTTAAATACCATTCATTTTCAATGATTTTTCGTTTAAATGGTCGCTCGAACAGATTGCCGTGACGGCCAGTGCGTTTGTTGTAGTATTTGGCTTAGGCATTCATCAAATGCGAAAAGTGAAGATGTGGCGTAGGTATTTTGACACTGTCAGGAGCTTCGCACGCTGACAGGTCGGTCGTTTCCCATTTGTGTTCCTCAAACCTGTCAGCGTCGATAGACCTGTCAGCGTTGGAAAACTTATAAACAACATCCTCTTTTATCCTGACCAAAAAATGAAAATGATTGGGCATTAAAACCCAGGCAAACGTATCAGCTACCGGCGAAATATATTTGTCGTACAGACTGAGAAAATACTCATAATTATCCGGTCCTTTAAACAAATTACAGCTGTCGATTCCCCGATTGTAAATGTGGTAATAGTTCCCGAAGGTTAAATGCTCAATCTGTTGCACGATAAATTTCAGTTTAATTGTTTGTATTGATTCATCCCAATCCTTACAGGTTTTTAAAAATCTGCTAGGACTAATAGTTCTTCCAAAACACAAGTCGCCATACGCCCTGATGAGTCATATCGTTTTAATGAGTTTATGACAAACAAGTTACTACTAAAAGATAAATAAATCATTATGAGTTATTTGAAATTAACTGAACATACCGATATTCGGTACGAATGGTACGATTTCGCAAATGAACGATCATATTTTTCGGACTCGGACCACATGCCGTTGCTCCGAAACTCATCCGTTTTACATGTTTATTACCATTACACAAGTACATCACAACCCTATATTTTGCTATTTCCCATTTTTTTAGCAATATTGTCGTTCGAACAACAAGTCAACCTAAACCAAAATCAACTACAAAATGAAATCACTCATCCAATTCCTGAAGAAATACCGGGAGAGGTCAGTTTCAAACCCTATTATTGGTAAACTTATTTTCCTTTCGCTGGGAATAGCAACAACCGTATGGTTCCTGATTCGGGTCATTCCGAAGCCTCAACGGGCAACCTACCCATGCATGCAAGCCAGTGCTCCGGTTATGTCGGGCTTTGTAATTTATCTTCTCACCCTTACCGGGACTTTCAAGGCATTCAGTTTGGCTAAGTTAAATTTTGAAAAAGCCAGATATTTTTATTTTATCGCCTTTCTGGTCGTTGCCACGGGTGGTTCCATCGCTTTTTTTGTTCAAAATCCTGAAAACGTGTTTGCCAGTTCTGCTCCGGAATGGATCATTACTCCTAATGCTCCGGTTGGTATTTCAAATGGTATAAATCCGGGCCGCGTCGTTTGGGTTCATAACCCCAAAGCTGCCAGCTGGGACGGTTCTACCGGTTTCTGGTGGGACGATAAATACAACTCGCAGCCAGCAACAGACCAAATGATGAACCAGACGCTTTTATCGCTCACCGGAGAAAAGAACCTGGCAAAAGCATGGAAGGCGCTTTTCGTATCTTTCAATCAGTCGAAAACAGGAAAAGCTGAAGGTTACCAGGCCAACCAGAAAATCGCCGTAAAATTGAACACCAACAACAACAGCGCTCAAACCAACTCGAACGAGATAAACGCTTCGCCTCAAATGACTTTGGCTTTGCTGCGTACGATGATTAAAGACGCCGGTATTCCACAGAAAAACATTACCGTTTTTGATGCCAGCCGCTTTATTACCGACAACATCTACGACAAATGCCATGCTGAATTTCCGGAGGTTATTTTTGTTGACAATGTTGGCGGAAACGGCCGTGTGAAATCAACTTACGTTGAAAAAGCAATTCCGTATTCGGTTGACAACGGCAAACTCGACCAGGGCTTGGCAACCTGCGCCTTAGAAGCGGATTACCTCATCAACGTTGCTCTCCTGAAGGGTCATGTTGGACAGGGAGTTACTCTTTGCGGAAAGAATTATTACGGCGTGACCAGCATCAACAGCGACTGGAGAAAAAATGCGCACGACAACTTTAACCAGGACAGGGAAGGAAAACCCAAATACATGACTTTCGTTGATTTTCTGGGGCATAAGGATTTGGGCGGAAAAACCATGCTTTTCCTGATCGACGGTTTGTACGGTGCCAAACTGGTGAATGGCATTCCGACTCCGAAATGGCAGATGGCGCCATTCAACAACAATTGGCCATGTAGTTTATTTGCCTCGCAGGACGGCGTTGCCATTGATGCTGTTGGCCTCGATTTCATTCGTTCTGAATGGCCCGATGCACTCGACATCAAGTTTAGCGACCAGTACCTCATTGAAGCTGCCCAGGCCAACAATCCACCATCGAAAGCCATTTACGATCCGGAAAGAGATGGCTCGCGATTATCAAGTTTAGGTGTGATGGAACATTGGAACAATGCGAATGATAAGAAGTACAGTAAAAATCTGGGTAAAAAATATGGAATTGAATTGATTCAGAAAACGATTAATTGAGATTCAGTTCCTTCGAAATATAACTTTCTCTTAAAAGACACTCAGCAAAGACCAACTTTCTGAGTGTCTTTTTTTGATTGCTTACCAACATTTTCTTTTACTTTTGACTTGACACTTTTGACTCGAACGAATGGAACTTTTTAACGACGAATATTTTATGCGGCGAGCCCTTCAGGAAGCTGAACAAGCTTTTGCTGAAGGCGAAATCCCGGTAGGTGCCGTGGTGGTTTCGCAAAACCGCATCATTGCCCGCGCCCACAATCTCACCGAAACGCTAACCGATGTGACTGCTCATGCCGAAATGCAGGCCATTACCTCCGCAGCCAATCTTTTGGGCGGAAAATACCTGAACGAATGCACGCTGTACGTAACCATTGAGCCGTGTGTGATGTGTGCTGGCGCTTTAGGCTGGTCGCAAATTGGCAAAGTGGTTTATGGCGCTTCCGACGAAAAACGGGGGTTCCGCAAGTTTGCTCCCGAAGCTTTGCATCCCAAAACAGAAGTTGTTTTTGGCATCCTGGAAAACGAATGCTCGCAGTTGATGAAGGAGTTTTTTCAGCAGAAAAGGTAAAACCATCAAATCTGATCTGTCATTTCGTAATTGTCAAAACTCCATCTTTTATCTCCGGAAGTCTGACAACCAACTTATTCTTTTGCTCATCAAAAGTATAATCCAAAGGTTCTGACAATTCAAGATTATTGAAGCTCACCTTTTGGGGTTGCTTTTCAAGGTGGACGTTGAAAACCGGTAATTTACGTGAATCCTTTAAAGTAATTTCAATCGTTTCAGGATGATTAACCAGGAACACTGTTGAGCTTCCGCTCTTGTCCGGATAAAATACGGTAAACTGATTGTCGATACCCGGATAAATCAGCCAGGTTAAACGCCCTTTGTTGGTTTCATCTCCAAGCCCCGTGTAGTTTCGTTCTATGTTCATCGGAACAATTGCTCCTTCGCGAATATAAACAGGATACTCATCCATCGGGAACTTTCGTTCAAAGGACACCGGCCCCTTAATCAGTTCTTTATCATTGAAGAAATACCGCCAATTCCCCTTTGGCAGCTTAATTTCAGTCGATAGCTGATCGCGGTAAATGGGCGCCACCAAAAAATCATCACCAAAAAGATAATGGTATTTTCCTTTGACCGGACGCTGAAGTACAGTTCCACCCTCATGACCGGTTACCACATAGCTGTAAATGTATGGAATCAACTCGGTGTGAAGCCACGAATATTTCCGGATGATTTCCAATTCCTGAGTGGTGCGTTTCCACACGGCCCTCTCACCATGACCCCCATTCAAAAACAATCCACAAAAAGCCGACAGCTCCACCCATCGGATATAAAGCCGCGGTGGAATAATTTTTCCGGAGAAACCTGCCACATCCGAACCAATAATGTTGTACCCCAATCTGGCACTTTTCTGAATGTTCTTTAGGGCCAACTCGATACCGCCCCGGCCTTTCGTTGCAATATCGGTATCCAGGCCTTCCTTCGCCAGTTTGCCCAGCGACAGCCAGGTATGTTTCTGATCGCCGACCCAGGTTACAGGTGCGGCATCGATGGGAGCAAAACCTTCGGGATGAAAACCCCGGTCGATGGCACGGGCCAATGTAACAAATTCAGGATTCTGGCTAAGTCCGTGGCGATATTCCTCCCGATAATAACGATCCATATATCCTCGGGTAGTCATAATGCCTTTATGGATTGATTTATAAAGTATCGGAACCGGGCCAAGCTGAGTCCAGAAAAGGGTACAGGTCTGGTCAAGTTTCCATCCGTCAATGCCATAACCCAACACGGTTTGCTGAATTCCGCGCCACCATTTCAGCGCCTCCGGATTGGTGTAATCAATAAAGCCGCCCTGTCCTTTCCACCATTTAGTCTGACTGCCATTGCCTGCCAAATAACCTTTTCCCTCCACTTCACGAAACCAATCCCCCGACTCTTTAATCCTTGCATCTTTGCTCGAACTGTTGACCATCGAAGTCATCCACAATACAACCCGGTATCCCTGATCCTGTAAATTCATGAACCAATTTTGAGGATTTGGATAAAGTATGGTATCCACTTCAAAATCGTTGTAGCGCAAACTCCACGGACTATCTATCAATATCGTTCGTACAGGAATATCATATTTTGCATATCCTTCCAGAAGACTGTCAACGCGCTGGGCCGAATTCACATCGTCTTCCCAAAGCCAGCACTCCAACGCCCATCCAGGAGTGAGTGGTGGATTTCCATGTCGTTGTGCATCAAACGGAGTTCCTCGAAACGGAAGCTCAAAACAGAAAAGGTAAATAAAAAATAAAATGCCCGCCATAATCTACAATTCCTCCAGCTACCACTTTTTATCCTTTAAGTTATAGCATAAGGGGCAATCTATGTAGATGCGAGAAATGGACATAAACGCTCTCGTATAACCTGAAAGGATATATCTTTTATACGTTTTTTTTGCTAAAACTGTTAAAACTGTCTTTAACGGGTTCGATGGAATTACGGGAAATTACTACTTAGATTGACGAAATATCGAAGCCTACCTTTTTCAAATCTTCCCAATAGCCAGGATACGACTTGGTGATTACCATCGGGTCGAGAATTTCAACGGGCCCGTATATTTGGCAAGCAGGCGCAAAAGCCAGCGCCATGCGGTGATCGTGGTAGGTTTCGATTGCGGGAACAGCCTGCTTTTCGAGTGGGAAAGTTCCATCCCATTTCAGTTCACCGTGAGCCGGTTCTGTAATTTGCGCGCCAAATTTGGCCAATTCGTCCTGAAGTGCGGCAATGCGGTTAGTTTCTTTTATTTTCAGGGTTTCCAATCCGGTAAAATGAAACGGGATTTGCTTCATCACGCACAAAACGGCAAAAGTCTGCGCCACATCTGGGTTTTCTATGAAATTTAGCTGCAAAAATTTGGGCAGTGGTTGTCCGGTTTTGGTTAACCGAGATCCATTTTCGATTCTCGAAGTTTGAACACCCAATTGCTCAAACCATTGAGAAATCATAGCATCACCCTGCAGGCTTTCAGTAGTTAGTCCTACCAATTCAACATCTACCTCATCGGCCAAAACAGCCATCTGGTACCAGTACGATGCTCCTGACCAATCGGCCTCAACCGAGAACGGACGGGCTTTGTATTTTTGTTCCGTAATTCGTATTTCGTTGCCTTTCCACACATGCTGAACTCCGAATTGCTCCATCAGTTTCAGGGTCATTTCAATGTATGGCCGCGAGGTGATTTTATTTTTCAGGCGCAAAGTCAGGCCATCTTCAATGGTTGGCGCAATCATCAAAAGTGCCGAAATATACTGGCTGCTCACGCTTCCGTCTAATTCGAGCACACAACCTTTCAGGTGCGATCCAAAGATTTTCAACGGAGGAAAACCATCGTTTTCAAGGTATTCAATCCGTGCCCCAAGTTTATTCAATGCATCAACTAAAATTCCGATGGGTCGCTGTTTCATCCTGTCTGAGCCGGTGATGGTCCATTCGCCCACAATCTGCGAAAGGAAAGCAGTCAGGAAACGCATCGCAGTTCCGGCATGACCAATATCGAAATGATTGGTATTCGAGTTGAAAACCTGGCTCATCACCCGAACATCGTCACTATCCGAAAGATTTTCGATCGAATACGGGCTGTAACTCAGCGCATGAATAATCAGCGCCCTGTTGGCAATGCTTTTTGAACCGGGAAGAACGATGCTTCCTTTGAGGGTTTTATCGGATTTGGAAACGAGGTATTTCATTTTAAGAGAAAAAAGTCATTAGTCAATTGAAAACAGGAAACTTACTTTCAGCATTTTACTTGGAATTTGAAACTTGAAACCTGGAACTTCTGTAGTAATCCAGTGCTTCAACAATCAACTCTTTCGAACAATCGACATTGATTTCCACTTGCCCAATTTCAGGAATGAGTGTGAAATTGATGCGTTTGCCTTCGTTCTTTTTATCGTGTGTCATCAGTTGGTACAAGGCTTCGAAGTCGTTTTCCTGAATTTCGAACTTACCGTATTTGGCAATCATCCATGAAGAAATGGAGTTCAGCTCGTCGATACCCAATCCACATTGTTTCACCGACAAATACAGTTCGGCAATCATTCCATAAACAACCGCGTAGCCATGCAAAATGGGGCGACCGGTTTTCATGGCATAACTTTCGAAAGCATGTCCAACAGTGTGTCCAAAATTCAAGGCTTTCCTGATGTGTTGCTCAGTCAGATCGTTCAGCACGTGCCATTCTTTAACCGCAACAGAATGTGCGATTATTTCCTGAAGTGCATCATAATCGATGTTTTCTATATCGAAAGTCAGCAGTTCATCCCAATGTTCGCGACTTTTGATTAAGCCATGTTTGAGCATTTCGGCATAACCCGAAAGAAAGTTTTCGTGGTCAATCGTTTTCAGAAAATTGACATTAATGATGACTGAATTCGGTTCCATAAATACGCCAATTTCATTCTTCAAGCCATTGAAATTGAAGCCTGTTTTCCCACCAAGTGAAGCGTCAACTTGTGCCAAAAGCGTTGTCGGAATGTTCACAAAATCCAGCCCGCGCTTAAAAGTAGAAGCAGCGAAACCACCAAGGTCGGTGAGCATTCCACCGCCAATGTTGATCAGCAGCGATTTGCGATCGGCGCCGTTGTTACTCAGAAAGTCCCAAACCAACCCTACCGACTGAATGTTTTTATTTTCTTCGCCTGAAGGAATCGCTACCATACGGATCGAAAACTCGTCGATAACCGATTGAATCAACGGAAGACAATACTCCGCAGCCGTTTGATCAGTCAACAGAAACACCTTTCCAGAGGGATACTTTTGAACTATTTTCCGAAGTTCGGCATCAATCTGCTGTGAAAAGATAATATTTGAATGTACTTTTGAATCAGTCATACACGTTCTGAATTATGCTCCGGCAAAGTTAAGCTATTTTGCCAAAGCTTGGAATCTGTCAGAAAAAAGCCGAAATTATTTACAATTTTATCAGGAACCATGGAAATCTCAAATCAAAAAAGAAGCAAAAACATTAAAAGAACCTTTAACCTGACAGGCATCGTTATTGTTCTGGTTGGTCTTATTTTTCTGTGGTTGAAACATGATACTGCTGTTTTAATTACTGCTGGGGTTTTTGCTGTTTATGTTGGATTTGCACAATTCGCCAACCTTTGCTATGTGAACTTCAGCACTGATAATGGAAAAATTCTGATACGATATTATCCCGTCATTTCAATCCTGAAAAAGGAATATGAATCGATTGAATTTGCTCATTCCGCACTGGTAAATTTCCAGATTGAAAAAGCGATGGGATTTGCCGACCTTACCATTGCCATCAGAACTAAACGCGGAATTGCCGAATATCCGTCAATCAGTCTGGCCGCCATGAGTAAAACAGAAATAGAGCAAATACGTTTGGCTCTATCCGAAATTATGAGAAATAAATAGATTGGGTATTTACTTTCAGTTCCGGATTGTTTATTTTTATAATAAACTTTCAGAATGGATACACCTGAAACCCTTGCATACAAAATAGCCATTTCATTAATTCCCGGAATTGGTTCGGTTACAGCCCGTAACCTGATTGCTTATGTCGGTAGTGTTGAGGGCGTTTTTCAGGAGAAAGAGAAAAATCTGATGAAAATACCGGGTATTGGCGAAGTAAATGCCAAACGAGTTGTACGTCAAAATGTGCTGGAGCGAGCCAAACTCGAAGTTGAATTTATCCTGAAAAACCGAATAAAGACTTTCTTTTACCTTGACGAAGAATACCCTTCCCGATTGAAAGGGTGCAGCGATGCCCCTATTATTCTTTACTTTAAGGGAAATGCCAACCTGAATGAACGCCGTATTATTTCGGTAGTTGGAACCCGGAATGCAACCAATTATGGCAAGGAAATCTGTGAAGAACTGATTCGGAATTTTTCAGAAAAAAGTTATCCAATCTTGGTTGTTTCAGGGCTGGCCTACGGAATTGATGTGTATGCCCATAAAGCATGCCTGAAATACAATATCCCAACGGTTGGTGTATTTGCACATGGCTTAGATACTATTTATCCGCAGCTACACGCCCCAATTGCTGGCAAAATGCTCGAAAAAGGAGGTTTAATTTCCGATTTCACAAGCGAAACCAAAATCGACAGGGCTAATTTTCTACGCCGAAACCGCATTATTGCCGGATTAGCCGATGCCACCATTGTAGTCGAATCAGCAGAAAAGGGCGGCGCTCTGGTGACTGCCGACATTGCCAACTCTTACAACCGCGACGTGTTTGCCTTTCCGGGTCGCAGCACTGATGTGTACTCGCGCGGCTGCAACAAAATCATCAAGTTAAACGAAGCTGTTTTGATTGAGAATCAGGCCGACATAGAGAAAGCCATGAATTGGGACATCAAAGTTTCAACAACACGTGTATATCAAACTTCACTTTTCGTTGAATTAACTCGGGAAGAACAAAAGCTTGTCGATTTGTTAAAAGGAGGCGACCGCTTTGTAGATGAAATTACCATCGAGACTCAATTGCCAATGAGCAAAGTGTCGGAATTGCTTCTGGGGCTCGAATTCAAAGGGATAATTGTTAGTCTGCCGGGGAAGATGTACCGGTTGAAGTAAAATCAAAATAAGCCATTATCTTTGCGGCATGTCAACATTCGAAGATTTAAAAATTAGCAAGTCGGTTTTAAAAGCCATTGAGGAATTGGGCTTTACCGAACCAACACCGATTCAGGAGAAAGCTATCCCGATGATACGCTCGGGAGTGGATGTTTTGGGAATTGCTCAAACCGGAACGGGAAAAACAGCCGCTTACTTCATTCCATTGATCATGAAACTGGTGAAAGCTGAGGGAAACGATCCCCGTGCCATCGTTCTGGTTCCTACCCGGGAACTGGCTATTCAGGTGGGCGAAGATCTGGAAGACCTCACTAAATTCACCAATCTGCGCCGTGCTACCGTTTATGGTGGCGTTGGCTGGACCAAACATGCCGAGCTGATTAAACCCGGAGTTGATATTCTGGTGGCCACGCCCGGTCGCCTGTGGGACTTATATCGCGCCGAGGCCGTTTCATTGAAGAAAATTAAAACGTTGGTTATCGACGAGGCCGACCGGATGTTGGACATGGGTTTCATGCCTCAAATCCGGAATTTTCTGGAAGTACTTCCATTGAAGCGACAAAATCTGCTGTTTTCAGCTACTTTCAATGAAAAGGTGGAGGAAATGAGCCACGAGTTTCTGGATTTTCCTGAACGAGTTGAAGTTGCACCATCGGCAACACCAGCCGAACTGATCAATCAGGTTTATTACAAAGTTCCTAATTTTCAGACTAAATTAAACCTGATCAACTATTTGCTTCGCGACGAGGAAACTTTCTCCCGCGTGATTATTTTCGTCGGAACCAAAGAAAATGCCGAACAGGTTTTCAAAATCATCAAACGCCGCTCGGAAGGCGAAAAACGAATTTTACATTCAAACAAAGGGCAAAGCACCCGGCTGAATGCCATCAATGCTTTTAAAAGTGGGGTTGTCCGCATCCTGATCACTACCGATATTTCATCGCGCGGAATTGATGTTGATCTGATCAGCCATGTGATCAATTTTGATTTACCATCGAACCACGAAGATTACGTTCACCGCATTGGCCGCACAGCCCGTGCCAATAATACCGGAACAGCCATTTCGCTGGTCAATCCGGCTGAAGAACTCAACCTTCGGAAAATAGAAGAGCTGATTCGGATGGAAATTCCGCAACTCGAACTTCCGACAGATTTGGACATGGTTGCTACGAAAAGCGAAGAAAGCCAAATTCAGTTACGCGAAATCGACCGTCAGAAAAGAATTGCCGATCCAACGTTTAAAGGAGCTTTCCACGAAAAGAAGTTTATTTATGGCAGGGATGCAAAAAAAGAAAAAAGGAACCTGCCCAAGGATAAAGCAAAGGAAAAACGGTTTAGGGGAAAAAGGAAACCTTCCTAATCAACCAAATATTATTAAAGGGAAAAGAGCGAAATCCATCAGATTCCACTCTTTTCCCTTTTTCTTTTTGCATCAATTGTTATTTCAAAACCTCTTTTGCTGCCAGAACCAAAAACATAAAATTGGTGGCCCCGCCGCCCAAAACGTATTCGGTTTGTTGCCAAAAGTAAGGCCACTCTTTTAGTTCCGGAAAGTCTGGACGAATAATCCCAGTTCCTGAAACTGAACCTCCGGGAATAAACGAACGGTCAGCACGGTTTACTCCGTATGCCTGAAGCACAGAACGCGAACCAACTCCGGAGACAAATGAGGAGGTATTTTCGCCCGGATGATTACCCAAAACAAAGTTCAGGGCATTCAACATGTATCTCGAATCAAAAATTTCAGGAAAACTTTTCTGAAGGAAATATTGGGTAACTCCAAATCCCTGAATATTCCAACCATCGCCCCAAATGTGCGGACGATAAGGAACTCCGAACGGGTTTTCGTGCTGCAATTTGTCCACTTCCGCTTTGTAGTTCTTAGCCGCGGAAATAACCATTTCAGTCAATTTTTGATTATTGATCTGTTTCAACACCCGTCCAACATAGCCAATTATTTCGTTCCGTTTCAACACTTCAGTATTAGTGTATTTCAAAATATCAGCCTGATATTTTGCGTTTCCAGTGGTTATCAGCAATTCAACAGCCGCCTTTACTTTTGCGCCTGCCAATCGCGGATTTTTATCGGCATCAACCAACGCATATATGGCTTCAGCCGCACTGATTGACTGAGTGGCCAAGGTATCATTGAAGCCTTTCAAAACGCGGGCTCCGGCAGCCAATGCTTCTGCCACATCCAGTTCGCGTCCCGGATTTTCTTCGGTAAAAACCAGGCGGTCGTCCAAAACACCCGATTCGTGTGCTGTAACCTCATTTATTTTCAGGGATGGATTGTATTTTCGATTGTCTGTCATTGTTGCAGCATCGCCCAGATGCACGTATTGGCGCAAATTGTTTTCAATGATTCCCCGGTACAAGCGACCCATACTTTGATATCCGGCCAAAATGGTTATTGTTCCATGCTCAATTTGCTGAAGCAAGTCATTTTTTCCGTCAGGCCGATGAATTTCAACCAGATTTTCACCTTGATCGACCGTTGTTTGATCAATTTCAGGCTTAAATAATTCGTATGCCTGAGATAAAATCCAGACTTCACCGGCCTGCGATTCCACCCGTAAATCGTAATCGCCGGCATCGTGCCAGCCACCGCGGTTTAGTCCTGCCACCTGATCCAATGGTTTAAATTTGGTGAGTGTTGATGGCCCCTGAACGTATCCGTCAAAATGGTTGGTATCGACCGGAGCCATCAGCGCATCGTCCATGTGGCAGAGTCCGTGCCAGACACGGTAACCTTCGTTAACGCGCATGTGGCACATTTGTACCGGTAGAAAATATTCGACAGTAGGTTGCCAAACATTGCGGTCGTAAATTGTATTACTTATTCTGAAAGGTTCGGTGGTATTTTCGGCATATTTGACTTGGTAAATTCCGGGAGTTTTTATATCAGAAAAGTCGAATTGAAAATAGTTGAACCGCAGGAATTTTCCCCATTTCTGAGGTTCCATGCTCCGGATTTCTTTCAAACCACCATCTTCCGAAATGCGGTAAAGACTTGCTTTCTCAAGCTTTTGATCGTTTTTGTCCACCTCAACAACAGCTATCTTTTGCTGGTCAGGGTGGTATCCGATTTGGCTGACGTGAACAACTGGTTTTGACAGAAAATTTGGCAACACATTGCAATTAACTACCCACTCGATTGCCCCTGTGGTTTTCCCCGGAGTGACCAGCGAACGAACCACAAACCATCCGTTGTTGTGATAGAAACGGCCATCCATCAACTGAAGTGGCTGACCTTTACTTTCGATAATCATGGTTTGGGCCGCAGTTTCTGGAGCGATAGTTAATTTTTTACCGGTTGCCATCGGGAAAGCCTGCCAGTTTCCATCCATATCCTTTTCCATCGGGCCATTGGCCTGAGTGGGGAAAATGCCCGACTGCTGATCGAGATACCAACTTTTGCCAAACAAAATTGCCGGAAAAAGTTCGAAATTGAAACCAACTTTCTTTTCCCATCCTGCCGGAAGTGGTTTATCCAAATCGACCAAAATGCGAAATTTATTTCCCTCGCCGACCACACGCACATGGTAATTGAAGTACAAATCGGGATATTCGACCGGATTAAAACCTTTACGGTTGATGCTAGAATCGGGGAAAGTACATTTAACACTGATTTCGTTTTTGATACGGTCGATAGAGCGTTTACCTACTTTGGGGATGGGTTGCCATTGTCCGGGTGTAGGTTCGAGCCTTAAATCGCCGTTGGTGGCCACACGTGTTCCGTTCTGAATAATCCCAACTGCTCCCTGATGGCCTTCAGGATAAATATCGAAAAAGACCATGACATTCAATCCTGGTTTTTCGAAATACTCGTTTTCGTTAATCTGCAACTGCTGAGCACTCAGCTTTAAACTGGGAAACAGAAATAAAATAAGTGCAACGCACAGTAAAAATTGGTTTTTCTTCATTGGTTCGGTTTAAGTTTCACATCTATAACAACTGAGGAAGATTCTACCCTTATTTCTTATTGTAGATATTACAAAAAAGAAAGTTTGAAGTTATCAAATTTGTCTTTTTAGCAAGAGAATTCGTTCTAATTTCTGAAGAAAAAAGAACGAACCTCTAAAAACAAATTCCTGCAGGCTAGAGTCCTAACGGGAAATGACCTTACAATGAGAACCAATACGAAAACTTGATCAGGAATACATTGTGCGGTTGTATTCCAAACAAATCTTTCATATCCTGTCCGTATGCAAACGATCCGTCAGATGCCGAACTCGTGCGGCCTTGCGACCAAACCAGAAAAAGTGTCGATCCGGGCAAATATTCCCAACGAACAACCAAATTAGATCGGAACTGCCGAAAATTAAAATCAGGATTATCGAATGTATAGTCGGAATTTCCGTCGCGATCCTCATCAACCGTATAATTATTGTTGGCAGCACTAAACCCGATTTCATTGCCCTGAAAAATACGATATCTGTCGCTAAACCGATCTGCATTTGGATTGGTTGTCCGCTTAAAATCGGTGTACTTTCCGGCCGAAATAAACGGTTGCCCATAGTATTCCAGCGATAGTTCGGGAGTAAATGTATAATTTAAACGGAATGTGAAACTTGCTGTTTTCTGATCTAACCGGGCAAAAATATACCTCTGATCACTAGCCATCTTGGTTGTCGAAACATATTGCAGTTGATCGTTTGAAATGCCATAGCTCGGCGAGAATGATATGGACAACGCATTCATTGGCCTGACATTTAGGCCCATCCAATATTCATGGTTCCGGTAGCTTTTAACATCGCCCATCCCGTAATAACTCCCGGTGTATAACGAAAACTTTTTTGATTGGTCAGTGGAGATGTTTAAATTCATCTCGTTGCCTCCCGGTTTCTTAAACGACGGCCCCCCACGCAGCAGGTTTGTCGAAATATTCTCGCCTATGCGGGTAAAATTCCCATTGATGCGCCAGCGGTTCTTAAACTGCGAATTGAAGTTCATATTCGTAAATGCAGACAAACGCTTTCCGGAGAAATTCCAGTACATCCAGTAATTGGTGTTCAGGTAAAAATTGTTGAAGATGGAGAAAGGGTCACGGATGTAATATGCCACCCACGAACCATGGTGAATGACATCTGAATAGCGCATGTAACCAATATCGTTGAATTCTAATCCCGGAGAACGGAGCGTAAAACTGGTTTCGAATTGCAGCCTCTTTTTGCTCGATCTTCCCAATTTAAATGTTCCACCAAATCCTGAAAGTGATGTCCGCGAAGAATCAACAGAAACGTAATTGGCATCGGGTCGCTGAAAATACCTGGCCGAGGATTGCTGGGCATTCAAAATGGCCTCTTCCTTTCCTTTGATATAACTGAACTCCGCATTCCCGGTTACATACCAGGTGCGTTCTTTCCATTTGTGACTGAAATCAATACCTCCGGTATAGGCGGCAGTGGGAAGATAATCAAGCGCCGGGTTTGTAATATCCCTGTTCACCGCGGTAACTATTCCGCCAAGCACTGTTTCCCCTTTATCAAAATCTTTTTGCAGCCGTCCGACGAAATAATTGGTCAATGGCTCAACCGACTCTTTCCGGCGGATTCCACCATTATCGATTACCGCATTCTCGTTTGCAGTAACGCTTTCAAGAACACCAATAGACAAACCGTTCTTAGTTTTGCCTGAAAGCTTCATCGCGCCCAGAATAGTTGACGCCTCCGGAATGTCGGCATATTCCTTATCGGCAAGCTCTGGTGAATTATGGGGCGACCGGCCTATCCGGCGTGAATAGAACAAATTATCGGCTCCCATATTGTGTATCACAATCGAGTTGGAGGGTTCAAACTGGTAGATATTCTTTCCTTCGACAAAAAACGGCCGGCGCTCCGAAAAGTAGGATTCAAAGGCGCTGAGGTTAACTTCCGAAGGGTCGGCTTCCACCTGCCCGAAATCAGGATTAATAGAAAAATCGAGCGTAAGGTCGTTGGTAATGGCTGCTTTTCCGTCGAGACCGGCAGAAAAGACACTCTTCTTTCCGTCGAGAAATGGATTATCCCCGTCTTTTTCGAAACGCTCCGTCCGGGCAACGGTGTACGGCAGCAATTCGATATGTTTTTTAGGCTTGATGTTGCTTATGCCGTGCAACTCGCCAAACAGGTGAACCTGTCCGGGAGAACCCTTGGGGATAAACTGCCAGGTTGACCGCTCCTGCAACCGAAAAATATGGCGCATAAGCTGAATTCCCCATACATGTTCTTCCTTTTTTCCGAAGCGGAGCTGGCTCAAGGGGATTTTCATTTCGGCGCACCAGCCCTGACTATCAATCGAAGTTTTGAGATACCAGATCGGGTTCCAGCTTTCGTCCCAGTTGTTTCCATCGTCTGTAACAGCCTCATCTCCTTTTGCCCCGGCAGCCGTTGCAGTGAAAGAGAAAGCCGTTTGCTGATCGTAGTAGCTATCAACCATAAACGACACCATGTCACCATCAAAATTATCGCGGCGCGATATTCGGCGGCTTATCTTTTCGGGCTCCGAATCCAGGGCACGAATAAATACATACAGGTTATTATCGTCGTAGAGTATTTTAAATTTGGTTTGCTGAGTTGGCGGTTTGTTCTCCGAGGGTTGCATTTGAATAAAATCGTTTCCCCAGGGAACCGCACTCCAGCAGGAATCATTCTCCAGCCCGTCAATTTCAGGAGCAGATTTTGTAAAAAGGGTTTGGTAGATTTTTTTCTCAATATTCTGAGAATAGCTATTTAAGCCGAGACAAATCATGATCAATACGATCATGATCGAATGCAGAAAAATACGTTTCATTAAGCACTATTTAAGGTTGTTTTCTATGGACGTTCATAAGCAAAGACTTAATTTTTTCAGGAACGTTACACAACTCAATTTCTTTTCTACAAATCCACATCAACCATCGCAATAATAGACATAACAAAGAAAAGGCGAATCCGAAGTAAATCGAAACCGCCTTTCAATAACGAAAATATATTCTACTTATTTCATTATCAATTCAATTACCGGGATTTCAACGTTTGGTTTGATCACCGGCAAGCTTAAATTCAGATCAGTTTGAGTTGAACCTTCCTTTGCCCCATGCTCGGTTCTTGCTGTAATTTTAATTTCAGAGGCATCGTGCAGGAACTGTGCATATTTTACCTTTCCGGCAAAACCTGATAAATTGAGGTTCTGCAGCGGATAATCCAACAAATGAATGTACAGTCGGTTCGTCTTCGGGTTGTAAGTCATCAAACTGTTGTCGGGAGCTTTAAACTCTTCCGGTGCTTGTGTACAGCCATAAACAGACCGATTATTCAGGCTCATCCATTCGCCCATCGATTTTAATCTCGATTGTGCTCGTTCGTCAAACATTCCGCGGGCTGTTGGGCCAACATTCAACAAAAGGTTCCCTCCTTTGCTAACCGACTCGATCAGCAAAACCAACAATTGTTTGGTGTCTTTCCATGTATTTTCGTCGCGGTAGTAGCCCCACGATCCGCTGAAAGTCTGGCAGGTTTCCCAAGGCACTCTTTTGCCATTCACTTCAGGCCATTTCGAAACTTTGTACTGTTCCGGAGTAGTAAAATCCCAGCCATCTTCGTATTCTTTCAGGTCGAGGCGGTCGTTCACCAAAATGCCGGGCTGCAGCTGACGAACCATTTTGATCAGCTTTTCAGAATCCCAGTCTTTGTGGTCTTTACCGTTTTCGCCCGGATACGAAAAATCGAGCCACAGCATATCCACTTTTCCGTAGTTGGTCAGTAATTCGCGAACCTGATTGTGCAGGTATTCGCGGTATTTATTCATGTCGCGGTTTTTATTGAGTTCGGCCAATTTCGCTTTGTCGTCGGTTCGTTGCGGATGCACGCGGTCAACGGTAAAATCAGGATGATGCCAATCAATCAGGCTGTAATAAAACCCAATCATCAAACCTTCAGCACGAAAAGCTTCCACCCATTCTTTCAGAAGATCCTTTCCGACGGCAGTGTTTGGCGCTTTATAATCGGTGAATTTTGAATCGAACAAGCAGAACCCTTCATGGTGTTTGGTGGTAATCACGGCATATTTCATACCGGCAGCTTTGGCCATTTTGGCCCATTCGCGTGGGTTGTACAAATCAGGATTAAAATTATCGAAGTACTTTTGGTAGTCTTCCGTAGTAATACGTTCCTGATTTTTCACCCACTCGTGTCGAGCCGGAAGCGCGTACAAACCCCAGTGAATAAACATTCCAAAACGGTCGTTTGTCCACCAGGCCATGCGCTCTTTCTTCTGGACTTCGGTTTCTTTGAAAAGTTTTTGCTGAGCATTTGTCCCCTGAACAAACAGGGCGATCAGGCAGGCGATCATCACTAATTTTTTCATTTGATTCAGTTTAGGTTATGAAAATTCGAGTTAAATAAATCCGGTTTAAGATTCAATAAAAATACGATTTCAAGCCCAAACAACAATGCTGTACTGTGCTGATCGCGTATGTTTGGGAACATCAAAAATAAAAGCAGTTCCCTTCCCGAAGAAAAGAACTGCTTTCGCTGCATCAAAGACGAAAATTTTAGCTCATTTTACTGAGGTAGAGTTTCCTCAGTTCCTGAAGGTAATCAGTTCCAATTTGCTCGGAATAGATGCGAACAACATCATGTAATCCTCCGTCGTAATAAAAGGCTCCCATTGCCGCATCGAATTTACTTTCAATCCAATTGTGTTTAACTTTGATGTTAAGAACCTCAAACTCTTCCCAGCTCAAGTGGCGCGGAATCTCGATGTAAGCATGATTTTTTTCACGCTTATCCAGATAAATTTTTTCCGCAATTTCCTCAAGATCGAAAAACTTGATAATTCTGATTTTCACCAACTCATCCTTTAATTTTTTCGATTTATGCAAAAACTGAATTCCATTTTCAATGAACAACCGCTGCAGCTTTTCGAGCAAATTGTAATCTTCGAGATGCCGTATCCTCAATACATCATATTTTGTATCAAAAACATAAAGAAAACCCTTCCCCGCATCGAAATGAATATCAAACTCAAGTTGAATTTTCTGAGTTGCCCTCAACATTTCTTCAAGTGTATATTGCTCTTCGAGGACCAGATACAGATAAACGGGCTTAGCTCCCGTTGGAGAATCGGAATAGTAGCCCGGGAATGGTTTCAACGCTTCAAAAACCAATGTTCCAGGTAAAATCTTTTGATCGATGGTGAAAATAACTTCGGTTTTTGTTAAAGTTCCAAAAACTTCAAATCGTTTGTTCTGTTCCATGAGTTTAGTTTTTCTGGTTTGATTACTTTAGCGGAATATTCTTTCGGATTGAATGACTACAAAATACATAAATATTGAACAAGTTGGATCAGTTTCATTCACAATTAATGAAAGATCGAGAAGAATTCGCCTGAGTATCAAATCGGATGGCGAGATTGTTGTCTCAATGCCGTCGTCTGTTCCCGAACGCGATGCAATTCGTTTTGTTGAATCAAAGGTTGACTGGATACTGAAACAGAAGACAAAAATACAGGCAAGGTCGACTCTTTTTGCTCCTGAAAGTTGTTTCAAAACCAGGTTTCACAAACTAGCAATTACCAAAGGCAATACTGATAAGGTTTACAACCGGGTAGGAAACGGTGTAATCCAGATATTTATTCCTGACCGTGTGAATCACGAGCAACCCAAAGTTCAGGAATTTATCAAAAACACCCTGATTGACGTCATGCGCTGGGAAGCAAAAGTTTACTTACCCAAACGCCTGAAAGAATTGGCTGACAAGCATGGATTCAGGTACGAAAATGTGAGTATTAAAAATGCATCGACCCGTTGGGGAAGTTGCTCTTCGGTCAACAACATCAACTTAAACCTGCATCTGATGAGGGTTCCGGAGCATCTGATTGACTATGTGCTTTTGCACGAACTGGCTCATACGGTAGTCAAAAATCATGGCGATAAATTTTGGCTTTTGCTGGAACAATGCTACCCGAATTGCAAAAAGGCCGACAAAGAAATGAATAATTACCGGACGCAAACTTTTTAGCCACATTCCGGTGAAACACACTATTTTTGTTAAAACATGACTTCGATGAATTGGAACCAGATTATATCGACCACCCGATTGGGCCAGGAAGAACTTGCAACTAAAGACAATAAACATAGCCGGACGCAATTTCAGCGCGACTACGACCGCATTATATTTTCGTCGCCTTTCCGGCGGATGCAGAACAAAACACAGGTTTTTCCTTTACCCGGAAGTGTTTTTGTGCATAACCGTTTAACCCACAGTTTAGAAGTTGCCAGCGTCGGCCGATCGTTGGGAAGCATGTTTGTTGAAAAAGCTGAAAGCGAAAAAATGGAAATCGAAAATCCGCTGTTTCAGGAAATCGGCTCGGTGGTTTCGGCCGCTTGCCTGGCTCACGACATGGGAAATCCACCTTTTGGTCATTCGGGTGAAGATGCCATTGCTCAGTTTTTCAAGAAAAGTAATGAACCTCGCCTCCGGAACGAACTGACAGAAGCTCAGTGGAAAGATTTCACGCAATTCGACGGAAATGCCAATGCTTTCAGGCTCCTGAGTCACCAGTTTAATGGGCGCAGAGAAGGTGGTTTTGCGCTCACTTACACCACTTTGGCCTCGATTGTAAAATACCCGTTCGAATCGGTTCTAACGGAAAAACCTAAGTTTGGTTTTTTTCAATCCGAAAAATCGATTTACTCCCGAATTGCCAATGAATTGGGGCTTATACAGTTATCCGAAAATCCGGCAAAATACGTCAGGCATCCTCTGGTTTTTTTGGTTGAGGCAGCCGATGACATTTGTTATCAGTTGATGGATTTGGAAGATGCACACAAACTAAAAATTCACAGTTTCGACCAAACACGTTCGCTGTTGATGGAGTTTTTCGATCAGCAGACCGAAGCCAAACAGATTAACCGGATCAATGAGACACTCAAGCTGGTTTCGGATCCCAACGAACAGATTGCCTATTTGCGTGCCAGCGTGATTGGCAAACTGGTTAAACAGTGCGTGGATGTTTTCTGGGAAAAGCAAGGAGAAATTTTATCCGGAAGCTTCCAAAAACCTTTGATTGACAGCGTTCAACCTGCATCTTTGGCAGCGATGAATACCATCAAGAAAGTCAGCGTTAAAAACATCTACAACGACCGATCGGTAGTTGAAATCGAGATTTCGGGATACCAGATTATTGGGACTTTGGTTGAGGTTTTTACTGATGCTATTCTGAATCCAAAGGAAGGATTCTCGAGAAAACTAATTCAGCTCATGCCTGATCAGTATGGAGGAAATCATGAGTCAACCTACGAAAAGGTGCAGGCGGTTGTCGATTTTGTTTCAGGAATGACCGATTTGTATGCCCTCGATCTTTACCGAAAAATTAGGGGAATCAATATTCCCGGGATTTAATTCATAAATTCATACAATGACTTGAAGTCATCGTATGAATTTATATACTGTGATTTACAATTTCTGAATCACCAGATTTCTCCAGCTCACTTTAATGCCGCCACCATCGTGAATTTGAAGCGCAATGGAACCTTTGCCTTCACCAATTTTATCGTCAGTAAGGTCGGTCATTTGGTGTCCGTTTAACCAGGTAATAACTCGTTTGCCATCGACCTGAATTTTCATTTTATTCCATTCGCCCATTTTCAGGAAACCTTCCTCGTCGTCAGGAATTTGATGCAGCCAGCTACGACCATACGATTCGTAAATTCCGCCTGAATCGTGATTTGGCGGAGCAACTTCAACCTGCCAACCTTTTACTTTTGTGCCATCGATGGTCGAGCGGAAAAATACGCCGCTATTGCCATTGGCTTCCTGTTTGAATTCGACTTCAAGCACAAAATTGTCATACCATTTTTCGGTAGCCAGGTAACCGTACTGTTTGTCTGGACCACTCTCACAAACCAACAGTCCATCCTGAACATACCACTTTTCGGTACCGTAGATTTTCCATCCATCCAGATTTTTACCGTTGAATAAAGATTCAGTCGGATTTTGAGCTTTGGCCAGCAAAGTACTGGCAACAATTAATAGAATCAGAAAAAAAGTTTTCATTTCATTGTTTTTAGATGGTTTACATTCATTTCGAGACCTTTAGCAATCTCATTTTTTATTATTTAGCTTTTCGTTAGAGTTTTGGTTTTACCTTTCAGGCATTAGGGTTTTAAAGTTTATTCTTCTATAAAGATAATATGATTGAGTATGGAAGTAAAGTTTTACCTGATAAATTCGTAATTTTCCAATTATTTTAAAAACTCACTTTGATTATGAAACCCGATTTTGACCAATTTGAAAACGATCGGATGATTGATGATCCGATGAATTACAAGTGGGGAATATTCTATTTTAATCGGAAAGATTCCAGAATTGTAGTTCCAAAACGCGTTAGAGGCCTGGGTTGGACCCTGAATTTTGGCAATATTTATGCCTATATTTTCCTGATTTTAATAATTACTGCGGGAATATTAATTGGTAATGTATTTCATTAGAATTCTGAAAGTTGCGTTATTAAAGCTTTCCAACGCCTATTAACAAAAATATTTTCAGATTAACCATTAAAAATTCTTAATAAAGTTAAAAATCAGGCACATACCAGCACACCGAAACAACAAATTCACGACATTTGTCGTTCTATTTTGTAAACGTATTAAGTCGGAGAAGATATGGTAGCGGTATTAAAGATTATTCAGGTATTTTTATTGGCTTCAGTAAAGTATGTTATTACATTTCCCTTTGCCCTGCTCATCGGGCTAAATTTCCTTCAAACATTAATTGCAGTTACCCTTGGCGGAATCGCCGGGTTTTTCTTTTTTTATCACCTAAGCGGTCACGCCATAAAACAAATTCATCACCTAAAAACTTTCCTCCGGAAACATACACCTCATTTTATTCGGTTGAGATTTCGCCAATTGATATCATGGAGAAAGCAAGTAACCGGAGAGCGAGTTTTCTCGAAGAGAAACAGAATGATTGCCCGTTTCCGTGCAAAATTCGGATTACCTGGAATTGTTATTTTATCTCCTATCGTTTTGAGCATCCCTATCGGAGCATTCCTGCTGAATAAATACTACTCGAAACACAAAATGGCAAAGCCATACATGGTTTTATCCATTGTGAGCTGGACTGCCGTTTTTGTAGCTTTTGCATTGATTTTTCCTCACCTGGTAAGGTAATTTATCCAAATTCTTTAAATCTTAATTCCGGTCTTAATGCTTTCCTGATTCATCAGGATAAGTTCCCTGTCGGCACCCGACCAGTCGATTGTTTGCCATTGATCCAAGTCAAACCAGCATTTAGCCGCATGTTCGGTCAAAACAATCACTCCGGAAATTATTTTGCAAATGAACGGAATCAGCTGTATTTGTTTGGTTCCGTAATCAAATTCGATGTATTCGAGTTGATCCAAAACCTCAATCCGGAGCTGTAATTCTTCATCAATCTCGCGAATTATGCACTGAGCCGCTGTTTCATCAGAATGAATTTTGCCACCCGGAAATTCCCATTTCCATGGATGACTACTTTCTGGTCCACGCTGAACCGCCAGAATTTTTGAGTCCTTGATTATTATTGCGCAAGAAACTTCGATCATTGTATTCTTTCCTGAAAAAAATTGAATCGGTAAAGTAGGGAAAAACTATCTTTATTTCAAGATTAAAACAAGCACAGTTTGCGCATTATGACTGAAAATGAAATCCAATCGCTGATTCAATCGTGGGAGAATATTGCATTATTGGTGCGTTATATTGGCGATTACCCCGAACTTCTGGATATTATTATGACCAAAGTTCTGGATGATAGTCGACCTGAGCATTGGCGCGCTGCCTGGATGGTCGATAAGATTCACGAACGGCATCCGGAGTTTGTATTTCCATATCTTCAGGCAATGACTGATTTTGTGCTGACGACTCAGAATGCAGGCAAAAAAAGGCATCTTCTGAAACTGATAGGCTGCTACCCTATTCAGGAAGAAAATATGGCTCTTTTGTTGAATTACTGCATCGAAGTATTCACCAATTCAGCAGAACCAGTAGCTGTCCGAGTTCATGCCATGCAAATACTGTTCAACATTGCACAAAAAGAACCCGATTTTTCAGGAGAACTCATTGAACTCATTGAACATGAAATGGAATATCATGGCTCGGCTGGATTAGCTTCGAGAGGCAAAAAATTATTAAAGAAGTTAAGGCCCATCCCTAAAAAGGGAAGGCAGTAAGGTTATGAAAATCTTGATTATTTTTTCAGGAAAGCCTCCTTTAATTCCATCAGTTGCTCATCGTTCAGCCCTTCAGGTTCGTTGCCGGTTTGCATAGCCATAAACCAGATTTGAGCCGATTTCGAAAGGATGTCAATCATATCGAATGCGTCAGAAACCGTTTCGCCAATGGCAAACGCACCATGCTTTTCCCAAATCACCACTTCATGTCCATTCTTAAAACCCTCAATCGTTGCGTCGGCTATTTTATGGCTTCCGGGCAGAATATAAGGCACCATAAATACGCCACGTGGCACAAACACAAAGGCTTCAGGGTGCATTCCCCACAAAGTTTTGTTCAACATTTCGGCAGTTTGAAACCTTGGGATCTGGGTCATGGCAACCAATTCGTTTGGATGGGTATGTACAACTGCCTTGTTTTTTGACCCGATGCTAACCAGCAAATTATGAACGGCCAAATGAGTGGGCAATTCGGAGGTTGGCCTGAAATTATAAAGGTTCCGCTTTTTCATTGAAATGATGTGATACGCATTCCCTTTTTTGTTCATCTTGATAATACAGGCATTTTTCATCGGATTGATGGCCAGGTCGCGCATTCGTTTTCCGGTTCCGGTAACAAAAAAATAAAGGTTTGCCAATGATTCGTAACTGCGTTCGAGCTGAAACATCGGGTAATGATCGAGTTCAAACTCGCTGTCGCCCATCATTTCAGACAAATTGACAGAAATATTACCAGCATTACGCTCGGCCCATCCCTTTTGCCAAAGGTAATTTGCCAAACCAGCCACTTCGGTGATCGTCTTTGCGATTTTTTTGTTTTCCTGAAAAAATTCTTTCATCTCATTTATTTTTTTTGATCTGCCACAAATTTAGAATGTCCAATAAATAACTATCTTTCCCTTCATCCCACTTTCGGTTCCGCAAAAGTACTGGCTATGCAGGCACTTTGAACCTGTTCATCAAATGTATTCCATATAATCTTAACAATCAATTTATACACAAACAAAAACGACAAACTATTGAAAGTTAAAGGATAATGACGGTGAAATCCATACTTCGATTCAGGGATACAAATAAACATCGCAGGCAACACGAAAAATTACACACAAAACAGAGGTCAAAAAAATAATTTTTATATTTTTGCACCGTCTTTAAAGAAAAGACAACGAAGGATTGACCCATGGTGTAATTGGCAACACAACTGATTTTGGTTCAGTAGAGTCTAGGTTCGAGCCCTAGTGGGTCAACAAAAAGCAAACAATTTAAGCTTCGGCAAATTGAAATTTGTTTTACATTTTTTGAAATTGTCCTGTGGTGTAATTGGCAACACGTCTGATTCTGGATCAGAAGAGTTTAGGTTCGAGACCTAACAGGACAACTGATAATCAACCACTTACGAATATTTCGTAGGT
>JAHEYT010000068.1 GCA_023251455.1 Bacteroidota bacterium
AAAGTAGAGAATTTAGTGCTGAATAAAAACCCGAACGCCACCGAAGAGTTGCTCGAATTCGCACAAACTTTAAAAGCACAGGATGCCAAAGAAGAGCGTAAAGATGAATGGCGCGACCTTCCGGTTGAAAAACGGCTGGAACATTCGCTGGTCAAAGGTTTACCCGATTATATCGATATTGATTTAGCTGAGGCGCTACCGAATTATTCTCCAGTCTTAAATATTATCGAAGGTCCGCTGATGGACGGCATGAATGTGGTTGGCGACTTGTTTGGCGCCGGAAAGATGTTCCTGCCGCAGGTGATAAAATCGGCCCGCGTGATGAAAAAAGCGGTGGCCTATTTGTTGCCATACATCGAAGCCGACAAGGATAAATTCGATACCACCGACAACCGAAAAGTGGTGCTGATGGCCACCGTAAAAGGCGACGTGCACGACATTGGGAAAAATATTGTGGGCGTGGTTTTGGGCTGCAACAACTACCGGGTAATCGACTTGGGCGTGATGGTTCCGACCGACAAAATCCTCGATACAGCCATTCAGGAAAACGTGGACATCATTGGCCTGAGCGGATTGATTACACCATCGCTCGAAATTATGGTGGATGTCGCAACCGAAATGGAACGCCGGGGCATGAACCTACCGTTGTTGGTTGGCGGCGCAACCACTTCGAAAATTCATGCAGCGGTTAAAATTGCACCTCAGTATCATAACCCGGTGATCTATGTCAAAGATGCGTCGCGCGCGGTAGGCGTGGTTTCGAACCTGGTTTCAGGGAATGAAGAGTTCCTGAAGGAAATTAGAGAAGACTATCAGAATGTACGCGATTTGCACGGTCAGAAAAAAGCCAAAAAATACCTGTCTATCGCTGAAGCACGTGCCAATAAACTGAAAATTGACTGGGACAATACTCCCATTTATAAACCGAATTTCATCGGTGTAAAACAACTGATAGACTACCCGATTTCGGAACTTCGGAAATACATCGACTGGACATTCTTCTTCTTTGTTTGGGAGCTGAAAGGCAAATTCCCGGATATCCTGAACGATAAACATCAGGGTGAAGAAGCACGCAAACTGTATGCCGATGCCAACCGGATGCTCGACAGGATTGAAGCCGAGAAGATGGTTCAGGCCAACGGTGTTTTCGGTATCTGGCCAGCGAATGCCGATGGCGACGACATTGTGGTTTACGAAGACGAAACCCGCCGGAAAGAGGCCGGTCGCTTTTATGAGCTGCGGCAGCAGGAAGCTAAAAAGCCAGGCTCCCCGAATTACTGTCTGGCTGATTTTATCGCACCGATCGAAAGCGGCAAAGCAGATTATTTCGGTGCTTTTGCGGTAACCGGTGGTGTGGGTATCGAAAAATGGATGAAGAAATTCCACGACGATCACGACGATTACAATGCCATTTTGCTCGAATCGTTGGCCGATCGCCTGTCGGAAGCATTTGCCGAGTTGCTGCATCTGCAGGTTCGCAAAGAATACTGGGGATATGTTCCGGAAGAAAAGCTTTCGCTTGAAGAAATGTTCCATGTCGATTACCAGGGAATCCGGCCTGCCATTGGCTATCCGGCCTGCCCAGAACACCACGAAAAGGCCAACCTTTTCAATATGCTTAAAGCCGATGAAATTGGCATGACTTTGACCGAACACTTTATGATGCAGCCAACCGCTTCGGTAAGTGGCGAATTTTTCGTGCATCCGGAATCGAAATATTTCAGTTTGGAAAAAATTGGAAAAGATCAGGTTGAAGATTATGCCCGCAGAAAAGGGGTGAGCGTGGAAGTAATTGAGCAGTTTATGCCGTCGAATCTGAATTATAAAGGCGTGTAAGAAAGTTCACAGTTTCAATGTTCAGTCTCAGAATGGCTTGCTTGGAGCAATCGTGTAGCTTCAGAGGAGCAAAATATTTGTAGCCCGGGGTAAAGTGAGGAAGGAACGACACCATGGGTAAAAAGGGACACCCGGAATAAAACAAATCTACAACAACAAAACGTCAAAAGGCTGAATGATAATTCTGCCTTTTTGCTTTACCCGATCTATTTACCTTGAAAATCTAAAGTTCTGCTTTAGTATTTCAATTTAAAATCAAAAATACACCTTGAAAATCTAAAGTCAAACTTTAGAATTTCAATATATTTTTTATCTTTGCAGGATAAAATCAAATCCAGATGTACCTCTTTCGTCCTGAATATGAAGCAGAAATTAGACTGACGCTGTTGGCAAATCCGGTGACAGCTATTCTGGGGCCACGCCAATGCGGAAAAACGACCATTGCCCAAAAGATGGGAACTGAAACTCCTTCTACTTTTTTTGATCTGGAAGACCCCGACGATTTTGAATTGCTGAAAAATTCGGCCAAACAAATCCTAAGTCAGCAAACCGGGTTGGTTGTGATTGACGAAGTACAGCGGCTTCCGGAGTTATTTCCGTTGCTGCGCGTGCTGGCTGACCAACAAAACGTAGATCGTAAATTTTTGCTGCTGGGTAGCGCTTCACCCGAGCTGATGCGCAATTCGTCGGAAACGCTGGCCGGTCGAATCGGTTTTGTTGATCTGACTGGCTTCCGATTGGATGAAGTTGGCGTTGAAAACCTTTCTTCGCTTTGGCTGCGTGGAGGTTTTCCGCGTTCGTATCTGGCCGATGACGATCAGCAAAGTTATCAGTGGAGGCAGGATTTTATCCGAACCTTTCTGGAAAGGGATCTCGGCCAATTGGGATTTAATCTTCCTTCGCAAACATTGCGGCGGTTTTGGGTCATGCTAGCTCATTACCATGGACAAATCTGGAAAGCTTCAGAATTTGCCCGTTCATTGGGCGTTTCGGAGCCAACGGTAAAAAGCTGGCTCGATATTTTATCGGGAGCGTACATGGTTCGGCAGGTTCAGCCCTGGTACGAAAACCTTCAGAAACGGCAGGTTAAAGCGCCCAAAATATTTATTCGCGACAGTGGTCTGTTGCATGCCTTGCTTTCGCTGCAAGGATCTGAAATACAAAACAATCCGAAACTGGGTGCTTCGTGGGAAGGCTTTGTGATTGAGCAAATTATTAACCGAATGAAAACCCGTGATTACTATTACTGGCGAACACATGCCGGTTTGGAACTCGATTTATTGGTGATGAAAAACGGCAAACGTTTGGGCTTCGAAATCAAATATTCGGAAACACCCAAAGTGACCCGTTCAATGCATCAAATTATTGAAGACCTGAAACTCGATCAGTTTTACATTGTTTATCAGGGGAAACATCGGTTGAATCTTGAAGAAAAAATCCAGTTATTGCCAGTTAACGAACTGGGAAAAGAAAATTTCGAACCTTATCTCAGAAATCAATAAAAAGGGAAAACGATATAAAAAAACCCGCTTGCTGTTGCAAACGGGTAAAACTATTAGGTATTCTGCTTTGAGTAGAAGCAGTCATTAATACATTATAATTCAATGGTCTGGCCGTTGTAGAAATCCAGAATTTTTGTTCTGAAAATGTACTCGTATTTGGCCTGAAGCAAATCGCTCTGAGCAGTTGATAAGTTATTCTTGCTCTGGTTATATTCAACCGAATTGATCATTCCCACATTAAACTTTTCTTCGGTGTAACGGAAAGCTTCTTTCGACGAAATCACTGTTTTTTGGTTGGCAACATATCTCTTGAAGGCTGCTATTGCATTGGTATAGGCTTGCTCAATATCTTTCCGGAGCAAATTTTTAGTACTCTGTAATTGCAGTTCGGTATTCTCTACCTGGATTTGAGAATTGCTCACCCCTGTTTTGGCCTGGTAACGATTGAAAATAGGGACATTCAGTGTAAAACCAAAACCATAACGCTCGTTGCTTTTTAACTGATCGCTCAAAGCAATTTTGGTTCCAGTCTGGTAGTTCATGTATTTGTTATTGTAAAAGTTGTAGTAGTTTGCACCAAATGAAAGAGTTGGCAACAAATTACCTTTTGCAATGAGCAATTGTTTGCGGGCGCTCTCCAGTTTAAATTCGGCTCCTTTTACCGCGGGTCTAATTTGAACAGCATTTTTGAATACATCCATGGTATTCATCAAACTCATGTTTGCGCCAATTTCGGGAAGTGTGGGTTTTTCAATTTTAAAGCTTTCGGTCGAAGGGAGTTCCAACAGTTGATATAAACCAAGATAGGCCAACTGCAAACGGTTTTGGGCATTCACCACATTCAATTCTTCGCGGGCATATTGAGCTTCAATTTCGAGCAAACTGCCTTTAGCCAGGCTACCGGCTTCAACCAGTTTCCCGGTACGGTCGATCTGCAACTGGGTTATTTTTTGCAATTCTGCGGCAACAGTCACCAGTTCGTCGGCAAAAAGTATTTCGAGGTACGATGCTGCAATATTCAGCATCATATCGTCTTTGGCTTTTTGCAAATCTTCCAGAGTCGCACGCAAATCCATATCGGCCATTTTAACCGAGTTTTTTAGAGCAAACCCGTTCCAGAGCGTAATATTCGAACTGAGACTTCCTGAAGTGGAGTTCGAATTAATATCCAGATAGGTATTGTCGGCGCCGACCGTACGACCAAAACTCATGTTATTCTGAAATCCGGCATTCAGGTTAGGCAAACGGTTAAACTTGGCCTGTCCGAGTTGATTGTTGTAATACTCAGAATTCAATACCTGTTGTTTGATCTGAATGTTGTTTTTGAGGGCATAATCAATACATTTCTGTAACGACCACGATTCCTGTGCCTGTGCGCTTGTTGTAACAACCAGCAGAATAGCGGCGGCAATAAGGCTGTATATTCGTTTCATTCGTATATTTTTAATATTTATTTTTGATGAAATTGCAAAGTTCAAAGGTAACTTATAACTCACAACTTATAACTTATATCTAATTAAGCCTTTTTCTTTTCTGGCTCCTTCGCTTTCTTCGGATCAACTTTTTCGCCTTTTACCTTATCCGCTTTGGTTAGCCCTTCTGTGATTTCGATGTTGATACCATCGGAAATACCGGTTTTAACCATTCGCTTTTCAAAGGTCTGCGGTGTTGCCGTTTCAATCTCAACAAACGAAGAATCTTTTTCAAACTTCAGTAATCCTTCAGGAATAACCAGAACACTGTCTTTTTTCTCCAAAACGATATTGGCGTTTGCACTGTAGCCGGCGCGGATAAACTGATTCTCTTTCAACACCACATTCGCTTTGATCTCGAACTGGATTGCTCCATTTTCTTCTTTCCCTTTCGGTGCAATGTATTCCAGAATTGCGCCAAATTTATCTTTTTCGATGGCGCCGATTTCGAGTTCAATATTCATTCCTTCCTTGATTTTACCAACCTCGGTTTCGTCAACCTTGCCTTTAAAAATCATATCCTGCATATCGGCAACGGTACAAATAGCGGTTCCGTTGTTGAATGTGTTTGACTGAATAACCGAGTTTCCTTCTTTAATCGGGACATCAAGCACCATTCCGTTTACCGTTGAACGAACAAGGGTATTAGTAGCTGTTTGTGCCCTTTTTGTTACACCATTTTTAATTAAATCCAGATTATTTTCTGCGGCTGATAATTCTTCTTTGGCTGCATCATAGGTAACCTTGGCTCTTTTGTACTCTTCATACGAAATTACTTTCTGGTCATACAATTTTTGCTGACGGTCGAAATCAATTTTTGAGTCGTCAAAATTTAGTTTGGCGCGGTTCAGGCGGGTTTCAGCATTGTTCAGGTTTACCATGTCAGGAATAATTTTGATTTTGGCAATTACCTGGTCTTTTTTCACGAAGTCGCCGGCAACAATGTATAATTCATCAATAATTCCTGAAACCTGCGGCACGATTTCGATTTCTTTACGCGGAACTACCGATCCGGTAGCGACCGTTTTCCGAATTACATTCGATACGAACGGGTTCTTTGTTTCGAATACTTCGGGTACTTTTTTCGATTTGGTGTAGAGGAAGTAGATTGTTCCTCCAAAAATTCCAACCAGGATTACGATTCCCAGGATTCTAAAAATTTTTTTCATGATTTAGTTTTTTATATGTTTCTGTTTCTGATTATTTGTCATTAGAAAATGATTATTCATCTCTGATTGCATCGATTGGTTTAATACTTACGGCTCTTTTCGCAGGGATGAGTCCTGCAATGATTCCTGCAACAACAAGTACCGCCAAGGCCGAAAGAGCCATCGTTAAATTCACCTCAGGATTTCTGAAGAACAATTCCTCGCCTGATTTTGCTGAACTAATCAAAATACGATTAAGCAATTCGAGCACTCCAACACCAAGCGACAGTCCAATGTATCCGGCCATTACAGTTAAGAACACGCTTTCGGCAACAATGTGTTTAATGACGGTTGCCGGTGTTGCGCCAATGGCTCGTTGAATTCCGATTTCCTGTGTTCGCTCTTTGATGATAACCAACATGATGTTGCTTACTCCGATAACTCCGGCCAGAAGCGTTCCGATACCTACAATCCAGGTCAAAGCCTGAATACCTATAAATAAGGCATTGAACTTAACAAACTCTTTTTCGATGTTGAATGAACCAATGGCCTGTTGGTCTTCAGGAGCAATTTTATGTCTGTCTTTTAATATCCTTTTCAATTTATCTTCCAAATCGCTTACTTTGGTTCCAGGTTTTGAGGTAACCGAGAAAAAATGAACTACGTTGCCGTAATTGTAAGCTGTTTGCATGGTCGAAAAAGGAATAATAATGGTTTCTTCTTTTTTCCCACCACCAATGTTGATGCGGGTTTCAGCATGTATTACACCAACTACCTGAAAGTAAACTCCGCTGATTTTTAGGTATTGTCCAATTGGGTCTTCGTCTTTATCAAACATCACTTCAACCACGCGTTCACCAATGTTGCAAACTTTTCGCTCCTGAAGCATGTCAATCTCGTTGATTAACCGGCCTTTGACAGGTGTCCAGCGATCGATTTTAAAATAATCCGGATAATCGCCATACATATTGAATGCTCCGGCTCTTTCGCCCCGGATGGTATTGTTGCCAGCCTGCTGGTTTCCAAATAATCGTGGTGATAAGTATTCCACTTCTTTTACATTCTCGCGAATGTATTGAATGTCTGTATTTTCGTAGTTCCACCGGCGTCCGCGTTGAAAGCCTTCATGAGGAACGCTTGTCCGTTCTGTCCAGAAAAATGCTGAGTTGGTTGCAAAAGCTCTCACTCCATCGAGTACGCCATTTTCAAGCGCTTTTCCTGCACCCGACATGATGATGAGCATGAAAATTCCCCAGAATACCCCGAAGGCTGTCATGAAACTCCGAAGGCGGTTCTTTTTCAGGGCACTAATTATCTCGCTCCAAAGATCTAAATCAAACATGATAATCTCTCCTTTTATTATTCGTCGCGCAAGGCAACAATCGGTTTAATACTGGCGGCTCTTTTCGCTGGAATATATCCGGCAATGGCACCTGCAACAATGAGCAGCAAGGTGGCATAGACAGCGATGTTAATGTCAACCGTTGGATTCAGGAATATGGTTTCGCTCTGATCGGTTGCCGGTCCGGCGGATTGCATCATAAAATAGTTGACCAGTTCCATCAGTCCTGTTCCCAAAACTAAGCCGATGTAACCCGCGAGAGTGGTTATCATGATCGATTCGAGTAAAATAAGGCCAATTACGGAGGCTGGACTTGCTCCAATCGCTTTTCGGATTCCGATTTCTTTGGTACGTTCCTTTACTACAATCAGCATAATGTTACTCACTCCAACAATTCCGGCAATTAAGGTTCCGATACCGATTATCCAGATAAAGATTTTAATGGCTTGGAATATTTTCATGGTCTGGATGTAGTTCTCCAGTTTATTGTACAAGCCTATGGCACCCTCGTCTTTGGGGTCAAATTTATGTTGCCGGCCCAGAGCATTTCTGATTTGTTCTTCGATAGCCTGACTTTCTTCAAGTGTTGAGGCATCAATCGTAAGTGCCAGATTATGTAACCGGTTGGAACCATTGAAAATCATCTGGGCAGTTGAAAGTGGCATGTAAGCATTGCGGTTTCGGGTCGATCCAGGTTCGGTGCAAATGCCAACCACTTTAAATGGCACCTTATTTATATTTACGAATTCGCCCAATGCCACTGAATCCTTAAAAAGTGCGGTTTTAATATCCGTGCCAATAACCACAACCTTTCGTTTTTGAAGAATATCAATCTGGTTGATAAACCGGCCTTCATTCAGGATGAGATTTTCAACATCTTTTAATTCGGGCTGACAGGTTATAGTTGTGTATTCGCCTGATTCCTTTAAGTATGAATAGCGTGTATTGCCCATAAAGTAACGTCCTGACGATACACCAACGCCTGAAACCTTCTGTACAATTTCCTGATCCTGATTCTGGAACCGGATTGGTCTGCCGGTTTTCATTCCTTCGTATGGAATGGTGGTTTCTCCGGTCCAGATCCACATGGCATTTACCGCATCGTTCATGAAATTGGCAGCAACACCGTTACTCAAGCCGTTTCCCGAACCCAGCAAAATCATCAGCATGAAAATCCCCCAGGCCACAGAGAAGCCGGTGAGGAACGTCCGCATCTTATTTTTTTTGATAGTGGCAAGAATTTCCTGCCATTTGTCGATATCAAACATAGCTTGGTATTTGAGCAGTTTCCAATCCGTGGATGTATTCTTTTTTGAACTGTTTCAGTTCACCATTACGGATGATTTCGTGAATAAGTCCATCCTTGAGCCTGATAATCTGATTGGTCATTGCAGCAATATCATGTTCATGAGTTACAATAATCACCGTAATTCCGGAATTATTGACATCTTTCAATATATCCATCACCTCGTACGAAGTTGCTGAGTCGAGCGCACCGGTTGGTTCGTCGGCCAAAATAATCTTTGGTTGCGAAATGAGGGCGCGGGCAATGGCTACACGTTGTTTCTGACCTCCCGACATTTCGTTTGGCATGTGGTTCGCCCAGTCTTTCAATCCTAATTTTTCGAGGTATTCCATCGCAATCAGGTTACGCTTTTTACGTGGAACTCCTTTGTAGTATAGTGGAAGCGCTACGTTTTCCACTGCATTTTTAAACGAAATCAGGTTGAACGACTGAAAAATAAAACCAACCAAATCGTTGCGGTATTTGGCAGCTTTTTTCTCACTCATGTTTTGGATCAGATTACCCGACAAATGGTAAGTTCCATTGTCATAATTATCGAGCATCCCCAGTATATTCAGAAGAGTTGATTTTCCGGAACCGGAAGAACCCATGATGGAAACAAAGTCACCCTGTTCGATCTGAAGGTCGATGCCTTTCAGAACATGGAGACTGTTGTTTCCCATTACATAGGATTTGTGAATGTTGTTTAATCTAATCATGGCTTTGTTTTCTGTTAGTTTTCAATGTCAAAATTCGGTAATGCCGTTGGCTTTATTCTACTTTTTTCGATGAATGGCCGATTTTATCCTGTAAATGGATTAATTTATCTGTTTTATCCAATTTAGCCTTCATTAATCTGCCGGAGAATGGATAAACCAACCATTCCGTTTTCTGTTTCTGTTCTTTGTACACAATGGAATAAGACGGATAGCTTTGCGATTCGTTACAAGAATTAACGATTTTTGGCAAAAAAACCTTACGCGATTGGTTATTTGCCAACGAGCTAAGGACTTAAATAAATAATATGGAGTATTTACCAACCCAGAAAATGCATTCCAAGGCCTGCACCTAGAATGACAATGCCAGCTATCAGGTGCATGTATTTCTCTTTGGATTTAAATTTCAGGAATGAAGAACCTAAATGACCAAGGTAGACGATGAACATCATGGTAGCTATTGTGGCAATTCCAAAGAACAGGGCAACCGAAGCAATTCCGGTTGAACTCCTTTGTACTGCCGGGATAAATAGCATTGGGATTAATAC
Source organism: Bacteroidota bacterium (assembly GCA_023251455.1). Taxonomy (GTDB): domain Bacteria; phylum Bacteroidota; class Bacteroidia; order Bacteroidales; family Prolixibacteraceae; genus Aquipluma. Next base: position 9,850 of record JAHEYT010000068.1, read on the forward strand.
TTCGCAAGGACCAAAAACAAAAATGATAAACAAAACCCATGGCGTCAATTTGGTTTCGTCCACTTTTTCCTCTAATCCGTGGCTAACCTGATGCTTGATTTCACGAAGATTTTTGGGGATCAGAAAATTCGGCAAGTGATGATGCCCTCCATTCTTCAGGAACTTATAAAAGCCATAAACCGTATAGGCCAGTCCAAAGGCGATCAGCAATAAAGCAACAATGTCTCCCCTGAATTCTTCGATAAATGTCAGTTTATTTAAGCTGATTCCCAATGCTATTCCAACAAGTCCAATGACGACTGAACCTCCAACATGTCCAACTCCTGAAACAAAAGTAATCCACATGGTTTTTGGAACGCTCCAGTTTCTGGCTTTGCTCAACACGATAAAAGGCAGATAATGGTCAGGGCCCAGTGCTGTGTGAATGAATCCTAGTGAAGCAGCTGTAAGCGAAAGCAGGAAAAGCTCATCCATTTGAAATACTATAATTTGTTGATCAAAGAGGCCTGGCAGGCAGCGCCAAAACCATTGTCGATATTGACGACAGATACTCCACTGGCACAGCTGTTCAGCATAGATAATAGTGCGGATAATCCCTGAAAATTGGCGCCATATCCAATGCTGGTTGGTACGCCAATAACGGGCTTGTCAACTAATCCGCCAACCACGCTGGCCAATGCGCCTTCCATACCAGCAACGACAATAATTACCCGTGCATTCCGGATCAGGTCCAACTTATTGAAAAGCCGATGGATTCCAGCAACTCCGACATCATAAACGGTTACCACTTCATTGTTGAGAAAACGGGCTGTTTCAACTGCCTCTTCAGCTACCGGAAGGTCAGACGTTCCGGCTGATATAACGGCGATATAACCTTTCTCCGAAATTTCTTCTTTATGCTTGTAAACTATCGTTTTTGCCAATGGATTATAAACGGCATCAGGCACGACACTTTTAACTGCCTCGTAAATCTCAGGAGTGGCGCGGGTTGCCAAAATATCAATTCCTTTGTTGAACATCCGTTCTGCAATCAACCGAACCTGCTCGGTCGTTTTTCCTGAAGCATAAATCACTTCCGGTAGGCCAGTTCGGTGCAGGCGGTCGGTGTCAATGGTAGCAAAACCCATTTCTTCAATGCCTCGTTTGGTGAAATGCGACAGCGCCTCCACCAAGTCCATTTCGCCGTCTTTGTATTTTTCGAGAATATCCTGAATGTCCATATTATCGACTTTTTGTAATGATTTTTTCCACCTCATTCAGGCTGAGTCCGTGCTCGGTTGCCAGCTTCTTCAGGTCTTCAAATTCAGGTTTAAACCGAATTTCTTTTCCTTGAAAATAACTGCATTTCACCCGAACTTTTCCCAGCTCAGTTTCAATTTCTTTTTCCTGACGGTCGAGAACCGTTTTTGCAACCGAATATTCACGCAGTCCAATGGTGGTGCTGTTATTGAAGATGATTGCTTTCATTTCCGGAGCATTTTTTTTGCTGCAAAGAACTGAAAGCATATTGGCCGGTCTTGATTTTTTCATGATGATTGGTGTCAAAAAAACATCGCTGGCACCTGCATCAAAGAGTTTTCCGAAAAGATGATCGTACCATTCCGGATTCATATCGTCGATGTTACATTCGAGCATCCATGCTTCCTCAAGCCGGGTCGAATCTGCTGATTCGTCGTTTTCCGAAAGGTAAACCCGCAACACATTGGGAACCTCCGAAACATCGCGTTGCCCGATTCCATAAGCAGTCTTTTTTATCGGGAAATCAATCTGATCGGTAAATTCATCAACAGTGGCAACTAAAATGGCAGCACCTGTTGGTGTAGTCGCTTCGTGCTGAACCAAGCCTGTTTTAACAGGTACATTTTGAACAATCAATGTGGTAGCGGGGGCCGGAACAGGCATAATACCATGAGCACATTTTACCATTCCGCCGCCTAATTGGATTGGTGACGACATCACTTTGTCCACTTTCAGGTAATCGAGACAAATGGCAGCGCCAACGATGTCGGCAATCGAATCCAACGCACCAACTTCATGAAAATGAACCCGCTCCTTGCTGATGTTATGAACTTTAGCTTCGGCAACGGCAATCAAATCGAATATTCTGAGCGATAGAATTTTAACTTCCGGAGAAAGTGTGCTTCGATTAACCAATTCCTCTACATGACGCAAGTGACGGTGCTTTTCGTTCTCCGGATTTTCAATAACCACGGTTGCTTTGGTTCCTGAAATTCCCCTGCGGGAGTCTTTCTGAATCTCCAGATGAAATCCTTCGATGTTCAATTTCTGTAATTCAGCAGTCAAATGATCGGGGTCAACACCCAGATCGATCATAGCGCCAAGGTTCATATCTCCGCTGATCCCGGCAAAACAATCGTAATATAATATTTTCATATCTTGTTATTTTTCAGTTCTGAGGTATTTATTGCCCGATTCATTTTTCCCGAAACTAAACCCTCGTCATCAATTTCAACGCGGGCAAATCCGAGGTTTCTGATGTCGTTATAAACTCGGTCTTTGATTGCAAGAAGTTTTTCCAGATCTTCTTGCTGAACTTCAATTCGGCCAAAGGTTCCAAAGTGACGAACCCGAACATCTTCAAAACCGTAGCTGTTCAAAATATCTTCAGCAGCTTCAATTTGCTTGAGTTTTTCAAGCGTAACAGCCTGATTGTATGGAATTCGGGAACTCAGGCACGGGCTGGCAGGTTTGTTCCAGTTCGGTAAATTGAAATGGTGGGCGATCTCCCTGATTTCATCTTTGGTAATTTGGCAATCGACCAGTGGAGAGAGAACCAGATTTTTCTGGGCTGCATCAATACCTGGCCGGTAATCTCCCAAGTCATCGTAATTGGTTCCGCTTAAAACCTCAAACCCAGTGTATTCTTTCTTCATTTCCTGAAGGTCGTGGAACAGGTGATCCTTGCAAAAGAAGCAACGATTAATTGGGTTTTCGCTATAGTTCGAATCGCTCAGTTCGTCGGTTTTAATTACACGAAGTTGTATATCGAATTCTTCGCAGAACGATTGAGCCAGCTTAAAATCTTTATTTTTCAAACTTTCGGAATTGGAGATTACGCCAATTGCACCATCACGACCTTGAAACTTTCGGGCCAGATAAAGGACTAAGGTGGAATCGATTCCTCCGGAAAAGGCAACAATGGAGCCTTTTCGTTGCCTGAACCAGTTTTCAAGCAAATGGAGTTTTTCGTTTAGAGCAGTATTTAGTTCGTTCATATCAATGATTGATGCTACTTTTAATCGATTTGGTGTTACTATTTGGGTAAAAAAATTATTCTGTTTTACTCATGATCAGCTTTCCATGCTGAATGCCTTTTATGCCAATTAACTTGTCAGACAGTTCGGTCAACCGTCGCGAAGCTCCTTTCACTGCAATAATCTCCATAGAGTTTTGCTCACTCAGGTTAAATTGCTGAACACCAATCACCACATCGCGGTATTGAAGTTGAAGCTCGGCCGATCGGGTACGGATTTCAGGTTTCAGGTTACTGTAAACCATTACTACTGCACCGGCCACCAGGTTGTCGCATTTCCATTTCTGCTCCACCAGGTTTTTCTCAATTAGGTAGCGGATGGCCTGCGACCGGTTCGAAAAATTGTTCTCGGTCACATATTGGTCGAGTGCGGTAAGCAACTCTTCTTCCAACGAAACGCCAAAACGCGAAACTCCCATGTGTTACTTTTTTGCTAATTCGTGTTATTTTGAAACGAAGATAAAGTATTGAGTGGATAATTCAAATCAGGAAGGTGATATAAAAACTAAATATTGTCCTTTAATTTAGTGTTTCTCTGAGATGGCATCAAAATGCATGATCTTATCGGTATAGGCCAAAAGGACTGCTGATATTAAAAACACGAGGTGAATACCAATTTGGAGCAAAGCATCTTGCAGCGGAACATTGTGAATATCGACAAATGTTTTTAGAAGGTGCACGCCTGATATGCTGACAAGCGAAATGATAAGTTTAATCTTCAAAGTGCTGGCATTAATTTTTGTTAACCAGTCGGGTTTGTCAGTATGGCTATCGAATTCAATTTTACTAACAAAAGTCCAATATCCCCCAATAAATACAACTACCAATAGGTTGATTACCATTGAGATATCAATCAGGCCTAAAACAGATAGCATGATCATATTTTCACTCAGGATAGAGAAATTTGATAAAAGATGCCATAATTGTACCATAAACTTGACGGCATATAATATCGATGCAATAATAAGTCCCAGATAAACCGGCATTTGAATCCAGCGACTAAAAAAGATTAATTGCTCTATTCGTTTCTCAACCATTTCCATAATTATTCAATTAAAATTTGCACTGCAAAACGTATCATCCCGAAGGCTAATTAACGCTTGAATTTTGTTTTTGTTCTGCAATTGAAATAATCAAAACAGGATTCAACCAAATAATGAAGAATAGCCTAATCACAGAAATTTTACCAATTAAATACAATTGTCTGTTTCAAATCCGAATGCACGCTCAACGGAACCGGACTGGTACCAGCCACACTTTCAATCAATCGTTTTTCTTGCTCGGTGTAGCCTTTATTAGGGAAATTAAATTCCAGAACGACTTCGGACACCCGGCGAGGAGCATCGGCCATAATTTTGGTGATTTCGATTTCGGTGCCGGTTAGGTCGATTCCACTGTCCATGGCTTTGATGCCCATAATGGTCATGATGCAATTGCCCAGTGCAGTTGCCAGCAAATCGGTAGGAGAGAATGCTTCGCCTTTGCCACGGTTATCGCAAGGGGCATCGGTAATGATTTTGCTGCCCGATTGTAAATGAATATTTTCGGTGCGTAAATCGCCCAAATAAGTAGTTTTTACTGTTGTCATAGTTCAAATATTTTATCTGATTTCAGGAAGAATCTTAATTTATTCAACAAACTTCCGTTCTTCAAGGTTCTTAATAATCTTTTTTAATCGATTGACATGAATGTTGCTTGCAATAGCTCCAAGGATAAATCCACCGAAAAGTAGAAAATATCCATAAGGATAATGCTGAAGTCTAAAAAATGCACCCAACAAAACGGTAATTGCGGCAATCGCATAAACTATATTGATTATCTGATCAATTTTATTTCGATTCATTTTCTGATTTTTTACTTGAATATCAGGATAAATTTATGAAAAATAAGTCAAAATAGTTTGCCTGGATTCATATTTATGAAAATCAGCTTACCTCCACCAAATCGATTTGTAACTCCATGCGAAACTTGTAACTTCGTAGCGAAATTTTAAATCAAGCGACCATGTTTTCAGGAATAGTAGAAGAAGCCGGCAAAGTGATTGCCATTGAAAAAGATCAGGAAAATGTACATTTTACGCTCACCTGTTCGTTTGTTGATGAGCTGAAAATCGACCAAAGTCTTTCGCATAACGGAGTATGTTTGACTGTTGTGAAAATCGACAACCAAGCCAAAACCTATACTGTAACTGCCATTAAAGAAACTTTGCTGAAAACAAATCTGGGCAAATTAGTTCCGGGAAGCAAGGTGAACCTGGAGCGCAGCATGATGATGAACGGCCGTTTGGACGGACACATTGTTCAGGGACATGTTGACCAGACTGCCACCTGCACCAAGGTTGAAGAAGCTGACGGAAGCTGGTATTTCACCTTCGAATATCCGTTTGACAAGGAAATGGCGCAGAAAGGTTATATGACTGTTGAGAAAGGTTCGGTTACCGTGAATGGCGTTAGCCTGACCGTGGTGAACTCGAAAGACAATTCGTTCCAGGTGGCCATTATTCCGTACACCTACAACGAAACCAATTTCCACACCTTCGAAGTTGGAACAATGATTAATTTGGAATTTGATATTATCGGGAAGTATTTGAGCAAGTTGATGACTTACAAATAGGAATGAGGGTCAAGGAAAAAGGAAAGGGGAAAAACAATGCGTTTTTCCCCTTTCCTTTTTCTTATTTTTTGGTTTTATCGTTTCATCAAAAATTTGGCAGTTCCGATATTGTTTCCATCAGCAAACACATCCACGGTGTATTCACCAGGTAAAAATTCCTGTCCTTTGTTATCCCAGAAGATGTTGACTGGAAGGGCATTTCCTTCGTAGGTTACCTCACGGCTGGCCGAGAACGGAATTTTCAGGTCCTCGAACTGAAACAGATCGTTGGGCGATTGCTGAAGAAGTACCTGATTTGGTTTTTGAATCCGGACATAAATAACCTTGTTTCCGCGGGGGGCTGTAATATTTTTGCTCAATACTAAACTTACCCTGATTTGTTCGGCACGGCGGGCACTCTCGGCTTCTTTTCCACGGGCATTAATACCCACAGCTACCAATTCAGTCGCTTCGAGCTGGGCGGCTTCTTTTATTTTTTCCTGAAGGTGTTCTTTTTCTTTTTCGAGCTGCTGGTTTTTGGTTTCAGACTGGGCGAAATTTTCTTTCACCTGGACGTTTTCTGCCATCAGCAATTCATTCCGGCGATTCAGCGAATCAACCTGGATGATATAATTCTTCATGATATTCCGCATGGTTGTTACCTCCAAACGGTACTGAGCTATCTGATCGTAACTCACTTTCTTCACTTGTTCAACCTCATCAAGCAGGTCCTTCACTTTAGTCTGGGCGCCTGATAATTCAGATTGAAGGGCTTCATTGTTGGTATGAATCGAATCGTAGTTCGTCATCATGGTACTCAATTCGGTTTGAATTGAAGCCTTTTCCATATTTAAAGCCGCCAGAATCTTTTTGTTTTCGTTGTGCTGCGAAACGAAAACTGATATTACGGCGATCAGTAATACTGATAATATAATAATGATCAGGTTGTTTCTTCTTTCTTTATCGGTTTCGCCTAATGAAAAACCTTTCTTTTTTGTGCCAAATTCATTCATTCCGATCGGGTTTTGGTGTTGTGATTAGGGAAGCAAAAATAACAAAATTAAGGCCAATCCTAAACATGTCTGATCAAAAGGGTTATCTTCTTTAAATCTGGTAGCCTTTTGCGGATACTTTATAAAACGGGAGAATTCTGAAAAACAAATTCAGGCAAAACTGGGGAATAAAAAACTCCCTGAAATATCCGGATAAGATATTTCAGGGAGTGAGAATTTGAATTTCGTTATCAGAAATTAAGCATCCGGATTGATCAGCTTGCCTAATTTCACGTAGCTTTCTTCAACCGTGTCGATCAATACTTTTGCAATATTGTCGAAATAGTTTTTTACGGTCTGCGTTTCTGTTTTATTTTCAGGGTGATTGACTTGATTGATTAAGTCTCCCCGTAGGTTAAGCGATTCCTGAACAATCTGAAGGACATCCTCGTTTTCGGTTTTTGCCCGCATATTAATAAAGGTAAAACAATCGAGTATCAGGTCAGATACCACGTAGTCAATCTCTTTTTTTAATCTTTGTCTGCTTGCCATAGTCTATTTTATTTGTGATGTAAGTGGATATTTTAGCGATTTTGGTTCGAGTAAAAGCGCTTTGACCGAACCCATTAAAATTTCGGTTTCAACCTGAACCGGAAGGTGGTTCTTATCGTCGGTGAACCAGATTTTCATGTATTCACCTTCAGGGAAAAAATCACCTTGCAGTAAATATACTGAAACTTTGTGACAACGATACTCTTTCCCATTCCGGGTTTTAACATTCTCTTTGCCCAGGTACCTGAAAAACAAATCGGCAACCTGCCTGTCAATCAACATTCGGTATGGAACTTTTTGCCCCACAAACAGTTTGTTAAAATCGAATTTCCTGAAATTGTAGGCTGTAGCAAGCAAATCGAATGTATTGTCGGCAGCAAGCAAACTGGTGCGGTACAACGGCTTTTTGTCCTGATGGATTTGTGTTTCAATTTTTCCTGAAACAGGATCGAACCAATACTGATGCACCGAATTTTGTTTGGCATGGTTCAATACCCGGCGCGAATAAATTGGCTTGAATGTGCCGTAGTTACTATACGTTTCGAAAGTATCTCGAACACAGAAAAGCAAATCGTAAGCTTTTAATGATTTACCTACAGCTTTTAAATGCCAGGCTTCCTGTTTTTTGTATTGTAACGTGTCGGCTCTGAATTCAACTTCGCCACTCTGAACCCAGATGAAATGCCAGTTATAGTAGGCTCCGTAACGGGCAAACTCCCCACTTTTGAACGGATATTCAAAACTCTGCGCTGAAGCCGATTTAGTAGAAATGAATACAAAGAACAAGATCAGGAACGACCAAAACTTACAAATCGGTGTTCTGTTCCGCCTTTTTATCCTGCTCTTTTTTTCGGGCTTTTTCTTTTTCAAGTTCTTCGTCAATCAGTTCTTTTTTATAATCGGGTTTGTATTTTATTTCCCAGGTTTCTTTGTATTCAAAGTTTGAGCGAACCTTAATAATCTTTGGATAATAGACAATCTCCTCGGGCTGTTTGCTTTCGGCCAGATAACCTGTATCCCATTTCCCGTTTTTATTCGAATCCAGAATTAGCTTTATTGTGTACTTCTCCGGTTTCAGATAAGGAAACTCAATTTTACCATCTTCCAGGATCTGAATTTTCTGGAGTATTTTTTCATCCTTGTCGTTTCCCAATAACTGAACAATTGCAGGTTCCGAAAGACCCGAGATAGTGAGGATAATTTTCCCGTAATAATCTTCCTTTTGTGTCCTGAATTTCTGATCAATTTTGTTGCTTGGGTAGCCATAAATATTGTATGCAGCGGCCGAATCGACCTGAAACTGATAGCTGGTATTTGGCGCCCATTGATGTTCAATAAAGTATTTTCGGACTGAATTGGTATCCTTTTGAACTATAATCGGGATTCGGGTCTTAATGGTATCTTCAAACGAATAGAGTTTGACTTTTGTTGTGTCAAAAGAACTTAGAGGCTCGGGTGCTTCAATTTTTATCCGTTGATACAAGTCGTGAGCTGAGGAGTTAATATTATTCCCCAGGTTAATAGTTGGAACCGGTGGAAGTTCACCCTTTTTCCGCTTAACCTTTGGCGTTTTTGGTGCCGTATAAAGCATCTCAATGGTGTCGCGTTTAATTACAAGCTGATTTAACGAATCCAGAACCTGGTATTTTAATTCGAATTTAAGCGAGTCGGTTTTGCTGAAAACAGTATCAGTTAACCAAACAGTGATCGAGTCGCGTTTCAGGTTCGATTCGATGTACGACCAGTCTTTGGTTGGAGCGGGTTTGAGCAAATTTATCTGGAATGAATCGCTTAACGATTCCGAAAAATAAAAATCACATTTGTTTCCCTGATTTCGGTTGTATGAGTCGAGATACTGGTCAAATTTTACTTCCTCAAACATCATCAGGTACTGAGGAACAGGAAGATAATCAACATGACCGGACACCAGAAGGGTATCAGCCCCTTGTATTACAGTATCGGTTTGTGCCACATATTTGGCCGATGGTACGATAAGGGAATCGGCAAATGCGATTAATTCAGAGTTTGCATTGTACGTGAGACTGTTATCTGCATCAGTAAGGGCATAAAGCCGATAGCTGCCCGGAGCCAGGTTGTCGATCATAAATAAGCCATCCTTGTCGGTTGTTCCGATGTAATCTGGTACACTATCGATAAAGGCAGTATATTCTTTTTGGCGATGGAGCATAACCAATGCTTTCTCAACAGGTTCCTGGTTGATTGCATTTTTTACATAACCGGCCACTTTTAAACTGTCAAACTGTTGACCAGTGCTGAACGAGAACCTAAAATCTTTAATTGGATTCTTTTCATTGTTATCGGCAACTGCATCTTTAAAATCGAGCGAATAGGTTGATTCCTTTCGGAGGTCTTGAGTAAATTCCACGATCAGGGTTTTTCCCTTCATTTTGATCTGTGGTTTCTTTTTCATGGGTGGCGAAATAACCAGCTTCTCCGAGATTTCATCAGAATTGATATACTCGTCAAAAGTTAAGCGCACTTCGCTGCCTTTAAAGTTTGTACCACGCAATTCAGGAATCGTTTTTACCACTACTGGCGGTATGCTGTCCTTTTCACCTCCGGTTGGACTGCCAATGTTAGCGCAGGAAGTATAAAATATCAGGTAAAAAAATGAAATGCCAAATAAAAGGGGGAATATGCTTTTCAGTTTGAAATAGCTCATTCGAATTGGATATGGTGAAATCTGTTGCAGATTTTCGTTCGTGTCAAAACCGGTTTGCTTCATAGTTGTATATTCCGTACAAACTTACAAATTCCTGAAAATATAAGAGAATAAGCGCTGTTAATTTATCTGAAGGAAAGTGTCGGGCGATTAACAGAGCTTTGCAATCGGGCTAAGGCAACAAATGTATTACGATTTTCCCTAACCCGAAAATCTGGCAGCAGTGGTTTTCGGTGGACATCTTTCAGCTCAGTCCCGAGAATTCGGGCTTGACAGGAAATCGCCCGCAATTATCAACTTTTTCATACTGCCAAACGTTGATGGTATTTCTAAGGCGGTACTCACCGACTGAAGATTTACATTAAATTGACGACTAATCTGAAACAAAATGGCAAAACAAATTTTCATCAATTTAGCAGTAAAAGACCTGCAAAAATCAATGGACTTTTATACTGCATTAGGATTTACAAATAATCCACAATTTTCTGACGACTCCGGAAAATGTATGGTATGGAGTGAGAACATTTTTGTGATGATATTGACACACGAAAAGTTTTCAACTTTTGCTACAAAACCTCTTGCTGACACCAAATCAAAATTAGCAGGACTTTTTTCTTTATCAGTCGACAGCATTGACGAAGTAAACAGCATTTTGACAAATGGACTAAAGGCAGGTGGAACCGAACCCCACGAAATGAGGGATTACGGATTTATGCAGCAGCGAACTATTGAAGACTTTGATGGACACACCTGGGAAGTTTTCTATATGGACATTACGAAGTTTCCGACAGAGCAAACAAACGCATAAAGTGAAATCATTTTAACAACCTGAAAAATAGAATAAAATGGCACAAATAAATCCTTACATCCACTTCAATGGAAATGCAGAAGAAGCATTTACATTTTACAAATCAGTATTTGGCGGTGAGTTCGCAATGATCAGTCGTTTCAAAGATCTGTCAATCCCAGAGCATCCTGTTTCTGAAAATGAAGCTGAGAAAATTATGCATATTGCTTTGCCAATTGGCAAGAACAGTGTATTAATGGGAAGCGACACCCCCGAATTTATGGGAAAGCAAAACGAGAATGAAAACAGAAGCAAAATTTCAATAAGTGCAGAAAGCAAGGAGGAAGCAGACCAATTATTTAACGGACTTTCAGCAGGCGGAAAAGTAGAAATGCCTATTTCAGACAGTCCCTGGGGTTCTTATTTTGGGATGTTTAGAGACAAATACGGTATCGAATGGATGGTGGACTTTGACCCACAATATAAAGGGCAGATTTAACCGAAGAAAAATAACGAACCGCAAACAACAGCTACCAACAAATTCGGCCCCGAGTCCTCGGGTTGATTTTACGATACAATCGTGCGGGAGCCGCGGCAAACCGGTGAAAAAAGCAGAGGAGGATCAAACCGTTGACCCTCCTCTGTTCATTTTTGTAACCGCGAGGTTGTTATTTCAGAGTTCCTTGTTGAGCCTGTTCGATCATTTGCTTGTTGGCTGCAATGTAAATCTCCACACGACGGTTTTGAGCTCTTCCTGCTTCAGTCGCGTTATCAGCAACCGGTTCATCATAGGCTTTTCCCTGGGTGGTCATACGTGTTGTAGCAATTCCATTGGCTGTGAGGAAGCTGGAAACTGCCGAGGCCCGGTCGTTCGATAATTTGAAATTCAGATCGTGTGAACCTTTGTTATCGGTATGCCCATAAATGGTAATATCAGTTTCAGGAGTTTCTTTTAACGAAGCTGCAAATTTCAGTAACGCCGATTTGGACGCAGCGGTTAAATCGCTTTTACCGGTAGCGAATAAAATACCGCTATCGAAAGTAACTTTAATGGCCTGAAGGTTGTTTGCATCGGTAATAGTCTCCACTTTTGCTCCTTCGATTTTCTCCAGTTCAGCTTTTTGTTTATCCATTTTCTTGCCGATCAGGATTCCTGTACCGGCACCTACAGTACCACCAATAGCAGCACCAATGGCCGCACCTTTTCCTTTACCCATCATTGCACCAATCCCGGCGCCTAAAAGAGCGCCACCTGCGCCGCCAATTACTCCACCTTTTGTCGAATTCTTGGTTGTTGAACAGCTACTCAAAAGGATTGTAGCACATAATACAATCGCTGTTAATGCTTTCAAATTTTTCATTTTCTGTAATTTTAATTAATTGTGTTTCACATTTGTTTATCGTAGAACTCTATCGTCTTGTTGTGAGTTCAAATTGTTTCAGTAACGGGAATTTTACTTCCCTTTATTTCGTGTCGATATTAGAACAACTAAAGTTGTAAGCGGTTTTAATAAAATAAATTTAGGTATAAAAATTGGACGAAAAAATAGGGTTAATCCATAAGATTAAACCCTACATAAATCAGTATAAGATGGTGGAAATTATCTTTTCATAACTCCGTAGCACAGAATTTTTACGATATTATCAACACTTTGTTCGAGGTTAACTTTGCTGTAATCGCCGGCAGCCAGCGGCATTTCCAATCCTTTAATGGCAGTGGTAATACCAATAGCGGCAAGGGTCAGGTCATAAACTTCGAAAATGTTTTTACGAACTCCTTCGATGAGGATTCGTTTAATCATCCTGATTTCTTCCTGCTGATGTTTGAGTTTGATGTTTTCGATGAACTCGATGGCTGTCACGTCGTTTTCAAGTGCATTGTAAAAATTAGCCATCCCGCGATAAGTAGTAAGCTTGGTGAGGATATAATCTCTCAGCTTATCAACCGGATCTGTATTTCGGTTTACCACGATGTCGAGTTCACGGCGCAGAATGTCAACTTCCTTCTGGATAACCTCCTGAAAAAGATCTTCCTTACTGGTAAAGTAATAGTAAAGCGAACTTTTCCCTTTACGGACAGCGTTAGCGATATCGTCGAGTGTTGTTTTTTTGTATCCGTATTTGCTGAATATTTCCTGGGCAATTTTCAGAATGCTTTCGCGGTTTGCATCTTTTTTGTTTGTCCCACTTTCAAAGTTCATTGCCATAACTAAAGGATTAATCAATCAGTAAACAAATATAAGTTTTATTTCAAACTAGAAAAACGGCTCAAGTTATCACAAAGAAAGGCTACATTTTCTAATTTTTATAATCTTCGCCCCTTTTTTTTATTTTCCGGACGAAAAAACTGTTTATCTGCTCCGTTGGTTTTTTCTTTTACCAGCCTGAAATCGAGTTGTTTCTTCTCCAGATTAGCCCTTGCAATTTCAACCTGCACCACGTCGCCAAGTTGGAATTGACGATGTGAATGGCGTCCAATAAGGCAATAATTTTTTTCGTCAAAAATGTAGAAATCATCGTTGAGGGTACTTACCGAAACCATTCCTTCGCACTTATTTTCTAGTTCAACGTAAATTCCCCAATCGGTAACTCCTGAAATAACTCCGGAAAATTCCTCTCCGATTTTATCCTGCATAAACTCAACTTGCTTGTACTTTATCGACGACCGTTCGGCACTGGCCGCCTTGTTTTCCATATCCGACGAGTGCTTGCACATGTCTTCGTATTTCTGGGCATTGGCTGTTTTGCCGCCATCCAGATAACGTTCGAGTAAGCGGTGCACCATCACATCGGGGTAACGCCGGATGGGTGAAGTGAAATGCGTATAATATTCGAACGAAAGTCCGTAGTGACCAATGTTTCGCGTTGAATAAACGGCTTTTGCCATGGTCCGTATAGCCAGCGTTTCAATCACATTCTGTTCGTTTTTACCCCTTACGTTGGTCATCAATAGGTTCATCGATTTTGAAATCTGTCCGGGTGTTCCCAGCTGCAATCCATAACCAAACTTGTGAATAAAATGATTGAAATTCATCAGTTTATCAGGGTCTGGCTTGTCGTGAATACGGTAAACAAATGTTCGGGCCGTTTTTTTATCGTCGGTTTTGCCAATGAATTCAGCAACGCGTTTATTGGCCAGAAGCATAAATTCTTCGACGAGCTGGTTGCTTTCTTTGGCTTCTTTGAAATACACCGAAAGTGGTTTACCATTTTCGTCGATGTCGAATTTGACTTCAACCCGTTCAAAAGCAATCGATCCGTGTTTAAAACGGTTTTCGCGTAGTTTAACTGCCAACCGATTCATGGAAAGTACTTCGTCTTTGAGTTCGCCCTCGCCGCTTTCGATAATGGCTTGCGCATCTTCGTAGGCAAATCGCTTGTCGGAATGAATCACCGTACGGCCGAACCATTGGTTGTGAATCTGGGCTTCGTCGTCGAGTTGAAAAATGGCCGAAAAGCAAAGTTTATCTTCATTCGGGCGAAGTGAACATACGCCATTCGACAGTTTTTCAGGAAGCATCGGAACCACACGGTCAACCAGATAGACCGAAGTAGCGCGTTCGTAAGCTTCGTCGTCGAGGATTGTTCCGGGGGTCACGTAATACGAAACATCGGCAATGTGAACGCCAATTTCCCAGTACCCATTTTCGAGCTTTTGTATCGAAAGTGCATCGTCGAAATCCTTGGCATCTTTCGGGTCGATAGTAAACGTGGTTACTCCGCGCATATCGCGACGACGAAGGATTTCTTCTGCCGGAATTTCGTCAGGTATTTTTTCAGCTGCTTTCATCACATTTTCGGGAAATCGCAAAGGCAAGTCATATTCGGCCAAAATTGCATGCATTTCGGTGTTGTTGTCGCCAACATTGCCCAGCACTTCAATAATTTCTCCAAACGGATTCTTGGCTCGGGCTGGCCATTCCGTGATTTTGGCGATTGCTTTTTGCCCGTCTTTCGCGCCATTCAGCTTTTCGTTCGGGATAAATAAATCGAATCCGGTTTTTCCGGAAGGAATGAAAAAAGCATAATTGTTCGATTTGGAAATGGTTCCAACAAATGTGGATTTGGCACGTTCCACAATTTCAACGACTTCGCCTTCAACCTGTTGCTTCTTGCGAATAGCAAACAGTTGCACTTTTACCTTGTCGCCTTCCATGGCATGGTTCAGGTTACGGCTCGAAACCAGTATCGGTTTGTCGAACTCTTCGGAAACCACATAGGCAAATCCTTGCGGCTGTATCTCAACCTTTCCTAAAACGGCTCCGCTGCGCGATTGTAATTTGTATTTTCCACGCTGAACGCTATGAAGGTTCTTGGTTTCGGTCAGTTCTTCCAACACCACAAAAACTAGTTTGGTAATTTCAGGATCTTTAATTTTGAGCAGTTCAGCTATTTGTTTGTAGTTGTATGTTCGTTCCGGATTATCGTAAAAAACGGTCAGGATTGCATTTTTGAGTTTTGGTTTATTAAACGATTCGACCAGTTTCTCTAATTTATGTTTTTTGTTCTTTGCCATTGTTTGGGCTTTTAAAATTTTAAGGTAAGGTAGCAAACATTTTCCGAAACATGGATTTTTGAAGCGATCTATTTGCCAAAATGAGGTCAGATTTAACCTGATTAACAAAATTTCAGATTCTTTTTGCTTTGTTGTTTCTTTTTGACATCGTTTCACACAATTGAGAAGTAGTTTTGTTGAAAATAAAGCCGATCAGAAACGAATAACAAGTACAGAAAACAGACCATGGCCGGGCAGACTGAATCTCAGATTGCCCGGCTTTTATTTGAACAGAGTTTAATGCCTGAATGTTAATTAGTACATTCGTTGGTTGTCATCAATTTTTGTTCGATGAAGAAATTAATCTTCCTGATTTTGGTACTTGCAGTTCAGTTGGTTTGGGGGCAGGCTCCCGATCCTGATTTCAATGATAAGGCAGCTTTCAGCGACAGCCGTGTTTATCAGAAATCAGCCGGATTTACTGAATCAGCTGATTATGCGTCAACTGATGTTATTTATCAACGACTGAATTTTACGGTTGATCCGGCGGTGAACTATATTTCGGGATCGGTTTTTTCATCTGTAAAATTCCTGAAAGACGATGTTGCCCAGATTCAGTTTGATTTGACCGATGGAATGACAGTTGATTCCGTTCAGTATAACCAAAAGAAGATCACTTTTCAGCATTCGGCAAACAAAATCAGTATTGCTTTACCTTCATTGCCAGCAAAAAATACGATAGGTTTGGTAGAGGTTTTTTACCACGGCGCGCCACTTCAGAACGGCATGGGTTCGTTTGTATCTTCAAAACACAATACTGATCCGATTATCTGGACTCTATCAGAGCCTTATGGGGCAAAGGATTGGTGGCCTTGCAAGGAGAGTCTGGCTGATAAAATTGATTCGATTGATGTTTACATTACTTGTCCGAAGCAATACCTGTCAGCCAGTAACGGAAAACTGGTTGACGATAAAGTATCAGGCGAAAATCGCACGGCTCATTGGTCGCATCGGTTTCCGATAGCCACTTATCTGATTGGCATTGCCGTTACGAATTATCAAACCTATTCCGACTTTCTGGATTTGTCCGACGGGAAAAAAATCGAAGTGCTCAATTACGTTTATCCGGAATACCTCGCTACTGCGAAAAGCAAATCAACGGATATTTTGAATATTCTTTCGTTCTACAATTCGAAGTTTATAACCTATCCGTTTGCCAGCGAAAAATACGGACATGCGCAGTTTGGCTGGGGTGGGGGAATGGAACACCAAACCATGAGTTTTATGACTCATCTGGAGTTTGAACTGGTGGCCCACGAAATGGCCCATCAATGGTTTGGCGACTACATCACTTTGGCAAGCTGGCACGACATCTGGCTAAACGAAGGGTTCGCAACATATTTAACCGGCCTGACCTACGAGAACCTGCTGAATGGGCAATATTGGTCGACCTGGAAAGATAATCAGGTCAAAAGAATTACTTCTCTACCAGATGGAGCTGTATTTGTGGCCGATAATACAAATGTCAACCGGATTTTCAATGGCAGGCTTTCGTATTCGAAAGGAGCTTATTTGCTGCACATGCTGAGGTGGGAAATGGGCGATTCGTTGTTTTTCAATGGTATGAAAAATTACCTGAATGATCCGGAAATTGCGAATGGTTTTGCCAGCCAACAACAATTCGTGAAACACATGGAAACGGTTGCAGATACTTCTTTTACTGAGTTTTTTAAAGACTGGTACTATGGCGAAGGTTATCCAATTTATCGGCTTACCTACTATACTGATTATGGCGATTTTGGGAAGCAAAAACTGCGGATTAGTCAGTCTTCCTCAAATTCGTCGGTCGGCTTTTTCGAGATGCACATTCCGGTGATGGTTTGGAAAAATGGGAAATATACCGACTTGCGTTTGCATAACACAATCCAGAATCAGGAGTTTACAATAGCCGAAAGTACGGTTGACAAAATTGAGTTCGATCCCGACAAGTGGCTGATTGCCAAAGCCGATGTTGTAAATTCGGTACCGCATGTTTCGCTGATTGCTGATATTCAGATTATTCCGGAGGCTAAATACAGAAGAATCCGGGTTTTGCTTCCTGAATATTTAGGAAAGGGGAACCTGCGGATTGTTGATTTGAGCGGAAGGCTCGTGAAAGCGTGTGAATTAACTGAGAGCGATTCGCACATCAATGTCAGTAACCTGAAAAGCGGAATCTATCTGGTAAATGTGGTGACAAACGAAAAACAGAAGACCGAGAAAGTTCTACTCAGCCCGTATCAGGCTGAATAGCTGGTTCTCAGTATAGTGTGATTATTCTGTTGGAGCTTGTGGAGGCTGTGGTGCTTGAACGGCAGCAGGCTTAGGCTCTTTGTACAGTTTTACCTGAACGGCAGTTGGTCCTTTTTGCCCCATTTCTACTTCGTAATTAACCAGATTACCTTCTTTAATATCTTCAAGCAGGTTGTTTACATGCACAAAAACGCTTTCCTGTGTTTCCAAATCGCGAATAAACCCGAAACCTTTGGTGTTGTTGAAGAAAGTTACTGAGCCTTTTCTGATCGGATCGATTATTTGATTTGGATCGCTCTTTGGTATGCTGATTTCGATATCTTCCAGGTTAATTACTTTTTTCAGGGACGGATCCGGAGGAGTTGAAGTGATCATCCCATTTTCGTCAACATATGCAATCATATCGTCAAAGCTACCCTTATCGCTATCTTTCCGGGTCTGCTTTTTCATTTCTTTTTCTTTTCTCTTTTTCTCTTTCTTGTTTCTTACTTCTTTTTTGTTGAACGATTCTTGTGATCTACTCATTTTTCAATTTAATTTTATGTACAAATATAATCCTGACGTAAAAAGCAATTTAATGCCCTAATTCTCAATTCCGTATTTTCTCCAAATGTACACTTTTAATTTAGTGTTTTGCAATTTTTCTGTTTTTATCCTTCTGGCAAATGATCGAAATGATCATTTAATCACTGCTTTAGCGAATATTTTGTGAAGTAGAAGTATCAAACACCTCTTTGAAACTGGTCATTTCTGAAATTCCTGATTTCAATAATTGAAGCTTAATCCTGAAAATCGATGCTTCGTTTTGGTTGCAACAACCATAGATTGCCGAACTTATTTACGAAACTGAAATCCCGGAAAAATGTTCATTTTCAGGATGGTTCTATCAGATCCCATAGATTTCCATACAGATCGGCAAAAACAGCCACCGTGCCATAAGGTTCAGCCCTAGGTTCGCGAACAATCCGAATTTCCTGATCTAACAGGTTCTGATAATCTTGCTTGAAATTGTCGGTGTGAAGAAATAGAAAAACCCTTCCACCAGTTTGATTGCCAACCCTCGACAATTGGTCGTCACTGGCAGCTTTAGCCAGCAAAAGGCAACATGCTGACGAGCCGGGAGGCGAAATCCTCACCCAACGCTTGGTTTCGCTCAAAACCGTGTCTTCGATTAGTCTGAAATGCAATTTTTTGGTATAAAACTCAATGGCTTCATCGTAGTCGGCCACCACCAACGCAATTTGTGCGATATGCTGTTTCATTTCGGGTAATTCTGATGTTATTCTGTAAAAGTAATTGAATTTTCTGCAACCCATTCTTTCTAACGATTTTCGGATACTTATTCCTATCGCGCAACCTTTTAACACACTGTTCCGTCTAGTCAATATCAATGTTCAAAAAACTGTCCTTATGAGAAAATTTTTACTTTTTGTGCTGATGTTATCTGGCCTGATGACCGGCGCGCAAACCAGCATCACCAATGGCAATTGTAAGGCTCAATTTAAATATGCGGTGAATACCCAGATAATGACTCTTTTGCCAGCGACTGCCATTAATTTTTACGATAAATCTGAAGGATCTGTGAAAGAATGGTATTGGGATTTTGGCGATGGGAATACCAGCCGCGAGCAAAACCCAATGTTCATTTTTAACCACCCACAAAGCGGACCAAACGTGAAAATGAGTCCATACCGTACAGTAAGTCTGACAATTTTGACTTCAGATGAGTGTAAAAGCTTTTATTCTGAAACGATCAACATTATGGATGGAACTCCTTACGTTGCTCCCGATTGTAAAGCACGATTTAAGTATTATCAACCAGCTTACGATTCAATTGGAGGAACAGCTTCATTTCAGCTGACCAACCTTTCTGAAGGCGATTCTCTGTCATACACCTGGCAATTCGACAATGGAAAAACCAGTACAGAGAAGGAGCCAATCGTAACTTTTGATCTCAAGCAAACCGAACGAAAAGTTTGCCTTACCGTTTCAGGAAAGAATAAATGTTTGGATACTTTCTGCGACGCGGTATATGTAGTCAATCCCGATAAACCAATTGTTGATCCGGCCGAATGTTATACCGGCTTTGGTTTTACAGCAAACTACAACATTAAAACCCTGGTTCCGGCCCTGATTTTAGATTTTTATTCGAAAGCTACTCCCGAAGCGGTTGAATGGAAATGGGATTTTGGCGACGGACAAACGAGCAACGAAGCAAATCCAACGCATATCTTTAATTTCCCGCTAAACATCGATCCGCTTGCCGATCCAAATCCATTCCGAAAGGTTTGCCTCACTGTAAAAACATCTTCAGGATGCCTCGCTTCCTATTGCGAAACCATCAATATTTACATGAATACAAGTCCTCCGGTTGAACCTTCGGCCAATTGCCATGCATGGTTTAAATACTACCGTCCTACTGACGTAATCAGCATTCCTGAAGTTATTCCATACAAACTGCTGGATGTTTCTGAGGGCAAAGTAGTAAGTCGTATCTGGCAATTTGAAGATGGCAAAACCAGCACCGAGGCTGAACCGCTGGTTAGTTTTGATTTTCAGAAACCTACCCAGAAAGTTTGTCTAACCATTTATACCGCTGATAGTTGCTCGAGTACTTGGTGCGAAGTAATTTATGTGACTGAACCGAAAGTTGACACAGTATACTCTGAAAAGCCTCTCGTTAATGGATATGTCATGCGCTATAAAGCAAGCTTTCCACCACAAATGTCGTCGTGTGCCGGAACTGCCATGGCTCAGGTTTACCTGAACGATTCGCTCATCAATGCCAACCACTACGTTTGGTCAAATGGCATTGAAGGTCAGGAGGTAAAGGGACTTTGCCCTACTCAAACTTATTCGGTAAAAGCCTTAACTCCTGATGGCACCATCGTTTCAGGAACATTTATTTTTAACTCCGACGGAACGGTTTCCGATGTTCCGATTAACTGGTACATTACCGGAGCCCGCGACAACTGGCAAATACAGTACGACCTGATTGATAAAAATTATACGGTTGAATGGCGGCTTTGCGATGGTACTATTGTCAAAAGCGACAGTATTCCGCTTAATTCAATTAATTGTGGCGCAAGCGAATCCAATTTGATTTTGAAAGATGCATCAGGAAATGTGGTTTACTCCGAAACTATTTCGCTGAAAACATTGGCAACTTATCTGAATCCTGATCAGGTTGCATCTGCAATCAAATTCTTCCCGAATCCGGTGACTGATGTACTGAATATTCAATACTCCGGAAATAGCCTGAAAGAATTGCAGATCGAAATTTGCGATATTTCCGGAAGGAGAGTTTCGCTTAACCAGATTTACGATGTGGATTCCGGGCAAACCATTAGCCTGAATGTCAACGCACTCCGGAAAGGAATTTATCTGTGCCGGATGATTTCAGGAAAGAAAGTCATTGGAATAGAAAAGTTCAGCAAATGAAAATTAGATAATAGTCGTTGAATCTCAAATAATAGACATGAAAATGCCCGAATGAACGCGATTTGTTCATTCGGGCATTTCGGTTCATAATCTTTATCAGAAAACAACTATTTCTTGAATTCAATTTTCAGTGTTGCGACCTGCCATTCGGGCAATTGAGCTGGTTTATTAATTACCAACGCATCGCCTTCCTGTTTCCAGGTCAGTTTCTCTTTGCTTCCCAGCATTTTAACCGAAGCGACAGTTTTGCTGTTCACTTTGGAGTTTTTTCCCAGCGAAGTAATTTTAATATCGCCCAATGGTTTGCTCATGCAGAAAGCATAAAGAGTTTCTCCTTTGGTTGTGAAACGAATGTCGTTCGAATCGTATGGACGCACGTCCTTCACTCCCCCAAATGTTCCTTTTTCCTGAGTTTTTGAGGTTGACGGGCCTTCTCCATAAATTTTCCATGGACGGGTTCCATAAATGGCTTCTCCGTTTGCAGGTGTCCATTTGGCAATTTCGTTCAGGATATTCAGAACATCTGGTTCCAGGTCGCCTTCCGGAGTTTGAACTACGTTGATGAGCAGGTTGCCGTTTTTACTGACGATATCAACCAACATCTGGATCACTTCGGTTCCGGTCATGTATTTCTGGCCGGTACGGTAATACCAGTCGCCAATGGAGGTATCGGTTTGCCATGGGAATGGGCTGATTGAATCCAGCGCTCCGCGCTCCACATCCTGTACCCACCGGCCTTGTGACGGACGTAATTTAGCAGTGTAAACGGCATCCAGTTTTCCACCGTTTTTAGCCATATCCTGATTGTAGTAATGTGCCAGCATGGTTCGTCCAACTTCGCCAAAAGGCAATTCACTGTCAGAATAAAGCAAATCAGGATGGTACATATCAATCAGTTCGGTAATTTTTGCCAACCAGTCTTTCTGGTTTTCAGGATCCTTTGTCAGCCAATCTTTGTCGTCCGGAGCAGTTTTTTTGTGGTACAAGTCGGCATATTGTTCATCGTTTCCATCGTAAGGAACTCCGGCTAAAGGTCCGGTTTTGTCGGCGCCACGGGCAGCCTGAAACCATGTATAACTGGCGCCTAAATGTTCAGAAACGCCAAACCGTAACCCTTCTTTTTTTGCGGCCTGTTGAAACAGTCCAACCACATCCTTTTTGGGTCCCATGTTTACCGAATTCCATTTGTGAAGTTTTGAATTCCACAAAAAGAAGTTGTCGTGGTGGGTTGCCATGCTGACAAAATATTTGGCGCCCACTTTTTTGTACAAAGCCATCAGTTTATCAGGATCCCAACGCTCAGCTTTCCATAAAGGGATAATGTCTTTGTACCCGAATTTCGATGGATGTCCGTAATGCGCAACATGGTAAGTATAATCTTCATCGGGCTTATCGCTGAAGGCATTTTTACTCCAGTCCCAACCTTGATTCTGATACATTCTCTTTGCGTACCAGTCTCCCTGGCGAGGAACAGCCTGTGGCCCCCAATGAGCCCAGATTCCGAATTTCGCATCGCGAAACCATTCCGGATATTGATACTCTTTGAACGAATCGTCAGTGTTTATGAATTTTGCAGGTAGTGCTTTTTTCGGTTGTGCTGAAACTGATATTCCGAGTACAATAAAAAGCAAACTTGTTAGCCTGATTTTTTTGAATAGATTAGTTCCCATAGTGTTAGTTTTAAATTTTAATTCAAGGTTTTACTTAGGTAAAGGAATAGGTATGGTGAAACTCTCCCAAAGAGGAGAGTCTATTTCAATAAAGAGAATGCTTGCTGAGTTTATTTCAGCACACGAATTAAAAAAATGCCTACAGGTATTGATCCAGCTTCCGTTTGGTAATTTCAGCCACCACGCCTTTGATTTCTTCGGCCTGATCGCGTTTGCAAACCAAAATGGTATCGCCGTCTTTTACCACAATCACATCGTCCATCCCAACAACTGCGACCAAACTGCCCGGAGCATAAACGTATGAGTTTTTGGTATCCTGAAAAATAACATCACCAACGTGTGCATTCTGGTTCTCGTCTTTTCGCTGATCGTATTTATAAACTTCTTCCCAGCTTCCCAGGTCGTTCCAAACAAAATCACCCTGCACCAGAAAAACGTTATCAGCTTTTTCCATAATACCATAGTCAATCGAAATGGAATCGACCTGGTTGTAAATTTTGTCCAGAACCTCTTCGTAGCTTGCAGTGCCGATCGTTTCTGCGATTTTTTGCAAGTCGATATACAAATTAGGAGCGTATTTCTGAACGGCTTCCAGAAAGACAGAAACTTTAAAAACAAAGATTCCGGCATTCCAGAAAAATTTTCCGGAGTCGACATAAGACTGAGCAGTTTCCAGATTAGGTTTCTCTACGAAACGATTGACTGCAAACGATTTGATGGTCTGGCCAATTTTGATTTCATCGGCAATTTCGATGTATCCGTAGCCAGTTGCCGGGGCATTTGGCGTAATTCCGATGGTCACGATTCCATTCTTTTCCTCGGCTATTTTTGCTGCCGATTCAATGGTTTCCTGAAAAAGCTTATCGTTTTGAGTCAGGTGGTCGGCTGGCGAAACAATCATGATTCCGTTCGGATCGTTTTTGGCAATAAACAAAGCCGCCAGTCCAATTGCCGGAAGCGTATTTTTGCCCACCGGTTCGTAAATCAAATTTTCTTTTGGAAGCCTCGAAGTTTGTTGTTCCAAAACCTCTTTTTGCCCTTTGTTTGAAACGACGTAAATACTTTCGTCGGGAATGAAATTGGCAAAACGGCTGATGGTAGCCTGAATCAGCGATTCGTTTCCGAAGATGGTCAGAAATTGTTTCGGATTTGCTTTGCGGCTTCTTGGCCAAAAACGAGTGCCAGATCCACCGGCCATTATCAAACAATGAAATTTACTCATGTGTGTCAGTTTTAGTAGCGAACTTTAATTTTTAATGCGCCTTCAATGGCTTCTTCCGAAGCAACAACGGCATATCCGCCACCACAACCTGAGGTTATTGCACCCGGATATTTACCGATGTACTTGCTTTCCATTTCTTCCAGAACCCATTCGGGAACTGTATTCGGAAGTATTTTCTTCCAGGCATAGAAAGTTTCGGTCATCGATTCACCAAGCAAGTTAACATTTTTTGAGAGAATAGCCTCGTAACATTTTAGTCCGGCATCGCCCAATTCTTTTACGTATTCAGGTTTCAGGTTTTGATCGACCAACGGATCGTACCCATTCGGGCGAGGCGACATAGGAATCAAATGCAAAACATCCGAAAGCCATTCGCAGGTTTCCTTGTCGAATGTGTTTTCAATGTTCGAAGGCCAGAATTTCCCATCGTAATCCAAACGGCTGACACCCGGAACCAGGATTCCAAGCTGGTCTTGCGATCCTGAAATATATTGGCTTCCGGGAGGATTTTCGGCGCCAAACAGAAGTTGGGCGTTTCGAACCTGATCACCTTCAGGAATTTTGCCGCCCCAAATTTCATGGGCAATTTTACGTGAACTGGTTGCCATTCCTGAGCGATCGTTGAATTCGATGGTTGGCCAGATTTGTGCAACCACTACCGATCCGGGATGAACCTTGGAAACCCAAGGTTGATCCATCCAACCTCCTGCAATACAAACACGGTAAGGGAATTGAAGCTCCTTTTTTGAACTTGAACTTGAACGTGCAGGCAATCCTTCTTCAGGAATACGTTCCAGAACAACTAATTCCACGTTATTTTCCTTACATATTTGTGCTTTTCCTTCGGTGAACCCGTCGGTATTTACAATAAACAGGTCAGGTTTCAGGCGTTTCATGTCTTCCTCAAAGTCGAGCATTCCCATTCCGGATGAAACAAATGCTTCAGTCACATAT
>JAHEYT010000069.1 GCA_023251455.1 Bacteroidota bacterium
ATGAAGCCAAAACCAAGATCATGGCAATTATCAATCACGCCAAATCACAACCAAATAACAGTCAATTGATTGTTTATGCAGATGTGGATCCGATGTAGGCAAAGTCATCATTTCAACGGAATATTTTCGGGACGAGTGTGCTTCCATCGCTTGTGCGACCACAACCATAATTCAGGCCGGCTCCGGATGATTTCTTCGAGAAATTTGGTGTGCGCTTTGGTTACTTCGTACTTTTCGGTCGTTGAAGCATCGTCAAAAAGTTTGGTAAATCCAACTTCGTAGTAGCCTCTCCGAACTTTTTGGATGTCCATGAACACAACAGCCTGTTTGAATTTAGTCGCCATGATTTCTGCTCCCGGGAAAACCGCTGTTTCCTGGTTCAGAAACATCATCCAGTAATCGGTATCCTTCAACGCGGTTTGATCGGTCAGATAATAAGTGGCTGATAATTGTCTGGTTTTTTCGCGTTCAAGCATGGTGCGTCCAGAGATACGAGCCATCATCATCTGCATACCTAATCTCGACCGGACTTGCTTCATATATTGGTCAAATGTTTCGTCCTGAATAGGGCGGTAAATCACATTCACCTGATGCCTGATGATTTTGGGCAAAGCAATGGTCCATTCCCAGTTTCCGTAATGACCCGAAAGCAAGGCAACGCTTTTTCCCTGTGCATATAATTCATTCAGAACTTCAGGATTTTTGTAACGGAATCGTTTCCTTAATTCGGTTTCGGATATTTGAAAAGCTTTGATCGTTTCAACCACCAAATCAGCGAAATGACGATAAAATTGATGGTCTATTTCTTTTAATTCCTGATCAGTTTTTTCTGGAAATGAGTTTTTTAGATTTTGAACGACCGTATTTTTTCGATAACCGATAACATGATAACAAACGAAATAAATGAGATCGGCCCAGAGATAAAGAAGCCAGAACGGAGTAAAACCGAGTAGTTTCAGGAGAAATATTCCAATTCGGGCCAGTAATTTCTTCATTGCTCAAATTTATTGTCGAAGGTTTTCAGCCTATCTTTCGTACATCTCAATATTTGCCGGACGTTTGTGTTTCCACCGGCGGTGCGACCACAACCAATATTCAGGCTCAGCTTTGATAATCTCTTCCAGTTTTGTGACATAAGCCATCATAATGTCTTCAGGCTTAACCGTTGCAGGATTTTCAATAAGCTTGTAATGGAAAACTTCGTAGCGGCTGCGGCCAACCTTTCGGGTGTGATGCATAATTACCGGTTGATTTGTTTTTATCGCAATTTTCATGGGCCCGGCAAAAAAAGCGGTTTCCTGATTGAGAAATGTTGTCCAGAATTGGGAATTAGCCGGAGGAGTCTGGTCGGCGGCTAACATCAATCCGCCAGGTCGTTCAGCATTGTTAAACGATAGCGCTGTTCTCACAGAATGATTAACTGGTATGGATAGGGCACCAAATCGCTCACGGGTTTGAAGCAGAAATTTTTCAAAATTTTTGTTTGTCCTCACTGGATTATAAACCACCAGAAACTGAGATTTAATAAACCGTTGCATCGATCCGCTCCATTCCCAGTTGTTGTGATGCATTCCAAGAACTATGATGCTTTTACCCTGGTTGTAATACTCTTCATAAATATCCAGATTGTGAACTTTAAGCCGGTCATCAATTTGCTTCTCGGTCATCCGGCTAAATTTGATGGTTTCAAGTCCAATATCGCTCAGGTGATGATAAAATTTCTTGGTAATCTTCCGGATTTCTTCAGGACTTTTTTCAGGAAACGACCGAACAAGGTTTTCGTGAACCACTTTCCGGCGATAGCCAACGATGTAATAAAGAAATACATAGAAAATATCGGCAAGGCCAAAGATTACCCAAAAAGGAAGACGTGCAGTTAATTTACACAAGACAACAACAAAACGATCACCAAACGAATTCATACAGGTTGAAATTGAGAGCTGCAAATTTAACAAAAACCACCTTGCAGCATTAGAAAAAGATGATGAAATTAAAATACAGGACGGGCAATCATGATCCCGCTGTTTTTCGATTGTGGTTTGAGGAAATCGGTAATCGGACCATCTGAAATCAGCACTTTTTTGCCGCTTAATGGGGCGTGAAGCAGGAGAAACTCGTTGCCTTTCTGTATGATTATCCCGACATGATTTACATCAACGCCATCAATGGAACTGGTAAGTGCAATGATATCTCCATCTTGCAGATATTTATATAGATTCGCAATATTGGACTTTGGAAAGTACATGAATCCTGTTTTGGTAAGCATCTGTTCCTGTTGAGCAATTGCTGGAATCAACTCCGGATGTTCCTTAAGAACTGGGTAATCTGCCGGATGAGTACTCATGTAATTGATGGTTTTATCTGATTTCACACCATTTTGATTAACCAACCCACTAACAATGCCTCTGGTATTGTTGTTTTGTATCCATTCACTAAAATAATGTAGCCTCGACGGATATTGGTTGCGAACGCCATCACGGTACCGTATTTTTTGAAGTTCGGCTACAAACGATTCAAAGTCTTTCTTTTTCAATTTTACAGTTCTTGCCAGCGCCAGGGTACTTTCGGCAAAGGTTGTACAATCCAGTTGTCGGAGATTGATAACCAACTTTTCTTCCAGCCCGTTTTCAAGTGTTGCAGCAACATAAGGTGTTTCCAGAAAAGATAGCCCGATTTTGACCACAAGGTCAGCAATAGGTAAACTGGCATCTGAAGAAAAAGTACTTAGTTTATCTTCAGCTATTTGTTTGTCTTCTTGCTGAAAAAGACACTCTTTCATATTTACCTGTGATTTAGCATGGTAACTACTCAGGCCAAATGAAAGAATTATAAGTAATACCCAAATTTTACTATTCATATCATATGATTTTATTCGAATTGATAAAGTTAGAAAAGTTTGTGTAATCCGTGTAAAATCGATGACTAGATTTGAATTTGGCAGAAAATCAAATAGCCGATGGATTAATTTAGACTTGTTTTATAACATGTTTTGGTTAATTCAGTCTTAAGTTATTGCTGATTATGCCAACCGAAAGTATTACAGTTCAGAGAGAAAGACGTTTTTTTAATTTAAGCTTGAATTGGATGAGTTGGTTTGTATCTACTTGAATATTTGAGGATAAACAGTGCGCCGCCCTTTATAATTTGTATCTTTGCACCTACTTTTAAGGGATGTTTAATGTTAATTAATTGGTATGTATAAATTAAGAAATCTTTTCCTTGTAGGGTTGGTGCTGACATCGTTCACCGTTTCAGCTCAGGATGAAAAAAAAGTTGAGGAAGAAGAAAAAGGTTATCAGTTTACTGCAATTAAAGAAGTTCCCTGTACTTCGGTTAAAGATCAATACCGCTCCGGAACCTGCTGGTCGTTTTCTGGACTGGGATTTTTGGAAGCCGAGATGCTGCGCATGGGAAAACCTGCCGTCGATCTTTCTGAAATGTTCATTGTTTACCATGCTTATTCAGACAAGGCCATTAAATACGTCAGGTTGCATGGAAATCTGAATTTTGGCGCTGGTGGTGCATTTCACGATGTTACCAATGCGATTAAAAAATACGGAATTGTTCCGGAAGAAATTTATAACGGACTGAACTATGGTGAAGAAAAACATGTTCACGGCGAACTTGACCGGACTTTACTTGATCAGGTAAAAGTTGTGGTTGACAATTCGAATAAAAAACCCACAACAGTTTGGCACGAAGCATTCGACGGAATTCTGGATACTTATTTAGGCAAATTGCCTGAAAAGTTTAAGTTCGAAGGTAAAGATTATACCCCGCAGAGTTATGCGCAGGAAGTGGTCGGCCTGAACATGGATGACTATGTTGAAGTTACTTCCTACACTACTCATCCTTTTTATACCAAATTTATCCTTGAAGTTCCTGATAACTGGTCGTGGGATGAAGTGTACAATGTGCCTGTAAATGAAATGGAAGAAATAATCGACAACGCAATTAATACCGGTTATACAATTGCCTGGGCTGCCGATGTGAGCGAAAAAGGATTCTCAACTTCGAAAAAAGGCGTAGCCGTTATTCCTGAATTGAACAAAGCCGACATGAGTGATGCTGAGATTGCCAAATGGGAAAAAATGAATGAGAAGGACAAAAATGAAGAGCTGTATAAGTTAACTAAACCAAGTACAGAAAGAATTATTTCTCAGGAAATGCGTCAGATCGACTATGATAATTACCAGACAACTGACGATCATGGAATGTTGATTGTTGGAACAGCAAAAGACCAGATCGGAAATATGTATTACAAAGTAAAAAACTCATGGGGTGATTACAACGACTTCGGTGGTTACTTTTACGCATCGAAACCCTATGTGCAATTTAAGACCATGTCGATTATGGTACACAAAGATGCCATTCCAAAGAACATCCGAAAGAAACTAAATCTGTAACATATAAACCTCGCTGACCCGGCGAGGTTTTTTTATTTTAAATAATCAGGTGTATTCGCCCTTTTGTATATTTGGCACACGAAATGAATAACCAATTTATTGAAATAAATATTTTCGAGTGAAACGAATAATCCTATTTTTCTTTTGCACCATCCCATTGCTTTCGTTTTCAGAGGAAGACTTTATGTGGTGGAATATCATACATGGTTGGGAACTTGGAATGCCGGGCTGGCGCAATATGATACACATTACGCCCGGTTATTTGGGGCCAAATGCACTTCCTGTGCCTGAAATGAAGAAAGGAGTTGTTCCTACAGGCGCAAACTATGAATTTGGTCTTGACTTTTATTTTCAGAAGGGTGACCCTACCCAGGATATCTCCGGAAAATATTACCGTTCGTTTGCTGAAGGTAAGATTGCCATCGAATTATATGGTGTTATCGCAGAGCATTATGCAATGTCGGATTCTGTTCGCGATGAGCGTATTGCACGCGATTTCGACGGAAAGGGAATTGCTATTGGCGATTTATACTTTTCAACACTCATTCAATTGGTAAAAGATCGAAAATTTCCGGATACCATGGTTCGTATGACCGGAAGAACGGCATCGGGCGGCCATTTGGATGCAGCCAGGCATGCCGATAGTCCGGGCTATTTTTTCGATTTTAGCTTCTCGAAAAATTATGCCTGCCGGAATGAAAAGATGTCGTTGATGCCTTTTGCTTCGTTCGGATTTTACTCCTGGCAAACCAACGACGAATTAAACTTGCAAAACGATGCTTTTATGTATGGGGCAGGAGCCGACCTTAAATATTCAGGCTGGACTTTTACAAATTCTATTTCAGGATATACAGGTTATAAACATGAACGCGATAAACCTATGGTTTACACTTTTGATCTGACTCATAAACTGAAGAAGAATTCAATCAGGCTGCAATATCTCTATGGTATTCGCGACTGGAAATACCAGTCTGTCAAGCTGTCTTATATCATAAACCTCAGGAAATAGTTTGGAGTGACCTAAAGTGCCTAAAATTCGGAGTAAAACAACTTTCGGTATTTAAAACTTACTTACTTTCTTCCGGTTTGTTTTCCTTTATCCCCAATGTATTTCGGATTCCGCTGAATATTGATTTCCACCAGTAATTCAAAACTGAGCGTTTCTGATCTCTTTGGAAATTTATTTCATCCGGAAGAAGTTCTTTACCACGAGGATTTTTAGCTCTTAACATCAAACTATTTGCTAAAAAGCTGGCAAATTTGGCTTCTTTGGCATTTCCATCTTTCATTTCCAGAACCGAAATTTTAAGATCGTCGTACCCGAAAAACAACTGCCCGTTTGCACTGGTCTGATTAGCCGAAAACTCAAACTGAAAACGATTAACTTTTCCCGATCGTATTGAAACCAATGCCAATGGCTCCAGTACCGGATTCAAAATCCGCATATTAAACTGGCTCAGGCTCCCTTTGGCGCTAAATAAATTATCCGCATGGTTCATTCGGTAATTCATGCTAACTTTTAGCTGACTGGAATCCTGAATCGTTGCAGTTCCATCCAGATTAATATCAGGAATTACACCATTTGAAGCCTTTACATTGGTAAACGGCATTAAGCGTGTTCGTATGTTCGAAAAACGAATTTTTCCTTCCAAATCGCCCGATGGGGTTCGTTCTGAATATGAAACTTGTGAGTTTGCCATAACGAGTGAGTCAACCGAAATGGGAATTTTTAATGATTTGATCATATCCTGTAACATTTTCGGTCGTCGAGTTTCGTC
The DNA here is from genome assembly GCA_023251455.1 of Bacteroidota bacterium. Taxonomy (GTDB): domain Bacteria; phylum Bacteroidota; class Bacteroidia; order Bacteroidales; family Prolixibacteraceae; genus Aquipluma. The sequence continues at coordinate 6,185 of JAHEYT010000069.1, forward strand.
GAATGGCAATTGTTTGTCGCGATAAATATCCATATTTAACCCATTAATCATCAGAAATTTGCCTGCCAGTTCTTCTTTGTCGAACCATCGCCGGATGTTGGGTTGCGAAATACATACCGAATCAATTTTCCCGGTAAAATAGTCGGATTGAAAACCTACTTGTTTTTGATGGTTGTCCTTGCTGAAATTTGGAATGATACGGATGTCTTTTGCAGTAACCCGATTATTGCCAGAAGAATAGGAGGTTTCACCAATGCTAAACTGGTATAATTTAGTTTGTTTTTTTAGGTTTGGAATTCGGAATGAAAAATCGGCTGAATGCATAAACCCTTGTGATGGTTTATTTTCAATTCTTACTTTGATCAGCTTCAGGCTTACTTTTTCCTGAAGTTTCTTTTGCCCGTTTTTGAAAACAGTAATACTGGCATCATTTACATTCAACGATTTAGACGAAAATACATCGGCAAAACTTTCGAAATGAGGATATAAATTAAGCTTGAAAGGATTTAATCTGATTGAATCTTTGGCATTGTTAAAGAGCTGGAAAGATGGCTTTTCAACGACAATCGACTCGAAGAAGAACTGATCATTTTTATACGCATTGTCCATGTCAAGACCATTCAGAACGAGTGTTGGGATTTGAAGTTCAAACTGATCTTCTTTATTGCTAATCGTTTTTGGTTTCACAACCAGATTTTTGGACAGAATTCGACGATCGCTGGTCGAAAAAATTAACTCATCGATACTGAATTGCTGATTTTTATCCTTTGGCGTAAATTTAAACTGAATCAAGTTGCCGGTATAATCACCACTTTTAAATTCAGGCCTTCCTGCATTTCCATCTTTCTGAATGAGAATATTTTGAGCGGCCATCTTAATTTCCGACTGCACCATCAAATAAGGCTTCGTTCCAATCTCCGAAAAAACCTTCAACGATCCATCGTTCAACGTAAACTTCCGCACGGCAATCGATTCAATCTCTTTCGGCAATGGGAATGTTATTTCTTTAATGTCCTTAACATCAGTTTTTTTCTTCTTTTGATATAGCTTTATGTCGGGAGCAGTAATCATCAGGTTATCAGCGTCAATCATACGATCGAAATAGAATCTCTCCATATCAATTCCTTTGATTCTGATCTCCGGGATAGCGAGCTGAATATTCCATGAAATGGACGAAAAGTCTTTGCTTGTTGTTTCGGGGTAAAGCTTGGCATTCAGAACAAATATCTCTTTTCGGCGGGTTGAGAAGCCAACTTCGCCAGCCTTTAAAACATGAACATTGTCGGAAAGACGAATCAGGTGGTCGCGTACCGAAAAATCGACAAATTCCGAGAAAAGGAGTTTTTTTTGATTGAACTGATCTTCGTTGATCTGCATATTATCCAGCTTCATACTGAATTGATTGTCCAATGAAATTGTTTTATCTTTTTTGCTGTGATTAATCAGCCGAATCGTTCCATCAGGAATTTCTACAGTATTTATATGTATGTCATCCAGATAGTTGGAAATTAATCGGAACAGATCTTCGAAATCGGGTTTTGGTTTCAATTGTTTCAGGAGCGCAAAATTTTCGTAATAAATCTGGGGCGTATTGATGCTCAACGTATCGACAGACAATTTTTTGTTGAAGAAGGCATTGTGAAAATCAGCATTCGACAATGATAATTCAGGAATGGTAAATTCGTATAATTCCGAGCGGCTATATTGTTTGAGCAACTCTTCCATGTTTTCTTTCGAAACCGGGAACAGATGCAGGTTCTGAAGTTTAGCCAGTTTCTTGCGTGACGAAATAGACAGGTTGTCGATGGTAAGTTTATGCAGCTGATCGGCCAAGTGCATCTGATAATTGTTGAATTCCAGTTCAATCTGGTTGGCGAAAAACAAACGATCTGTTCTCTGGACGCTGATTTCATCCAACGCAAATCCACTCAGTTGCAGCTTAATCGCTGATTCGATATTACCTGTCTGAATAACACCCGTTTTATTGACTAACTGGAGCTTTCCCTTCTGAACCACAACCTGATTCGCGTATATTCCTTTGATGTAGCTGGATATTAATTTATAAACGAAACTGTAATTTTCGGGTTCTGATTTTTCTGCTGACGCAGTATTCTGAATCAATTTAACTTCAGGATTAAAAATATTAATTCGCTGAAAAAGAAACCGTTTCTGGTGAAATGCTTTTTTGAAATTAAACTGATCGAGCCTTACACTATCGCAATCGGTTTCAATGGTATTTTTTTGATTGGTAAGTGCGGTGTTCAATGGGTAAATCTGGATCTTCTTAACTAAAACTGATCTCTCAACGGTTGAAAGTTTAAGGTTTCCGGCTCTGATCCGATGAATATTATCACCCAGTGTCAGTTCATATTCGGATGCTGAAAAATTGATGTTTTTTGAATAGAATACCCGGCTGGTATCTGTTTGAGAAATAGAATCGAGCCGAAAATCATTTAAGTTAAGTACTATATTTTTTAATTCCTGTTGGTTGGTGGTGTCAGTTTGTGACCTGAAAAGCATTACCTGTGCATTTTTTAACCTGAAGTTTTGGATGGTAATACTCGAAAACTCATTTTTGATTAAATCGTTCAAGTTGAATTCATCAACAGGTTCTAATTTGGTCATTACTTTTTTCTGACCAGGCCAGTATTTAATCTGGGCATCAGTTAAAATCAACGAATCGATCGGGATGGCATTGTTTCGATAAAATTCTTTGATATGCGTGGTTGTTAGCTTTGCGACAGGAACAAAAAAGTAATACTTGCTTTTGGTTGAAATGTCTTGATTGGTTGGTTTTAATTCAATGTTTTTGGCTTCGATAAAAGATCGTTTCAGCGAATAGGTAACGCTTTCGGCGCTTATTGTGTGAATGCTGTCGGCTAGTTTATTCTGGTATTTCTGCATCCGTAAATAAATATCATCAGTGTCAAACAGTCGGGCAGGATCGGGCAACAGCAGCGAATCGGTGTAGAAATTCAGGATTCCGATGGTGATATTTTCGGCGTTCGACAGTTTTTTAGTATCGCCTAACAGATTGTAAAAATCGTAACTCGCATTAACCAGTTCAATTTTGCCAATTTTTATGGATTTGAATGTTTTGGTAACCAAAGGTCTCAATTCCTGCAAAAGTGTATTCACATTGTTCTTTTGATTCTCCGGCCCGGATTGCTTTCCATGAATGTTTAGTTCTGGCTGACTAATCAAAATTTCACCGATTTCGAGTTTCTTTTTGAATATTAGTTGAATAAATTTTATGCCACCTAAACTGATGTTGGGTGATGAAAAGGAATAAAATTGCTTGCTCGCCTCCGTTTGGTTCAATGTGCTGATGATCGAGTCGGACGGATGAAATGAAACCTGGTTGATTTCGATGCCCCAACGGCTAAAGTTTATATCCAGATTTTCAAAAGTAAGTTCATATTTTCCCTTCGATTTTTTCTCGACCAATTCAGAAAGGTTTTTATTCAGATAGTTTTGTGCACCAAAATACAGCACTGCAAATCCGGCAAATGCGGTCAGTATCAAGGCTAAAACAATAGCAGCTGTTATTTTTAATATTTTTTGCCTAAGGTTTGTCATCAACATTGTTATACTAAAACGATTTCAGCCAGACTTCAAAATTCGGTTTGTTAATATAGATCATAAAACGATAAAAAAGTTGCTTATCGGAAAAAATAAGTATTTATAGGAATGCCGTTTTTTGACTAAAACAATTGAAGGCAATAAAAGTCAACTGTTATCGTCCAGTTGTCCTTTATTGCCTTCAGTAAAGATGTAGCCAATATCCCGGTTAAACTATTGAAAATGCATTTAAACGTTTAGTTCAGCAAATGTTCTTTCAATAATATCCAGGGCTTCAGTTAGTTGCTCTTCGTTAATAATGAGTGGTGGAGTAAAACGGATGATGTGTTCATGTGTTGGTTTAGCAAGTAATCCATTGTTTTTTAAAGCGATACACACATCCCAAGCGCTAATTCCATTAACTGAATTAATAACCACCGCATTTAGAAGACCTTTGCCACGAACGAGTTCAATCAGGTCAGAATCGATTGATTTTAATCGTTTCCGGAATATTTTGCCCATTTTTTCGGCATTTTCTGCCAGGTTTTCTTCCCTGATAACTTCAAGCGCAGCAATGGCAACTTTAGCGGCAATCGGGTTTCCACCATAGGTTGAACCATGTTCTCCGGGTTTGATGCACAACATAATTTCATCGTCGGCCAAAACGCACGAAACAGGCAGCATTCCTCCTGAAATGGCTTTCCCGAGAATCAAAATGTCAGGCTTCACATCTTCGTGATCGCAAGCCAGCATTTTTCCGGTTCTTGCAAGTCCGGTCTGGACTTCATCGGCTGCGAAAAGAACACGGTGTTTCTTGCAAAGTTCAAATGCTTTACTGAGAAACCCATCTTCTGGAACATATACGCCGGCTTCGGCCTGAATAGGCTCAACAAGGAATCCGGCTACATTTGGATCTTCCAATGCCCGTTCTAATGCCTTAATGTCGTTGTATGGAATGTTGATAAATCCGGGCGTGTAGGGGCCGTAATCGTTGTAAGCATCCGGATCGGACGACATCGATATAATTGTAATTGTGCGGCCATGGAAATTGCCGTTACAAACAATGATCTTGGCTTCTCCTTTTGGCACTCCTTTTACTTTATAAGCCCATTTGCGAATCAACTTGAGTGCTGTTTCGTCGGCTTCGGCTCCTGAATTCATGGGCAACATTTTATCGTAGCCGAATAATTTAGTCATGTATTCTTCCCATTCGCCCAAAACATCATTGTAGAAAGCTCTTGAAGTCAGAGCCAGTTTCTGCGCCTGATCGGTTAACGACTTCACAATTTTTGGATGACAATGACCTTGATTAACTGCTGAATAAGCCGAAAGAAAATCAAAGTACTTTTTCCCTTCAACATCCCAGACAAAAATTCCTTCACCACGTTCTAAAACTACCGGTATCGGGTGATAATTGTGAGCGCCATAGCGGGCTTCACGATCCATATAATCCTTTGCACTTAAGTTGCTCATAAGTTCGATGTTTTAGTTTATTACATGCAGAATTAGATATATTTTAAACCATTTCAAATGATTTTTGTCTGCTATAGAATAGGAGAACAATCCGGAGATTTAATCTCGTAGTATCAATTCTATTTTAAACCTACATTAGCCCTTTCAAATCGAAAACTATAGTACATCAAATGTGTTATATTTGCACCAATTACCTGATAAAAGATTGAATTTACATGAAGCATTATATCGTCGCTTTTACTTTAATGATATTATTTGGTTCAGTCTACATTGGATACTCCGACCCAAATGATACAATTCCGGGTAACAATTTACAGCTTGACAATATTATTAAAAACGCTAAATTATTGGTGCCTGTTGCTACCAATCATGACAGTGTCGAAGTTTTGCTTGATGTGGCTGATCGGTTAGCCAAAACCTCCAATAATCTGCATCAATCTCTGAATATATTGATATTAAAGGGACAGAACGAATACTTTTCCAGTAATTATGAAGATGCAATAGCTATTTATTATCAGGCGCTTGATGGGGCAGAACAATCACATGACTCCGCTTTATTGGCAAAGGTAAATCTCAATTTGGGAATGGTTTATGACGAATTGGAAGATTATGACGAGGCGATTACCTATTTTCAAAAAGCAATCAGAATCAGCCAGTCAATTAATGATTCAAGCATAACAGCTAAAACTTACCAAAATATAGCCATCAGTTATCAGAATAAAAAAGACCTGAACAAAGCTTTGGAATACAACGAAAAGGCAAATCAACTGGCAATTCTTAAAAAGGATACGACGATGATTATTGATGTCATCAATAACTTCGGAACAATTGCCTATGAACAAAAGGATTTGGTCAAAAGCCTTGATTATTATACAAAAGCGTTGAATTTATACCAGACAATCAACGACCGGAAGGGTATAGCTATGGCTTACAACAACATCGGATTGGTTTACCTGGATAAGAATGAATACGACAAGTCGATCAATTATTTCAATAAATCGCTTGCACTGGCAACTGAACTGAAGATGCACGATTTTATTGGCGATATTTACAGCAATATGACTATTTATTATGAGCAGCGAAAGGACTATAAAAAAGCCTATTATTACTATGATCGGTTTAATGCGATATACGACAGTTTGGCCGGAGAGAAAAAGAATAAAATGATTTATCAGATTCAGGCAAAGTATAAACTAGGTAAAAATACACGCGAGCTCGAAGAGTTGAAAATACAAAATCAGTCTCAAATGGATGCGATTGATTCGGCTAAATCGATTCAGATTTATTTGGTGGCAATTACCATTTTGGTTATTGTACTGATGATTGCTACATTTTACCTGCTATTTAAAGAGAAGAATCTGGCCAGCGAATTAAAAAATAAAACTACGGAGTTGCATGAGCTGAATGTGTCGAAAGATAAATTTTTCTCCATCATAGCGCACGATTTAAAAAATCCGTTTAATGTACTGGTAAGCTATACCGGAATATTAAAAACTGATCTTGACTTGTTTACGAAAGAAGAGTTGCAACAGATTATTTCAGACTTAAATGAAGCTTCTGAAAATGGATACAACTTGTTGCAAAATTTGTTGCTTTGGACCAGGTCACAAACAAACCGAATTCATATTCTGAAAAGTAATTTTGTTCTGGCTAACGTTTTAACGGATGTAAAGGCATTGGCAGAATTAAACCTCGCCGACAAAGAACAAACTCTCTCGATAGAAATTGATCCAAATCTGAGGGTATATGCCGATAAAGATATGATTGCCGTTGTTTTACGGAATTTGGTTTTTAATGCAATTAAATTTTCTGTGAAAGGCTCTGCTATATCTTTAAGGGCAAGTCTGACAGGCGCAAACGTCAGGGTCGATGTTATTGATTCGGGGATTGGAATCGCTGAAGAATCTATGAAAAATCTGTTTGCAATAGACAAGAATACAATGATTCAAGGCACCGAAGGAGAAACCGGAACTGGACTCGGATTGGTTCTTTGTAAAGAATTTGTTGAGAAAAATGATGGCAAAATTTGGGTCGAAAGCAAATTGGGCGAAGGCTCCGTATTTTCATTTGTTCTTCCAGTGGCAAAGGCATAACAACCAGAGTTAACTCCTGAAACTTTGATTTAGGCTTATCTGGATTCACTTCTTAACTTTTCCAGAACCGGATAATTGCCATTTCGCAAAACAGAAAGAAGATGGCCAGAATGATGAAATATTTCCAGAGTTGCTTGCCATTGTTTAAATTCTGAAGCGTTTCACTAAAATTTAAATTAGATGATTCAATCAGCTGAAACTGTTTGAATTTACCGGATTGTATCAGCTCCCGCAGATCTTCTTCGGAATAAAACACCGGAATAGATTCCTTTCTGGGGTAATTGTACGATATTGACTGAATTGTTTCATTGCCATTCCTAACCAGGTAATGTCCGGCTTCCTTAGGCAATTCGTCTAATAAGAGTTGCTTCTTTTCCGTTCCATGATTCCTGACCGAAGTTTTGAATTCATCTTTTGTCTGGGTATTAACAACCGTTAATTCATCCGAATTCGGGTTTTGATTCAGGATCACAGCTTCATCACCTTCAGTTGAATAAGCATATTTTTGAGGCTCACCACTGTACAAAACCATGTTGTAAACAGTAGGAACAAAAATAATGTGCCGTACAAAATTGAAATTACTCTGATTCAGCGGAAAAGCAAACGTATAAACAGTTCCATCGCCAAAAGAATGTGTGCTTAAGGCGCTTTTTCCGTTGCGAAATTTCAAAAGGGCGGTTTCCTGTTTCTGCATCTGATCGGCATAACTTGTAAATCCTTTGATGACAGGTAAATCAGCTTCATTCTCCTGCTTTTTGAAAACTTCACGATACAATTCGTGATTGTAATTTATTTCTGAAATACCCATCGAAACCGTATCAAATCCCGCAATTGGTTTCCCATTCAGCGAATTGAGCAACGCATTGTATTCGTCGTAGCTTTTCATTTTGTTAGGAAAAACAACCAGCGATCCACCTCGTTCAACAAACGAAGTCAATTCACTTTTTAATCCTGAACTGATATTTTGATTATTAATCAGGAATATACATTGATAATTTTTAAGTTGCGAAACCGGAATATTATTTTCCGGAACTTCATCGTAACCTACCAGTTCGTCGTCAGCAAATAATGCTTTCAGGTAGTCCGAACCATTATTCTGTGGATTTGAGATTCCGAGAGCCCGCAGTTTTGCGCGAACCTGGTAACTCATGAAATAAGAATTATCGAAAACAATCGGGTAGTCGTCGAGTTCAACTTTGCAAAGCTGTATTCCTTGCGAATTGTTGGTGTAATTCAGTTCCTGAACCGATTCTTCCAGTGCAGCAATATTAATGTTCGAAATGGCTTTCAGCGAATCGTTTATGGTCAACCGGATAGGAATATTCTGGTAAGCCTGTTCCGACAGATTTTTAATCCGCACATATAACTTTTCAGCGTGTCCGATTTTTCGGCCCGGAGTTTCGAACCAGCACGAGTCGATCAGCAAATTATTGGTTTTACCCGCTTTAAATGGAAACAGATAGGTCCAAACCGAAGAGTCGGGTTTAACCGATTCAAAGTTGGCGCTGTTTTTCTGAAAGTCGGATAGAATGTAAAGTGTCTTTTCGGCTTTTTTAGCCGAAGCCGAAATACTGCCTATGGCCTGGGAATAAATATCTGAAAGCTTAGGCGAACGCGGACAATCTTTTATTTCAGAAACCTGCCGCACAAACTGCTCTTTGTTGAGCGGAAACTGATTCGCGGCATTAAAATCGTTTGTCAGAATCAGGAACTGTGTACCTGCCGGATATGAATTGGCTATTTCAATCGCTTTTATTTTAGCCTGTTCCAGCAATTGTCCTTTTTCTCCTTCGGCTTTCATGCTAAACGAATTGTCGATGTAGATTTCGACCATTTGCTGAACCGTATTCACGGTTCTGTTGCCGGTTGGAATGTATGGACGGCTAAATGCAAAAACCAGTGAAGCAATGGCCATAATCCGGGCCAGCATAATAAGCAGTTGTTTAAGTTGCGATTTCTTTCGCGATTCCTGTTTGATGCGTTTTAATAGTGGTACATTGCTGAAATAGATTGTTTTGTATCGTTTAAAATTAAACAGATGTATAATTACTGGTATTGCCAGAGCCATTAGCGCAAAAAGGAAAGCCGGGAATAGAAAACTCATCTTGATTTCAATGTATTGTGTTTATCAGCCTGAAATAAGCCAGAATTAAGCTGTTTAGACATTATTTCTCGGAAACAAAAATAAGAAAACAGGATTGATAATTGGCAAGTGCTGGATTTTGTTTACAAAACATTGGCTTTGTTTGCTGATTCGAATCGGATTGTCGACGAGCTCGGGAAATGCTTGCCAGGCTGGCGCGGTTTTGTAAACCGTGCCTCATTCAAATCAAGCCGAAAAGCAGCCCGAGCGGAAAGATGCCCACCGAAAACCGTTACTGCCGAACTTGCGGGTAGCTGAAGTTATTGGGCGTTTCCATTTTCACTTTCATAGCTTTCTAGTTTTTCTCGAACTAATTTATATTTTGTCTGATTTAAACTCTTTGTTTGCATTGGAAACAGTTTAAACATATCAATAATCGCTGCTGATAGATATTTGATACAAAAATCAATTGTCATAGTAATATAAGCAATTTCATTTATATTTTCCTCCCCATTTCCGCGCACATTTGTCATCGAAAAGAACGAAAGATGTGTTGAATGCGTATGATTTGAAAGCAAACGATACATAAGCATAAATTCATCAGTATTGAAATGTATTCGATTTGAAACCTCTTTGTTATTTAAGTACATTGCTGTTTTTCCTCCAAGAACTTTTCCTGAAATTTCTTTTGATAGATTATTGAAAAATGGATGACTTTTAAGATCTTCTTTTTCCTTTGGCAAATTGGTTTCAAACTCTCTGATAATATTGCTTTCAGAATCCGATTCACGATACAATTTATACTGCTCACAATGATGATGATAAACTAACAACATAAGTCTAAATTCTCTTTCAAGTTGGGGTATATCTTCTACTCCCACATAGTAAAACATATGATAGTTCTCGACAAGATTCCTCGCTAGTGATGCGATAGAAAAAAAATCCCAAAATCCATTATAAGCTGGAAATCTTGTATTCTCTGGAAGCAAATGTATAATGCTTAATGATGTCATAGTCATACGAATAAATAACTGATTCGCCTTTGCTAAATGAGTTGGAACCTTATAACCAGCTACTTTATCTGAAATATCAATAGCAAAATCATGGAAATTCTCAAATGTTTTTAAATTCTGCAGATATTCTGTTTTGTCAACTGTCATTTTGAAATAAATCGTTGATGTCTTATTTATTAAATGCCCAATAACTAATAACTATTACCAAATATATGGTACTTTTCTGATTTATTATTGATAATCAGATTTTTATTTACACAGTCTTTGCTTCTGTTGCATTCAGTTTATAAACTTCACCCAACCGAGTTTAAAACCTAAAATCACCTCTATGATTGCTTCCAACGCCTCCGAGATTGTTTCCAATACCCCTGAGATCGTTTCCAGAGCCCCTGAGATGTGTTCAAACGCCTCTGAGATCGTTTCCAGAGCCCCTAAGATGTTTTCCAACACCTCCGAGATCGTTTCCAGAGCCTCCGAGAAGTGTTCAAACGCTTATGAGATCGTTTCCAACGCTTCCGAGACATTGTTGAATGCTAACCAGATGCCATTGAACCGCTTTCTGAGTCTGGTGAAGAACTTTTATCCTAAAAAAAAAGCAAGCCGGATCTCACTGCTGAAATCCGGCTTGTTGGTCAATAAAAATCAAATGAATTATTTCTTCACTGCACTAATTTTCTTTGGGCCTTCGGGGCTGTCAACCAAACCTGTAAGTTTGTCTTTTTCTTTAACCAGCGCCACATTGATCGAGCTTCCGTCAACTGAGGTAACGAACGATATTTTATTGTCTTCAATTTTCAGATCGCTTGTGCTTAATTCTCCGGCTTCAAGTTTAATTACACAAGTCATTTGCCCGTCTTTTTCAGCAAAGATCAAGCTTCCTTTTTCGTAGCCGTATGGAGCATCGCTTACTTCGTATACCCATTCGCCCAATAAAGTTTTATTCTTCACTTCAGCCCGAACCTGGGCACTTGAAACCATTAGAATTAAAGAAAACAGCAAAAATGTTCCGATTAGTTTTTTCATAATGCAATTGTTTTATGGTTATGCCCTAAAAATAGAGAAAAGAATGAATTTAAACCATAAGGTTGATCATATTAAAACCTGATTCATGATTTAAATTTTACCTCAAAAAAAGCTACCTTCGGGCCTCAATTTTACAGACTCAAAATGGATCAGAAAATTATACAGATTGTAGCGCAACAAGTTGGAATACAATTTATACAGGTTTTAAATACCATTCAGTTACTTGATGAAGGTGGAACTGTCCCTTTCATTTCAAGGTACCGAAAAGAACGCACCGGAAGTCTGGATGAAGTTCAGATTGAAGCCATTAAAGATGCCAAAGAAAAGATGGAAGAGCTGCTCAAACGCAAGGAAACCATCCTGAAAACCATTCAGGAACAGGAATTGTTGACACCTGAATTGCAGAAGCGCATTGAAGACTGTTTTGATTCGACCGAGCTGGAAGATATTTACCTGCCCTACAAACCCAAACGCCGCACCCGTGCTATGATTGCGCGTGAAAAAGGGTTGGAACCATTGGCAGTCATCATTCAAAAACAATACGAATCGAACCTTGAATACAAAGCACAATCGTTTGTGAATGAGAAGGTCGAATCTGTTGAAGAAGCATTGGCCGGAGCCCGCGACATCATTGCCGAATGGATCAACGAAAACGAGCGTGCACGTGGAATTGTGAGACGCGAATTTGAACGTGGAGCTTTTATTATCAGCAAGGTTGTGAAAGGCAAAGAGGAAGAAGGCGCCAAATACAACGATTATTTCGATTGGAACGAACCGTTGAAGAAATGTCCGTCGCACCGGTTGATGGCTATGCGTCGCGGCGAAAATGAAGGTTTTTTGCGTGTTTCGGTCACTCCGGAAAGCGAAGAACCCATTCAGCGGTTGAAACGTTTTTTCATCAACAGCAACAATGCCTGCACCGACCAGATGGAACTGGCCGTGGCCGATGCTTACAAGCGTTTACTGGAACCTTCCATCGAAACCGAATTTGCCAATATCTCGAAAGAAAAAGCCGACGAAGAAGCTATACGTGTGTTTGCCGATAATTTACGTCAGCTTCTGCTGGCTGCTCCGCTTGGTCAGAAGCGTGTTCTGGCGCTCGATCCGGGCTTTCGTACCGGCTGTAAGGTTGTTTGTCTCGATGCACAGGGAAATTTGCTGCACAACGAAACCATTTATCCGCATAAACCTCAGGAGGAAGTAAAACAAGCTGCCCGAAAGATTTCATCGCTGGTTAGTGCATACCAGATTGAAGCCATTGCTATCGGCAATGGTACTGCAAGCCGCGAAACGGAGGCTTTCATCAAAAAGCTGCACTACGACCGCGACATGAAGGTTTTTGTAGTTTCTGAAGATGGAGCATCCATCTATTCCGCATCGAAAATTGCACGCGATGAGTTTCCGCAATACGATGTTACTGTTCGTGGTGCTATTTCAATCGGTCGTCGACTGCTCGATCCTTTGGCAGAACTGGTAAAAATTGATCCAAAATCAATCGGGGTGGGGCAGTACCAGCACGATGTCGATCAGAAGAAGCTCAAAAATAGTCTGGATAAGGTGGTTGAATCGAGTGTGAATATGGTTGGCGTGAATGTAAATACCGCTTCGCAACATTTACTGACCTATATTTCAGGATTGGGGCCGCAACTTGCCCAGAATATTGTTGATTACCGGAAAGAAAATGGTCCGTTCAATTCGCGCACTGAAATTCAGAAGGTGGCTCGCATGGGCGCCAAAGCTTTTGAGCAGGCTGCCGGATTTTTACGCATTCCGGATGCAGCCAATCCTTTGGATAATTCTGCGGTGCATCCCGAATCGTATTTTGTGGTTCAGAAGATTGCCAAAGATTTGAAATGCAGCATTCAGGAATTGATTTCGAACGAAGAACTTCAGAAACAGGTGGTATGGCCCAATTATGTGACCGACAAAATCGGACTTCCAACGCTGGAAGATATTAAAAAGGAATTGGCAAAACCGGGACGCGATCCGCGAAGTGCAATCAAGGTTTTTGAATTTGCGCCAAACATTTATAAAGTGGAAGATTTGCAGGTTGGAATGGTGTTGCCGGGCATTGTAACCAACATTACCAAATTCGGGGCATTTGTCGATGTTGGCGTGAAACAGGATGGATTGGTGCATGTGTCGCAAATGGCCGATAAATACATCAGCGATCCCGCTGAAATAGTCAAGCTCCACCAGCATGTACATGTCAAGGTAATTGAACTCGATTTGCAACGCAAACGAATTCAATTAAGCTTGAAACAAGTACCTCAAAACTAAAACGATTTTTCTTCTGGAACAATGATCCACATAATCAGGTAAGCCAATAAGGAGGCTCCCCCGGCAAAAGCTATAACTACAAATAAAATCCTCATGATAGTAGGATCGATGTTGAAATAGTCTGCAAGTCCGGCACAAACACCGGCAACCATTTTTTCTTTTGATCTGTAAAGTCGTTTCGGTGATGTCATGTTAGTCGTCCTCCCCGTCTTCGAAATAATTGTCCTGATTTTCCAATTCTGCTTCAAGAAACTCTTCAGCTTCTTCAAGTAGTTGAGCGATAAGATCTTTGTCTTTGGGTTTTTCGTCGATCCAGTAAATAGTCTGATTTACTGCAAAGTCTTCAATGTCGCTTCCAACGATAAAGCGTGGATTTTCGTTGTGTACAACATAAAGCATGTCAGGCATTTCCTGTGAATTGTCGGCAAGCAAAAATTTTGGTAGCATAATTTTCTGTTTGGTGAATTGTTGAAACAAATTTAGATAAAAAAGGGAACTTTCAGTATGAATTCAAATCAAATTTCAGCCTTTAACAAATCAATAACTTAAGTACAAAAAATTAACATCAGAATATATAAGGCATTTGATAACCAATTTATGACACTTCCGGCGCTCATAAATGGTCAGGAATTTGTAAGCTGAATCCTTCTTTGTACTTTTGCCCTCACAATTATTAAATATGACGCTGGTATATCCTGAAAATTTTGAATCGAAGATAGGTTTTGATAAAATCCGTGAATTGCTCAATGGTCGATGCCTAAGTACTTTGGGCAAAGAATTGGTCGAAGAAATTCGTTTTTGCAGTGATTTTGATCAACTTACCGAAGACCTTTCGCTGGTCAGTGAATTTGTTTCCATTATTCAGGAAATGGAGAATTTTCCGACCAGTTATTACTTCGACCTTCGCGAAGCACTGGCTAAAATCCGCATTGAAGGCCGTTTTCTGGAAGTGGAAGAATTATTCGACCTGAAACGTTCGCTCGAAACGATCTCCGGAATTGTCCGTTTCCTGAAACAAACCAAAGAGGACCAACTTCCCTGTTTAAAACGATTACTTTCCGGCGTTCAGGTTTATCCGTATGTGATTGAGCGAATAGATAATATCCTGAATAAATACGGAAAAATCAAGGATAATGCTTCTCCTGAATTGTCCAGAATCCGGAAAGAATTACTCAGCAAACAATCCGGTGTTTCGAAACGCCTCCAGGTTATCCTGAAAAAAGCACAGGACGATGGTTTGGTCGAAGAAGATGCTTCGGTGGCCATGCGTGACGGTCGTGCGGTTATTCCGGTAACATCTGCTTTTAAACGCAAGCTGAATGGGATCGTCCACGACGAATCAGCAACCGGAAAGACCTCCTATATTGAACCTGCTGAAGTTGTTGAACTAAACAACCAGATCCGTGAGCTGGAATATGCCGAATTACGCGAGATTGTTAAGATCCTGACTGTTTTTTCAAACGATATCCGGCCATATCTACCAGATTTATTGCTTGCTTATGGTTTTTTGGGTAAAATCGATTTTATCCGGGCAAAAGCCATTTATGCCATCGATATTAACGGGATCAAACCCTACCTCGAAGATAAATGCCAGTTGGAGTGGGAGGGAGCCGTACATCCATTGCTAATGCTGGCTTTACGGCGCGAAAACCGAAAAGTGGTTCCGCTCAACATTACCTTAACTGCTAATAAGCATATTTTGCTGATTTCGGGTCCCAATGCCGGGGGAAAATCGGTTTGCCTGAAAACTGTTGGATTGCTTCAATATATGCTTCAGTGCGGTTTGTTGATTCCTGTCCGTCAAACGAGTTCGACCGGAATTTTCGATAAGCTGTTTATTGATATTGGCGACGAACAATCGATTGAAAACGACCTGAGTACCTACAGTTCGCATTTGATGAACATGAAGTTCTTCCTGAAGAATTCGAATGAGAAAACATTGGTTCTGATTGATGAGTTTGGGACCGGAACTGAACCGATGTTGGGTGGAGCAATTGCCGAAGCCATTCTTTCTCAATTGAATGAAATGAAGACTTTTGGCGTAATCACCACCCATTACACCAACCTGAAACACTTCGCATCTTCATCCGAAGGAATAGAGAATGCTGCCATGATGTACGATTCATCCAAGATGGAACCTTTATTTCAGTTGGATATTGGCAAACCGGGAAGTTCGTTTGCCTTCGAAATCGCCCGAAAGATTGGACTTCCGGAGAATATTCTTCAGGATGCGACTGATAAAATCGGGAAAGATCATATCAATTTTGACAAACATTTACGCGACATTGTGCGCGATAAACGATACTGGGAAACCAAACGGCAGAAAATCAGGAAAGTAGAGAAGTCATTGGATGATCTGGCTGAAAAGTATGAAACCGATCTGGGTTCGCTTGATAAACAACGGAAAGAGATTATCCAGAAAGCCCGTCAGGAAGCCGATCAGATTTTGACTGAAGCCAACAAACGCATTGAAAATACAATTCGTGAAATCCGAGAAAGTCAGGCTGATAAGGAAAAAACTAAACAAATTCGGGCCAAACTGGTTGAATTTAAGCAGGAAGTGGAAGTGTCCGCTAACAATCAGGATGATCTGATTAATCAGAAAATACAGAAATTAAAGGAAAAAGAATCGCACCGAAACCAAAAACGGTCGGAGAAAAAGCCTGCGGAACAAAAAGAAAAAGAAAAGATTGTTGAGCCTGACGTCTGGAAAGCCGGAGATAAGGTTGTTATGGACGGAAATACAAATGTGGGTGAAATTCTGGAATTGAATGAGAAAAATGCGGTGGTAGCTTTTGGGCATATCCGCACTTCGGTAAGCCGCGAAAAGCTGCAGAAAATCACCAGCAACGAGGCGAAGAAGATACAACGAACGTACAATCAGACCATGCCGAATATAAATAAAGGAATGAGCGAAAAACGCCTTACCTTTAAAACCGAAGTCGACGTACGTGGGCAACGTGCCGAAGAAGCTTTGCAGCTTATCAGGTCGTGGATTGATGATGCCATTATGCTCGATTTTAGCGAGTTGCGGATTTTGCACGGAAAAGGAAACGGTATTCTGAAAGAAATGATCCGGAATTACCTGAAAACTGAACCAGCTGTCAAGTCATTCCGCGACGAGCATGTTCAGTTTGGTGGCGCCGGGATTACTATTGTTGAGATCGGATAAAGGTAGGTTAGTAGTTTTCAGAAGATTGTAATAGTCATTTGTGGACATTAGCTTCGCGTCATTTATAGTAAAAATGTAACTTGAATTCACAATAAATGACTATTGAATGACTTAATGACAACCAATGACTTTCGCTCTAAATTTATTGAAATCAATACTTTTAATGAAATATAACAAACAACATACAGACAGATGATTAACGAAAAATTAGATATTCAACTCATCGAAGCCCTGAAAGAAAATGGCTTCACCGAATCGACCCAATTACAGCAGATTTGTATCCCTAAAATTAAAAGTGGCCGCGATTTGTTGTGCATTGCTGCTGATGGTAGCGGTAAATCCACAACCATAGTGGTAAGTGTTCTTCAGCGGTTGAAGTCTTCGCTCGACGATAATCCACGGGCAATCATCGTGGTTCAGAACAAAGACCGTGCATTGGAAATGAAGGCCGAATTTGAACGTTTGGGCGATTACACTGATCTGCGTGTTCAGACTGCCTGCGATGACGAAAAAATCAATGATCAGAAGGACAAAATTTACATGGGTTCTGATGTGGTAATTGGCACTGCCAAACGCCTGAACCAGGTTTATTCGTTGTATGCTCTTAATCTTGGGGTTGTAAAAATTTTCGCTATCGACAATGCTGAATTGGTAATCCGAAGTATTAATTATACACAAATCGACCGCTTGTCGGAAAGCATGCCCAAAGCCCAACGTGTTGTTTTTGCGACTCATACGAATGAATGGATCGAACGCTTTGCCGATGCATTTATGAACGTTCAGGAAGTGATTGAAATTGAAGAATCTGAAGAAGATGTAATTGAATCAGAGGAATAATCATAAATATAACCTCTTCTGAAGAAAATGAGAATTTGACTAACTGAAGCTTGTATTAGAGTTTTTTTTTCTAAAATATTAAGTTGACTTTTTCGTCTCACTAAACAAGAACCACCAGGTTACTGTTTTTATCAAATTCTGTTTTTACTATAAAATATGCGTAGTATTTCCTTTCTAATATTTTTCAGCATCATCATGCTGATTTATAGTTCTGCCAATTATTACCTTTATGTTCGGGGCCTTCAGGCATTTTCGCTAACCCAATCTTACAGGCGTTGGTACATTATTATTTTCTGGACAATAGCAGCTTCTTTTATAGCAGGTTCCTTTCTGGAACGATTGGCCTCTTCTGCTTTTAGTGAGTGGGTTTACCGTATTGGGTCTTTCTGGATCGCCGCCATGCTCTATTTAGGCATAGCTGTTGTTTTGATTGACATAGTCAGGATGTTGAACTATTTCTTTCATTTCTTGCCGCAGTTTTCAGAAATTATGAAATTTCGGTTGGGATTGATCGTTGTCTCAACCGTTTCTTTAATCGTTATTGGCGGCCACATCAATGCGTTGTGGATCAATGTTCGTGAAATACCACTCACCATTCAGAAAAAGGTAACCGGCTCTCCGGAAGTTAAAATACTGATGGCTTCAGATTTACATTTAGGAGCTTTAATTGGCGAACGGCGAGAGAAAAAATTACTCGACATTATCCGTGAGCAAAAGCCTGATTTGGTTTTGCTTTGCGGCGATTTGGTCGATGGTGAAATTGCTCCGGTTTTGCGAAAAAATCTCGGACGACATATTCAGGAAATCAAAACACCACTTGGAGTTTATGCTATTTTGGGAAACCACGAATACATTGGTGGAATCGATAAGACCTTACCCTATTTGAAAAGCATAAACATTAAAGTGTTGATTGATGAGACAATCACTTTGGCTGATGGTATTCAGCTCGTTGGAAGAAATGATCGTTCATCTGAAAGAGGAGCTCTTGCGCGAAAACCACTTACGGAACTTCTCTCCGGAATCGATCAAACTAAACCTGTAATTGTAATGAATCATCAGCCTTTCAACTTACAGGAAGCGGCTGACGCGAATGTTGATCTTCACCTTTCAGGCCATACTCATCATGGTCAGTTATGGCCGATAAACTACATCACCAAAGCCATGTTTGAACTAAGCTGGGGCTATCTGAAAAAGGGAAATACGAACTTTTATGTCTCTTCAGGTTACGGAAGCTGGGGGCCATCGGTACGAGTTGGAAACCGACCGGAAGTGGTGGTTTTTAAACTGAAGTTTGAAGAATAGCGGATATTTAGATTCAAACTATTATCTTAGTAACCTAATCCAGCAACCTGAAAAATAGTAATTTGAAAATATGAAAAGGTCAATATCGAATAAAATAAAACTATTGAAGCCGATTTTTCAATTGCACAAAGTAGAAAAAGCCTATTTGTTTGGCTCTGCTACAACCGCAAATTTTTCGGCACAGAGTGATATTGATTTACTTATAACATTTCAGGAAAACATAGATCCCCTTGAAAAAGGAGAATTATGGTGGTCGCTTTACGATTCATTACGGGTGCATTTCAATCGGGAAATTGATCTGGTTACGGAAAGTTCCTTGAAAAACCCATATTTCATTGAAGAAGTAAACAATACAAAGCAGTTGATTTATGGATAATCGGGAAAAGAAATATTTGTTTGATATTCAGACTTGTATTGATAATATTGATAGCTATATTGGTGAACCTAAATTGTTTGACACGTTTGAGAAGAACCAGATGCTTCAGGATGCAGTTGAGCGAAATCTTGAAATTATAGGCGAGGCCATTAATCAATTGTTAAAAATCAATCCTTCAATTCCTATTTCAAATGGGAGGCGGATTGTTGATGCCAGAAACAAAATTATTCATGGTTACGATTCACTTGAGCCAGTTAACATTTGGGCCATTGTGATTAACCACCTGCCTATTTTAAAAGAAGAAATTACTGATTTGCTTAATGGATAAATTGGTATAATTTCAATTTAAAAAGGATCCGATCTTTACAAAAGATCGGATCCTTTTTCGTTTAAGCTATGACTTATTCACGGGGTGACCCGAAGTCACCCTGTGAGTAAAATCTGTTTGTTTATTTCTGAAGTCTTCCGTCCATATCATCCCTGTCATATTCAGGCTGCAAAGGAAATTTAATAGGTTTTCCATCGCGCTGCGAGCGGTAAATGGCAGTAAATAATTCAACGGTTTTACGGCCTTCTTCCGCTGTCACAAGCGGTTGACGGTCATTCAGGATAGCTTCGGTAAAATCAACTAATTGTTGTTTGAAATACCAGGTCATTGAGTCAACTGAGAAAAATTCGTCGCTGTCGGCTTTGTTCCATTCTTCCATCAGGTGTTCCTCGCCCGGAACGGTCCATAAATCGAGTTTTGGAGGCTCTGCAATGGTTGTTTTCCCAGCGATAAACATAGCGCCGCCTTCAGGCTGTGCGCCAACAGTGGCCCCGTTGCTGCCATGAATATGTACTTTTCCGTAAATACCCGGCTTTTGCGAATTACTTACGAGTATATTTCCCAATCCTCCATTTTTGAACCGGATTACCGCAACAGCTGTGTCTTCCACTTCAATGTACGGATGATTCAGGTTGCTCCAATAGCCAAAAACTTCGTCGATGTCGCCCATTAGCCATTGCAACAAGTCGAGCGGGTGGGGTGCCTGATTAACCATTACGCCGCCACCTTCCATCGCCCAGGAACCGCGCCATGCATCGCTTTCGAAATAGGAGCGGTCGCGCCATCCTAACATCTGAATAGTTCCCAAAGCCGGTGTTCCGATTTTGCCCTCATCAATCGCTTTTTTCATTCGAACAATGGGCTGGTAATAGCGTCGCTGACTGATTACTCCGGTCTTTCGTCCGGTTCGGCGTGAAGCTTCAATAATCCGGTCGCAATCCTGCAAGGTTGATGCAAGTGGTTTTTCAATCAATACATGTGCTCCGGTTTCCATGGCCTGAATAGCTGGATCAGCATGGTACGGATGAGCTGTGCAGATGACTGCCATCTGGATATTTTCTGCTTTAATCATCTCGGGGATTGAAGCATAGGATTTTACTCCGTATTCGTCAACAAATTTCTGGGCAGATTCGGGTGTCCGGCTCCAAACTGCTTTAAAACTCAGTTCAGGAATTTGGAGAATAGCTTTGGCATGCAAATGTGCAATTTTTGCACAGCCGATAATGGCAACGTTGATAGGCATGGTTGGTTATTTTTAGGTTGTAATTTTTCTGTTTCTTGTGTGTATATTTGTTCAGGGTTGCGAGTTACGTGTTTGTTTTAACCCGAATCTCGCAACTCGTAACACTTTTTTACGGTTTCAAAATTACTTTCATCAGTCCGGCTTCTTTGTTGTAAAGGCGATGAAACCAATCATTTCCTTCTTCGAGTGCAGCAACTTTGCTAATCAAGGGGTCAACTTTAATCTTTCCTGAAGCAATTAATTCCAAACAAAGCGGGTATTCGCCGGCAGAAGCGCACGAACCCTGTACTTTGATCTGCCTTGTCACCACTTTCTGTAGTGGAAATTTAACTTCAGGAGATAAATTGCCAACTAAAGTAACTGTTCCACCTTTACGGGCGCAATCAATCGCCAGATTTACAGTTGGTTCAATTCCAACAACTTCAAGAACCAAATCGGCACCCCGATTTTCGGTTTCTCCAAATATTAGATTGATTACTTCCGGATTATTTGATTTTAGAATAAGGTCAGCGCCCAATTCAACAGCCATTTCCAGCTTTTCGTCAATCTGGTCAATCGCGATTACTTTTCCGCATCCGGCAGCTTTTAAGGCCTGAATGCAAAGCAATCCAATCATCCCGCAGCCAATAACCACGGCCGTGTCGTTTGGTCGAACAGTGCTGATTGCAGCGGCATGAACAGCTACCGAAACAGCTTCAATCATGGCAGCCTGCTCAAAACTTATATTTTCCGGAATGGCATACAGGATATGAGCCGGAACAGCAACATACTCGGCAAATGCTCCGTTTTGTCGGTATTCGTTGCACGACACGCCTAAAACGCGGCGGTTATCGCATAAATTAATGTCGCCCCGCTGGCAGTAAAAGCATTCGCCACACGAAATGGTCGAGTCAAAAGTGACGCGATTACCAACATTCCAACCGGCCACGTCCGAACCAATTTGGTGGATAATTCCGGAAGCTTCGTGCCCCATAATAACCGGTGGCTGCCGGCGTCCGGTGCTTCCATCCATGCCGTGAACATCGCTTCCGCAAATGCCGCAAGCTTTAACTTGAATCAGTACCCAACCGGGTTTTAACTCCGGAATATCGGTATCGCGGAGGACAAATTCATTATATTTTTCAAGAACAAGTGCTTTCATTGGTTTCGGTTAAAGTGTATTTAATTAGAATGTTATGCGGTTTAATTTTAATTCTATTTTGCTATTTTCAAATTCTTTCCGAAAGGTAAAAAAATCAACAAAGCATTCAATGCGAATCCTGAAATAAGAATCGCAGAACCAATTTCATGATGATTAAAAGTCATCAGTAATTTGCCTGAAAGAGCAAGAATACCGCCCGAGAGCATGGCTGCTATACCCAACCGTTTGTTGTATCGCAAGTTGAAAAGGGCGGCCACCATGGGGATTATAAATGCGCCGGAATAGAACGAAAGCGCCAGTAAAAGCGACGAAACGATGGAAGTAATTTTGATTGAGATAATCATACTCAGAATGCCAACACCAATGATGAAAAATTTGGTTTGCCTGAACGATTTTTGGTTATTAATGTCCTTATGAAAAAGTTCACTAATAATCATAGATGCGGTCAAAAGGGTAGTGCCCGCAGTCGATAAAACCGCTGAAATCAAGGCAGCCACCAGAATGCCGGTAGCCCATTCAGGTAAAATGCTGTTGGCCAAATTGACTAAACTGGAGCTGTTTTGTGCCCCGGAATGAAATGTCGCGGCGTAAATTCCAACATACGAAAGTACAAATCCAAACGGAATCAGAATCAGTGCAACGACCAAAACACTTCGGAAAGCGGTTTTTGAATCTTTGGCGCAAAATACGCGTGAATAAATATCAGGGCCAACCACAAATGTACTCGAAAATGTAAGAATTAAAATAAATAAATCGAAAGGCGAGAAGTGACTATTGAAAGGAAAAACACTGGTGAATGATGGCAATTCAGGTAATTTGCTGGTCGGTATCATGACAGCTGTCAATATCACCCCACCAAGAATAAAGAACGACTGAAACAAGTCGGTTTTCATGATCGATACTTGTCCACCAATGTAGGTATAAACAATAAAAATGATTCCTGTGAGCAAAACTCCGGAAGGATACGTCAACCCGAAAAAGCTGACCAGGATTTGGGCTCCGGCAATAATCTGTGCAGCTACAACACCCAGCCAGGCAACCGGAATAATTACGGACGTGACTTTTCGCGCCGATTCGCCGTAATACTGGCCAATGAGTTCGGGCAAGGTATATTTTCCTTTTGAATATACTTTTTTAACGATGGGTAGCAGGCCGAATAGTCCCAAACTGGCAGCCAGAATGTACCATGCCGATGCCCACGACTGAACCTCAGCCAGCCCGATGGTTCCCAGAATAGCCGACCCACCCAGGATAGTAGCAAGGAGGCTGCCTGAAATTTGCCAAACTCCGGGCTTTTTCCCTGCCAGAAAATAATCTGACGGAGTTTTGACTTTCAGAAATGAATATATTCCAATTCCGAATAAAACCAAAGCATAGACAATCAGTATGATAGACTTCATAAAAACCTAAACAAAGTATGATTTAAATTGAACAGCCGTAAAGTTGTAAATTTTTAGCCGTATAAAAGAGACTTCTATGAATTGAGATTTTTCAGATCGGTGAAATTTCTGCAAATTGATGTAATTCGATCAAGCGACATCTATTCATTCCCGATTGTGTTCAAAAACATTGCATCAACAATCGTTTTAATTTTTAATTTTGATCCGTTATCGCACACGGAAAAATAAATCTTCAAACTTTAACCAATAAAATCTAATGAGAAAAATTCAAATTCTTCTTGCGCTTCTGCTGTTTGTTTCAATCGTTTCTGCAAAAAATAACGATGGCTGGGTTTCGCTTTTTAATGGGAAAGATTTAACCGGCTGGCATCAACTGAACGGTGAGGCCAAGTACCACGTTGAAAAAGGCGAAATTGTTGGAACCACCGTTTCCAACACCCCCAATTCATTTCTTTGTACAGATAAAGATTATGGCGACTTTATTCTCGAACTCGATTTGCTGGTTGCCAACGATATGAATTCGGGTATCCAGTTTCGCAGTATCAGTAAACCTGAAGTAATGAATGGCCGAGTACACGGCTACCAATGCGAAGTTGATCCATCAACCCGCGCATGGAGCGGTGGTATTTACGACGAAGCACGTCGTGGATGGCTTTTTACCGGCGAATTGAATCCTGCTGCAAAACCGGTGTTTAAACTAGAGCAGTGGAATCATTACCGCATCGAATGCGTGGGCAATAGCATCCGCACCTGGCTCAACGGAATTCCGGTAGCTTATGTGCTCGACGACATGACCCCAAGCGGTTTAATCGCCCTTCAGGTTCATGCAATTGGCAAAGACGATCAGCCCGGGAAACAAATCCGCTGGAAGAATATCCGCATCAAAACAACCGGACTGAAAGCAACTGAAACACCCGATGTTTTCGTGGTTAATTTGTTGCCAAACAATTTGAGCCCGGCCGAAAAAGCACAAGGCTGGACCTTGCTTTTCGACGGAAAAACAACTTCGGGATGGAAAGCTGCCGGACAGGATAATTTTCCGGCTGAAGGCTGGAAAGTAGAAGAAGGAACAATGATGGCCATTGCTAAGGTTAAAGGTACAGATATCGTTACCGTTGATAAATTTTCGGCTTTCGAACTTCAGTTCGAGTTTAATTTTGCTGAAGGTGCCAATAGTGGCGTGAAATATTTTGTTGGAAATGGCGGCCCGGGCATTGGTCTTGAATACCAGGTTTTGGATGATAAAAGACATCCTGATGCCAAGGCTGGCGTTGTTGGAAATCGTACCATGTCATCGCTTTACGATTTAATTCCGGCAGATAAACAGGAACGTTTTACCAAAGGCGCCAACGAATGGAACATCGGCCGCCTCGTTGTTTATCCAGACAATCGTGTAGAACATTGGTTGAATGGAATGAAAGTGGTTGACTATGTTCGTGGATCTAACATTTACAAAGCCTTGGTTGCACGCAGTAAATATGCCGAATTCAAAGATTTTGGCATGGTGAAAGAAACTCCCATTTTACTGCAATACCATAACGATCAGGTTAAATTCAGAAGTTTAAAAATCAGAAAACTATAACAACTAAATCAATAGAAACATGAGTACAAATCGTAGGGAATTTATTCGCAATGTCGCCGTTGGCGCAGCCGGAATTGGTATTGGAGGAATGGCCTCAGGCTTCAGTGCAAAAAGTTATTCGCGTATTGTTGGGGCCAACAACCGCCTGAATATCGCGTTGATGGGATGTGGTCGCAGGGTTGGAGCTTATTATGCCGCGCTTCAGGATAAAAAAAATAATGTGGATGTAGCCTATATCTGCGATGTAATGAAAAAACAGCGCGAAAAGGTAGGGAAGGACCTGAACGGAAAAGTTTCAGGAAAAGCTACATTGGTCAACGATATTCATGAAGTATGGAACGACCAAAGTGTTGATGCCATTTTCAACGCAACACCCGACCACTGGCACGCTCCGGGCACCTGGATGGCTATGCAGGCTGGTAAACATGTTTACATTGAAAAACCATGCAGTCACAACCCTCGCGAAGGCGAATTGCTGGTAGCTTTTCAGAAGAAATACGGCAAGGTAGTACAAATGGGAAATCAGCAGCGTTCGGCCAAAGAATCGCAGGAAATTATCTCTGAAATTCATAAAGGAGCCATTGGTGATGTTTACAAAGCAGTTGCCTTTTATGCCAACATGCGCGGCGAATGTCCGGTTCCTAAAAAAGCACCGGTTCCGGATGGTCTGGATTGGGAATTGTTTCAGGGACCAGCGCCACATCAGGAATACATGCACGATATTTGGGATTACAACTGGCATTGGTATGGCTGGAACTGGGGAACTGCCGAAACCGGTAACAACGCCACTCACGAGCTGGATATTGCACGTTGGGCGCTTCAGGTTAAATATCCTGAACAGGTGGAAGTGGAAGCTGCAAAACGCCATTTTTTGAACGATGGCTGGGAAATGTACGACACCATGGACGCTACTTTCCGTTTCCCGGGAAACAAAATTATTAAATGGGATGGCAAGAGCCGCAATGGTCACCTGACTTATGGCGCCGATCGCGGAACAATTGTTTATGGTTCGGAAGGATCTGCATTTATTAACCGCGAAGGCTATACGCTTTTCGATAGAAAAGGCAAGAAGGTAAAAGACAGCAAATCGTCAGGTAGCGAAGCCGGAACTGCTCTTGGCGGTGGTGGCGACATGACTGACTCGCACGTAGCTAACTTTTTCAATGTCATCCGCGGAACAGAAAACAAATTGAACTCGCCGATTGAAGAAGGTGCAATCAGCCAGATGATGTGTCATTATGCCAATATTTCGTATCGCATCAACAAATCGTATAAAGTGAATACTGAAAACGGTCATATTCTCGACAAAGATGGTATGAAACTTTGGGGTCGCGAATATCAAAAAGGTTGGGAACCGAAGCTTTAAAAGGTAATCAGTTAAATTGACGATAGTATAAACTCCCTGATTCATTCAGGGAGTTTTCTTTTTTTTGTATTTTCGTGACGCTAAAAAACTAAAACTATACGAATGCTTAAGCTGATACCTGTTATTCTGTTGATATTCTTTTCGTTTACCGGAAAAGCTCAAATCAATATGGTGGTGAAACAAGGTGGTTTCCTTTTTATGGAAGGAAAAGACAGTATCTTTTTTTACCAGCGAAGTCCAAAAGATAAGAATGGTGAATACAGCCGCTGCAATTATATCCATCCACTTTATGGGCCTGATGGTTCAAGGATTACAGAAGATTTTCCGGCCGATCACCCACATCATCGCGGCATTTTTTGGGCGTGGCATCAGATTTTAATCAACAATAAACAGGTTTCCGACGGATGGGAATTGAAAAATTTTCAGCAAAAGGTTATCAACTTTGAGTTTATGCTTCAAAAAGGAGTTGGGTCATTAAACACAACAGTCGAATGGAGATCTCCATTGTGGAAAAATGGTGAAAAAGCTTACATGAAAGAAGATACCAAAATTACCATCCATCCTAAAACCGGAAATTACAGGCGCATAGATTTTGAAATCAGGCTGAAAGCGCTGACCGACCGGTTAAGTATTGGTGGCTCTGACGATGAAAAGGGTTACAGTGGATTTTCGGCCCGATTGAAATTGCCTGCCGATGTGACTTTCTCAGGTGAAAAAGGTGTGATAGAACCAGTAAATACAGCCACCGAAGCAGGGAATTCAATGGTTGTAAGTGGCGCTTTTTTGAATGGCGAGAAACAAGGCGGATTAGCTATTTGGAGCGATCCATCCAATCCGGCGCCGTCAACGAGTTGGATCATCCGGAAAACTGCAAGTATGCAAAATGCAGCATTTCCGGGACGAAACCCGGTAGCCATTCCATTCGACCAACCTTTAGTGCTGAAATATTCGCTACTTGTTTTTCAGGACTGTATGAGCCAGAAGCAGATTAAGAAAGTAATGAAATAGTATTCAGTCGCAGTAGTTCATTTAAAAAATATGTAGTCATTTGTGGTCAATTGCTTCGCGTCGTTCGTAGAAAAGCAGCTGTAACTCGAATCTAAAAGACGACAAATGACTATTGAATGACTTAATGACAACAATTTAACCAATTTAGATATGCCTGTTCTAAAATTCTCAGAAAGTACTCCTGAAATCGTTCGCGAAGGTCTGGAGCGTCGCAATATCTACACTTCAAATTTAATGACTGTTATCGTCGATTTTACCGACGGTCCTTGGGCCGAAGCAGAGCCATTTCATTCGCATACACACGAGCAAACCTGCTATTTAGCTTCAGGAGAGATTATTTTTTACTGCGAAGGAGAACCAGATCAACATCTTCAGGCTGGCGACATGTTTGCGGTTGCTTCGGGCAAGAAACATACGGTAAAAATTCTGTCTGCAACAGCTCGTTTAATCGACAGCTTTAATCCAATCCGGCAGGAATTCATCCGCTAAACGCATTTCAATATATGGGTTTTGTTCAAATTTCAGGCTTATTCAGGACTGAAAGATATTTCTGTGGTATCAAAAATATCTATGGCTGATATTCATTATTTATTTCCCCGCCTCGAACATATCCGAAAACGTGGTGTTTCATAAGCCTAATCAGATTTGAAATGAAGAGAAGCAAAAATTTCTGGTACAAACTCGGGTTTACCATTAGTGGTGCTGTTGGAGGTTTTTTGTATTGGAAATTTATTGGCTGCGATAGTGGTACCT
>JAHEYT010000070.1 GCA_023251455.1 Bacteroidota bacterium
ACTAAACAGGGCGGTATTCTGAATAATTCATTCTATTTTTCGGCCTGAAAATTTGTTTAAAAAATATATCTTTGCGCCATGTTAATGAAAATGAGAAATTTCACACCCATTGTTATTGTTTTTGTATTATTGCTGAGTAGTTGTACTGATTATAATAAGGTGGTAAAAAGCACCGATTATGAATTTAAGTACAAAAAAGCTTTGGAATATTACGAAAATGGAGAATTTGTTCGTTCTTCAACGCTTCTGAAAGAGCTTATAGGTATCGTAAGAGGTACAAGCCGGGCCGACAAGGTATATTATTATTTTGCCAAGAGTCAGTTTGGGTTGAAAGATAATATGATGGCCGGACATTATTTTAAGTCCTTGATTAAAGAGTTTCCAAGAAGTGAATTTGCCGAAGAATCGCAATACATGGTTGGATACTGTTTTTACCTGGATTCACCAACACCTCGTCTTGATCAGGCGGTTACCCAAAATGCCATCGATGCTTTACAGTTGTTCATCAATTTATACCCAAAATCAACCAGAGTTGATGAAGCTACACGGTTAATCATTGAATTGCGCGACAAAATGGTTTACAAATCGTATTTAAGTGGCAAACTTTATTTCGATTTGGACAATTACAAGGCTGCGGTCGTCGCATTGTCGTCATCATTGAAAGATTTTCCGGATACAAAATACCGTGAAGAATTGATGTACATGCTGCTAAAAGCAAAGTATTTGCTTGCAATACGAAGTGTTGAAGAAAAAAAGCACGAACGATTGAGTTCTGCATTGGATGAATATTTTACCTTTGTCGACGAATATCCGGAGAGCAAGTACCGGAAAGAAGTTGAAAAGTATCATGAAACAACAGCAAAGTTGTTAAATTATAAACCGGATTCAAAAATTTAGATCATATGGATTTTAAGAAAACAAAAGCAGAATCTACAACTATTTCGAGGGATTTAAGAGAATTGGAGAGCCGTACAGGAAATATTTATGAAACTGTCATGATCTTGGCAAAACGTTCAAATCAGATTGCTTCTGAGATGAAAGAAGAATTGAGCCAGAAGTTACAGGAGTTTGCATCTTATACCGATAATTTGGAAGAAGTATTTGAAAATCGCGAACAAATTGAGATTTCAAAGTACTACGAACGTCTTCCAAAACCAACTTTGATTGCTTACGAAGAATTTGTTAACAATCAGATTTATCATCGTAATCCTGCTAAGGAGAACCGTAACAAGGAATTATAATAGCAATCTTTATATGAGGTTGTCAGGAAAACATATTGTTTTAGGGATTACCGGAAGTATAGCTGCCTACAAGGCAGCTATACTTTTAAGGGGTTTAGTGAAAGAAGGAGCAGAAGTTCAGGTGGTGATGACCCCTGCGGCTAAAGAATTTATCACCCCTTTAACAATGTCGGCACTTTCCGGCAAACCCGTTGCATCCGAGTTCTTTTCGGCTAATGATGGAACATGGCATTCGCATGTTGATATGGGTTTGTGGGCCGATTTGATGTTGATTGCTCCTGCAACTACTGCTACATTGGGTAAAATGGCTCGTGGAATTGCGGATAATCTTTTGATTACAACATACTTGTCGGCTAAATGTCAGGTGATGATTGCTCCTGCAATGGATTTGGATATGTTCCAGCATCCGGCCAATCTGGCCAATATCGAAATTTTGCGATCCTACGGAAATCAGATCATTGAGCCGGGAGAAGGAGCACTTGCCAGTGGTTTGCATGGCAAAGGTCGAATGGAAGAACCAGAAGTTATTGTAGAAGAAGTTGTCAAATTCTTCAGTCAAAAAAAAAAACTGCTGAATAAACATTTTTTGATTACTGCTGGACCTACTTACGAAAAGATAGATCCGGTTCGTTTTATCGGAAATTACTCTTCAGGAAAAATGGGTTATGCCATTGCCAATGAACTTTCTGCTTGTGGAGCTAAGGTCACCTTGGTTTCAGGGCCAGTTCATATAAAAAACATCAATCCCCAAATACAAATAGTACAGGTTGAATCGGCTACTCAAATGCACGAACAGTGTATGCGTATTTTCCCTGAAGCAGATGGCGCTGTAATGTGCGCTGCTGTTGCTGATTTTACACCCGAAAGCTATTCTGAAAACAAGCTGAAACGAGGAAACGATGACCTTATTATTCAATTGAAACCAACAAATGACATTGCCGGTGATCTGGGAAAGATTAAGACCAGTAAACAAATTCTGGTTGGTTTTGCACTCGAAACCAATGATGAGTTAATCAATGCCTATTCAAAGTTAAAGCGTAAGAATTTGAATTTCATTGTTTTAAATTCGATGAAAGATGCAGGCGCCGGTTTTGAAGTTGATACCAATAAAATTACTATAATCGATAAAGACAATAATCAGACTTTTTTTGAGTTAAAAACAAAGACTGAAGTTGCCAAAGATATTGTTGCCCAAATCATGTCAGAAATGGATTTGAACGAACGATTTCAGGATTAATCAGAAACAAAACTAATTCGGTTAAATGGCTGGTATGAGAAGAATCTATCTATTTTTTGCACTTATTTTCATCGCGCAAGGAAAGCTGATTGCCCAGGAATTACGCTGCAATATCAGTATATCGGCACAAAAAATTCAGGGAGCTAACCGAACGATGTTCGAAACCATGCAATCTGATTTGTACGAATTCATGAATAACCGAAAATGGACTGATCAGAAATTTGCCATGGACGAACGGATTGAATGCAGTTTCTTCATCAATCTCGATGAGCAGATTTCGTCTGATGAATTCAAAGGTACCATTCAGGTTCAGGCACGCCGACCTGTTTTTAATTCGTCATACGAAACCATCCTTCTGAATATTAAGGATAACGATTTCCATGCTAAATATATTGAGTACCAGACGCTGGAGTTTAATGAAACTTCGAATAAAGATAATCTGACCAATATTCTGGCCTATTATGCCTATGTCATTTTAGGAATGGATTACGATTCGTTTTCGCCGGAAGGTGGAACTGAATTCTTCCAGAAGGCGCAAATGATTGTAAATAATTCGCAAAGCGCCCGCGAAAAAGGGTGGAAAGCCTACGAAAGTGAACGTAACCGTTATTGGTTGACAGAGAATATTTTAAATAAATCATATTCTGGATTCAGAAGCTGTACTTATCAGTATCACCGACAGGGACTTGATTTAATGTATGAAAAAGCTCCTGAAGGAAGGGCTGCCATTGCCGAATCGCTCAAATCCATTCAGAAAGTCTTCCGTTCACGTCCATCATTATATATACTTCAGGTATTTTTTGATGCCAAATCAGACGAGTTGGTCAATGTCTTTTCTAAAGGGTTTCCTGACGAAAAAAATCGCGTTTCTGTTCTTTTGAATGAATGCGATCCTTCGAATGGTACCAAATATGAAAAGATTTTAAAATCGGAGAGCTTTTGATGTTTGAATAAACTGCTATCTTTATGATCGGGTTGAAAATACCTTGTTTTACTATTCGATCATTAATCTAATTTGCAAGTTCTTGTGCTAAAGTCCCTTTCAATAAAAAATTACGCTTTAATTGATTCACTGATCATTGATTTTAGTGGAGATTTAAATATCCTGACCGGCGAAACCGGTGCGGGTAAATCAATTTTGTTGGGTGCCCTCGGACTAATTATCGGTCAGCGTGCAGATTCTTCGGTTTTAAGAGATAAAGCTGAAAAATGTTCGGCTGAAGGAATTTTCGACATTAGGAATTACGGCATACAAAATTTCTTCTCTGAGAACGAACTCGATTATGACGATGTTACCATTTTAAGGCGTGAAATTACTCCTCAGGGAAAGTCAAGGGCATTTATTAATGATACTCCGGTAAATGTTAAAGTGCTTTATGATTTGGGCCTGAAACTAATTGATATTCACTCGCAGCATCAGAATCTGGATTTGAATGAAAAGAATTATCAGCTAAGGGTTGTTGATCTGGTTGCAGGAAATGGTGAAATACTTAAAACGTACTCATCTGAATTTAAAACTTATCTTTCACTTCAGGAAAGCCTGAATAAATCGCTATTGCAGGCCGAGCAGTCGAAAAAAGATCTGGATTATTACCAATTTCAGTTTCAGCAACTCTATGAGGCAAAGTTGGTTCAAAACGAACAATCAGAGCTGGAGCTTTTGCTTGAAAAATTAACTCATGCGGAGGAAATCCGGTTAGTTTTTGGACAGACTTACCTGGCACTCAGCGAAGATGAACGTTCGGTTCTTTCAATTTTAAAAGAAAATCTCACCAGTATTGGGAAACTACGGGCAGTACTTCCTGAAGCTGATCAGATCTATAGCCGAATGGAAACGGTATATCTCGAATTAAAGGATTTGGCTTCCGAATCTTCAGTTATTGAAGATCGGACTGAAAACAATCCGGAGAAGATTGAACAGGTTAATCAACGTCTCGACATGATCTATTCGTTGCAACAAAAGCATCGGGTTTCAACTGTGGCTGAGCTTTTACAAATTCAGTCTGATTTTGAGGCTAAAATCCAGTTGGTTAGCTCTTATGATCAGGATATTGAAAAATATAGAAATGAAATAGTTGCTCAAAAGAAAATATTGACTGAACTAGCCGGCAAGATTTCGCTCAAACGTAAAGCTGTTACTACCAAAATTGAAAATAAAGTAATTGATATTCTTCGGAATGTCGGTATTCCAAACGCCGCGCTGCAGCTTAAATTTAGTCATTTGTCCGAGTTTTCGCACTCGGGACTTGATGAAGTAAGTTTTATGTTTTCTGCCAATAAAAATCAGGAATTGCAAGAGATAGGTAAAATCGCTTCAGGAGGTGAGATGTCTCGTTTGATGTTGGCAATCAAGACATTGATAGCCGATGCACGTTCGTTGCCAACCATTGTTTTTGATGAAATTGATACCGGTGTTTCGGGCGAAATTGCTGTAAAAATGGGCCAGATACTGGAGCAAATGTCAAAAACTGTTCAGGTACTAAATATTACCCATTTGCCTCAAATTGCGGCTAAAGGAAACCATCATTATAAGGTTTACAAATTTGATCTTGACGATCAGACTTTTACTTCGATAAAAAAACTGAGCGAGCAGGAGCGGGTTGAAGAGATTGCCCAGATGTTAAGCGGCGAAAATTATTCGGCTACTGCATTGGAAACTGCCAAAGAATTACTTCAATAAATTTAGAAAAAGTCATTAGGAATAGGAAAATCCCGTTCCTAATGACCATGGTTATTTATAGCCTGTCTTCGAGAATCAGGCGAATCTCATCAGGACCAATATTCGCTTTTTCACCCACTTTATAGCCTCTGTTCTTGAATCGGGTACAAATGGTGTCGATGGTTTCTGATGTAACTGAATAATCAGGTAATTTAGTCTGAATTCCTACCGACTCAAAGAATCCTACAGTTTTCCGGATCGTTTCATCAATCCGTTCATCATCAGTTCCATCCAATACGCCCCAAACACGTTCGCCTAACTGCAAAATCTTATCTTTCTTCTGATCACGTTTAATGTGCATGATTCCAGGAAGAACAATTGCAAGAGTTTGCGCATGGTCAATTCCGTGATAAGCTGTAAGCTCATGTCCAATCATGTGAGTTGCCCAGTCCTGTGGAACACCAGCACCAATCAATCCATTCAGTGCCATAGTTGCACTCCACATGAAATTAGCGGCAGCATCGTAGTTATTTCGGTTCGCCAGTACTTTTGGTCCTTCTTCAATCAGGGTTTTCAGAATACTCTCAGCAAACCGGTCTTGAATTGGCGAATTAACCGGAAATGTAAGGTATTGCTCAATCACATGAACAAAAGCGTCTACAATTCCGTTTGCCACCTGTTTCTCAGGTAATGAGAAAATGACTTCCGGATCGAGAACGGAAAATCGAGGCATAACTTTTGGCGATATAAACGAGAGCTTTTCTTTGGTTTCAGCTTTCGTAACGACCGAACCCCCATTCATTTCGGAACCAGTCGCCGGAAGAGTTAACACTGCTCCGATTGGAATAGCATCGAGTACCGGAGCTTGTCTGGATAAGATTTTCCAAGGATCGCCATTTGTGAAAAGCGCAGCTGCAGCAATGAATTTTGTTCCATCGAGAACAGAACCCCCTCCAACCGAAAGTAAATATGTAATATTTTCCTTTTTGACGACTTCAACAGCTTTCATCAGTGTTTCGTAACGTGGATTGGGCTCAATTCCACCAAACTCAACTACATCGAAGTCTTTAATTGATGCTTTCACCTGATCGTAAACACCGTTTTTGAAAATACTGCCACCTCCATAGGTGAGTAATATTTTCGCTCCTGTAGGAATATTTATTCCAACTTTTTTAATTTCACCTTTGCCGAAGATGATTTTTACCGGATTTTGGTATTCAAAATTATACATGATCTAACTATTAATTGATTTAGAAATTTGAAATATGTTTTTATTCTTATTAAGGTTAAAATATTTGAAATGCTTAATAGTAATCAACTGCTTTGTAGATTGATATTTTTACAGAAGCATGGTTGTGATGATTCTATATGTTTACCATTCAATTGTACAAAATTAGTCACAAATTGAACTTACATGAGATAAACTTAGCTGAAATTTTCCGGATTAAATTGATTTTTTTTAGAATGTGGAATGAATCAGATATCCTATAAAAAGTAGATGGGAGCCAGGCGGCTCCCATTCAATCTACATTATTGCGATTCGTGAAAAAGGGTCTTTTTTTTCTCTGACGGAAAGACACTGCTGATGTTTTTCAATTAATGAGTCTTTTTCTTGTTCAGTCAGAGCATTGTAATAAGTTATTCTTTCTTTTGCGTCTAATTGCCTTATCGTTTTAAAATCACAATCGACTTTTTCGATTCCAACAGGACAATTAAAGATCAATCCGTAATAGTTTGTATAACATTTTGCCATTTTGCTTACGATAACAAACTAAACCATATTCGCTATTTTATTCCCAAAGCAGGAGAAAGGTAACCCTCAAAAAACGATTATTTTTAAATTTTAAGTTTGAAGAGCTCTATGGCATATTTTTATATTTTTGCAAGAGTTTTTACAGATTGAAACTAGGCATAAGCAATAGACTAATGACGAGTTCCATGTGGAAATTAAAAACAAAACAAAAACACACGAATTATTTCTGATAAGATATGTTTGAGAATCTGAATGAAAAGCTGGAACGGTCGTTTAAACTTCTGAAAGGTCAGGGAAAAATTACCGAAATAAATGTTGCTGAAACTTTAAAAGAGGTGCGTCGTGCATTACTTGATGCTGACGTGAACTTTAAAATAGCCAAGTCATTTACAGAAAATGTCCGGAAAAAAGCGCTGGGCATGGATGTATTGAATGCGGTTAAACCAAGTCAGTTAATGGTTAAGATCGTTCACGACGAGTTGGCCGAACTGATGGGTGGAAAGTTTGTCGACATCAATTTAAAGGGAAGTCCTGCGGTTATTTTGATTGCTGGACTTCAGGGGTCAGGAAAAACTACTTTCTCCGGAAAGTTGGCCAAAATGCTGAAAAGCAAGAAGGGACGTCATCCTTTATTGGTTGCCTGCGACGTTTACAGACCAGCGGCTATTGAGCAGCTTAAAGTTCTCGGACAGCAAATAGGTGTTCCCGTCTTCACTGAAGATGGAAGCAAGAATCCGGTGAAGATTGCTTTGGAGGCTATTCGCCAGGCTAAATTGCAGGGTAACGATGTAGTGATTATTGATACCGCAGGCCGTTTAGCGATCGATCAGGAAATGATGAATGAGATTAGTGCCGTGAAGGACGCCGTTAAACCTCATGAAATCCTTTTTGTTGTCGATTCCATGACTGGTCAGGATGCCGTGAATACTGCCAAGGAATTCAACGACAGGCTCGACTTCGACGGTGTGGTTCTGACCAAATTAGATGGTGATACCCGCGGTGGTGCTGCCCTTTCTATACGTTCGGTTGTTGATAAACCAATTAAGTTTGTAGGTACAGGCGAAAAGCTTGATGCACTTGATAATTTTCACCCTGAACGTATGGCCGACCGTATTCTCGGCATGGGTGATATTGTTTCGCTGGTAGAGAAGGCTCAAGAGCAATTCGACGAAGAAGAGGCCCGGAAACTTCAGCAGAAATTAGCTAAAAACCAGTTCAGCTTTACCGACTTTTTGAAGCAGATTCAGCAAATCAAAAAGATGGGCAACCTGAAAGACCTGGCCGGAATGATTCCTGGAATGGGAAAAGCATTGAAAGATGTTGAAATTGAAGACGACGCATTTAAGCACATTGAAGCCATTATTTATTCAATGACAGTTGCTGAACGCGAAGATCCGAGTTTATTGAATGGTTCGCGTCGGAAACGTATTGCCGATGGATCTGGTACAAATATTCAGGAAGTAAACCGGTTAATTAAACAGTTTGCCGAGACCCGAAAAATGATGAAAATCGTTTCTCAGGGCAAAAATCTAAACCGGATGATGGGAAACGCCGGAGCTAAACGATAATTTTAAAATAGTTTGTCTATGATATTAATTGATGGAAAAAAAACAGCTGACGAAATAAAAAAGGAAATAGCGGTTGAAGTTAAACAGATCGTTGCTTCAGGGAAGAGAGCTCCTCATTTGGCTGCTGTTTTGGTCGGTCACGACGGTGGCAGCGAAACATATGTTGCATTCAAGATTAAAGATTGCGAAGAGGTTGGTTTCCGGTCGTCGCTGGTTCGTTTCGAAGATAATGTAACAGAAGATGAGTTGCTTGCAAAAGTTGCCGAATTGAATGCTGATGCTGATTTAGATGGCTTCATCGTTCAGTTACCACTGCCAAAACACATTTCGGAGCAGAAAATTATTGAAGCAATCGACCCACGTAAAGATGTCGATGGATTTCATCCTGAAAATGTGGGCAGATTAGTTTTGGGTATGCCCGCTTTTCTATCAGCAACCCCATTTGGGATCGTAGAACTGCTTAAAAGATATCAGATACCAACTTCAGGCAAAAATTGCGTGATCGTTGGACGAAGCAATATTGTTGGCCGTCCGCTGAGTATCCTCATGTCGCAGAAAAGTGTAAATGCAACAGTTACAGTAGCGCACAGCCAGACTAAAGACCTTGATAAAGTTTGTGCTGAAGCCGATATTCTGATTGCTGCTCTGGGTTATCCTGAATTTATTAAAGCCAATATGGTAAAAGAAGGAGCCGTGGTTATTGACGTGGGAACAACCCGGGTTGATGCACCTGAAACAAAATCAGGATGGCGTTTGAAGGGCGATGTAAAATTTGATGAAGTGGCTCCAAAGTGTTCCTATATTACTCCTGTTCCTGGTGGAGTAGGGCCTATGACAAGGGTTTCACTTTTGCTAAATACATTGATTGCAGCAAAAAAGTAATAAGAAATTAGATTTCTGAAAAATAGAAGGTGCTTTTTTGCACCTTTTTTTTGTTGCATTTGTTTATATTTAAAATAAAAAAGATAGTCCCATGAAAACGTATTTTAGAAATAATTTAGTCAAAGTAGGTTTGTTATCAGTTATTTTGACATTTCAGTCCTGTACCACTGTTCCTTTGATTGGCCGTAAACAAGTAAGCCTTTTGCCAGAGTCTAACATGGTTGAAATGAGTCTGACAAATTATAGTCAGTTTCTTCAGACCAATAAGCCGGCAGCTAATAAGACTCAAACAGACATGGTTAAAAGAGTTGGTGCAAAAATGTCGGTTGCCGTTGAAAAATATCTCAACGACAATGGGTTTGCCGATCGTATTGCTGATTTTAAATGGGAGTTTAATTTGGTTGAAAATGCCGAACCCAATGCCTGGTGTATGCCCGGTGGTAAAGTTGTTTTTTATACCGGTATTCTGCCGATGACAAAAAATGATGCCGGAGTTGCTGTCGTGATGAGTCACGAAATAGCTCATGCAGTTGCTCGTCACGGTAACGAACGGATGAGTCAGCAAATGCTGGTTCAGTTTGGTAGTGTCGCTCTTACCGAAGCCATTAAAACCAAACCTGAAAAAACACAGGCGATTTTTCAATCGGCTTACGGATTGGGGGCACAGTATGGCGTAATGTTACCTTATTCGCGCACGCATGAATATGAAGCAGATAAACTAGGTCTGATTTTTATGGCAATTGCCGGATATAATCCAAATGAAGCCATTGGTTTTTGGGAACGGATGGCAGCCAATTCAACTGCGAAAAATCCTGAGTTTTTAAGCACGCATCCATTGGAACAAAACCGGATCGACGCCATTAAAGGTTTTTTGCCTGATGCTATGAAATACTATACCGGCAAATAACCTGTTATCTGAAATTCCAGTATTGAATCTTTCGTTTACACCGGTTAAAATCATACATTTTAATCAGGAAGAGTTTAAGCTTTGAAAGTATTACTTTCCATATTCGAAAGTTTTTATGTTATGGTGTTTGTTAACATTTATTGATATTTATCAAATATTTTTTTTATTTTTGATGTAATAAGAATGGAATTTACTTAAAAAGAGAAAGATGGAAGATTTTGAAAAAAATGAGGATCGGTTGGAAAACGACAGTAAATTCAGAGAAGAGATTTACTCTGTATCTGTCAGAGCTGGGAAAAGAACCTATTTTTTCGATGTAAAATCAACGAGAAGAGACGAATTTTACCTGACAATTACTGAAAGCAAAAAAAGATTTGAACAGGATGGAAACTTTCATTTTGAGAAACACAAGATTTTCCTTTACAAGGAAGATTTTGAAAAATTCATTGAAGGTTTGCAGGAAGTAATCACTTTTATTGATCAGAACCAGCAAGATGAATTTGTAGATCAATCTGATGAACTCGGCGAGTTAGAAGTTACAGATGAAAAAGTTCTTGAAGAGGTTAGTTTTTCAAAAGACTATACCAAGCTGGAGTTTGATGATCTAAACTCTTAATTTTTTATTCTATTACTGAGGCTGATGTAATTCATTTTGTTTCCTCGATCTTTTGAATGATACTAAAAGATATTATCATTTCACTACAAATCTTATCGCTCTATATTTGAATCAAACCGGATTTTTACATCCGGTTTTTTTATTTTATATGCACCATTGTCCATATTTAGGGCGAAAAAAAAAGAGGCTGAACACTTTCGCGACAGCCTCTTCACCCTTTTTGCTATGAACATTACACAGTTACTCTTCTCTTGTTATTCCTGCTTTGTTTAGGAACCATTCCATTGTTTGTGAATTTGGACGTTCAATCGGTAGTCCGTAGAAACGGTCGAAAACCAAAGAGGCCATTACACCCAGCGAGCGCGATACACCAAATAAAACGGTATAGAAACTCGATTCGGTAATTCCATAGTGGTTCAGCAGCGCACCGCTGAAAGCATCTACGTTTGGCCAAGGATTTTTAATTTTTCCGGTAGCTTCCAGGATAGGCGGAGCCACGCGATAAATGGCATTTACTGTATTAATCAAACTATCGTTGACAATGTATTTTTCAGCAAATTTTTGCTGAACGGTAAAACGAGGATCAGTAATACGTAGCACAGCGTGACCATAACCCGGAACAACACGACCCTGAATCAACGTTTTTTCAATGTAGGCTGCAATTTGTGGATCAGTAGGTTCGTCGGTTCCAAGTTCTCCAAGCATTTCTGCAATCCAGTCCATTACTTCCTGATTGGCAAAACCATGCAATGGGCCTGCTAATCCAACCATTCCGGCTGAATAGGCATAATAGGCATTACTAAGCGCTGAGCCCACCAGATGGGTTGCGTGAGCCGAAACATTTCCTCCCTCGTGGTCGGCATGGATGACCATATACAAACGAAGCAAACGTTTGACTTCAACCGAATCGTAGCCCATCATGTGCGCCAGGTTTCCGGCCCAGTCCAAATTCGGATTTGGTTCGATGTGGTTTCCATTGTGATAAATGCGGCGGTAAATATAGGCTGCAATGCGCGGAAGACGGGCGATCAAGGTCATCACGTCTTCGTACATAAAGTCCCAGTAGAACTTTTTATTAACACCTGCACGGTAAGCTTTCTGGAAAACCGAATCATACGCCATCGATAGAATAGCAGTACTGAACTGGGTCATCGGGCGGCTGTTCTTTGGCAGCGCATCAATCACATCGAATACATGCTGTGGTACGTGTGCTCGCGTGGCCCAATCCTTCGAAATATTGATCACATCTTCCTTCTCCGGAATTTCACCGATCATCATCAGGTAAAATAATCCTTCAGGAAGTGGTTCGCCGGCGTCATCCAATTTCGGAAGTTTTTCCTGTAATTCAGGAAGAGAAAAACCACGGAAGCGGATACCTTCGTTCGCATCCAACTTTGAAGTTTCGGTTAATAACGCGGGAATGCCTTTCATGCCAGAAAGCACCTGGTCGATGGTTACCTGACCAAGAACTACATCTCCATGTTCTTTTCTGAGCTTTTGAAGATCAGCCATGCTTTTCATGGCTTTTTCATAGAACCGGTTTTTAATGTATTCCATATCTTTGATTTTTAGTTTTTGTTCAGAATAACTTTTCTAAATTAATGAATATTTCGGATAATCTCATCTGCAAATTTCGAGGTCGATAATAATGTTGCACCTTCCATCATACTAAACAAATCAGACGTTACTTTTCGTTTCGAAAAAGTATGTTCCATAGCATCATAGATGTGTTCGGCAGCCTCATACCAACCTAAATATTCGAGTAACATGGCTCCTGAAAGAATTAATGATCCGGGATTAGCTTTACCTGTTCCGGCAATGTTGGGAGCTGTTCCGTGTGTAGCTTCAAAAATGGCATAGCCGCTGTTGTAATTGATGTTTGCCCCCGGCGAAATGCCTATGCCGCCAACCATAGCCGCCAATTGGTCTGAAATGTAGTCGCCATTCAGGTTCATGGTTGCAATTACCGAATGATCAAACGGGTGTAATAAACTTTCCTGAAGAAATGCATCGGTAATCACATCTTTTATGATGACCTTCCCCATTCCTTTCGCCTTTGACAGTGCAGTTTTAGCGGCTTCCGGTCCTTCTTCCTGTTCAATTAGTTTGTACTTTTTCCACGTAAAAGTCTGATGAGTAAATTCAGCTTCGGCCAGTTCGTACCCCCAGTTCTTGAACGCACCCTCAGTAAATTTCATAATGTTCCCTTTGTGAACGATCGTCACAGAAGGTAGTTCCCGATCTATGGCATATTTTATGGCAGCACGAATCAGTCGTTCTGAGCCTTCTTTTGAAACCGGTTTCACTCCAAACGAACTACTCTCCGGAAAACGAATTTTGTCTACACCCATTTCATTAATCAGAAAATCGCGGAATTTTATAGCCTTGCTGTCACCAGTCATGAATTCGATACCCGCGTAAATATCCTCGGTATTTTCCCTGAATATATGCATATCAACCAGCTCCGGAAAACGTACAGGCGAGGGGACTCCCTTAAACCAACGGATCGGCCGAAGACAAACATACAGGTCTAAGGTTTGGCGCAGCGCTACATTTAACGAACGGATACCTTCACCAACAGGTGTTTCAAGCGGACCTTTAATTCCAACCAGATATTCCTTAAATGCTTCCAGCGTTTCATCAGGCATATAATTTCCGGTCAATTCAAAAGCTTTTTTACCAGCCAGAACTTCTTTCCAGATCAACTTTTTGGTTGTTCCATAAGCTTTCTTTACGGCAGCATTAATGACCCGTTGACTTGGTTCTGTGATGTCTTTCCCAATGCCATCGCCCTCGATAAATGGAATTGTTGGCTCATTGGGAACGATGATTTTACCGTGTTGGTATTGAATGGTATGGCTCATATTTGTTGAATGATTGAATAACTGATTATTAAGACTAACCCAGAAGGTCTCCGAAAACTGCGACTGTTTACTTCAATTTCTTCTGAAGGTTGGTATCTAATGCATCCAGAAATTCTTCTGTAGTCAGGTAATTTTCCGTTTTCAGTTCACTGCCGTATACAATCAGGGCTAAATCTTTGGTCATTTTGCCTTCTTCAACGGTTTCAACACAAACTTGTTCAAGAGCTTCAGCAAAATCAATTAAATTTTGAGTTCCATCCAGTTTTCCACGGAAAGCCAGGCCACGTGTCCAGGCATAAATCGAGGCAATCGGGTTGGTCGAAGTTGGCTTGCCCTGTTGGTGCATCCGATAATGGCGGGTTACTGTGCCATGAGCAGCTTCTGCTTCCATGGTTTTGCCATCAGGAGTAACCAATGTTGAAGTCATTAAGCCGAGTGAACCAAATCCCTGTGCAACGGTGTCCGACTGAACATCGCCATCGTAGTTTTTGCAGGCCCAAACAAATCCACCTTCCCATTTCATACAGGCAGCCACCATATCGTCGATTAAACGATGTTCGTAGGTAATTCCTGCTTCAGCAAAAGCTTCCTTGAATTCAGTATCGAAAATATCCTGAAAGATGTCCTTGAACCGTCCATCGTACTTTTTCAGGATGGTATTTTTTGTTGAAAGATAAAGCGGCCATTTTTTAACCAACGCCTGATTCATACAGGCCCGTGCAAATCCGGTGATCGACTCGTCGGTATTGTACATAGCCATTGCTACGCCATCGCCTGCAAAATCATAAACTTCGAATGATGTTTCTTTGCTGCCGTCTTCAGGAGTGAATGTAATGGTGAGTTTACCTTTACCTTTGGTTACAAAGTCGGTGGCACGGTACTGGTCGCCAAATGCGTGACGGCCAATGCAAATCGGCTGTTTCCACCCTGGTACTAACCTTGGAATATTGCTGATGATGATTGGTTCGCGAAAAACTGTACCGTCCAAAATATTACGGATGGTTCCGTTCGGCGATTTCCACATTTTTTTGAGGCCAAATTCTTCTACACGAGCCTCGTCGGGAGTAATGGTGGCGCATTTAATGCCTACTCCATATTTTTTGATGGCATTGGCTGCATCAATGGTTACCTGATCGTTTGTTTCATCGCGGTACTCCATTCCCAGATCGAAGTATTTGATGTCGATATCGAGGTATGGGAAAATCAGTTTTTCCTTAATTAAAGACCAGATAATACGGGTCATTTCATCTCCGTCTAACTCTACTACAGGGTTTTGTACTTTAATCTTTTCAATCATCTTTAGTTTTTTTTACCACATAGACACATCGTTCGCATAGAAAAATTAAATCTATGTGTACTATGTGCCTATGTGGTTGTTTTATTAATGTATTATTAAAGGTTTTGTTTGCGAATTAAATCTAATGCTGAACCGGCTTTAAACCAGTCGATTTGTTGTTGATTGTATGTGTGGTTCAATTTGATCGTGTCTTGGGTTTGATCAGCATGAACGATTTCAAGAGTCAATTGTTTACCAGGCGCAAATTCCTTCAGGTCGATAAAGTTAAAGGTATCGTCTTCCTGAATTTTGTCGTAATCTGATTCATTGGCGAAAGTCAGGCCGAGCATTCCCTGTTTCTTCAGGTTAGTTTCGTGGATACGGGCAAACGATTTAACGATGACCG
This sequence comes from Bacteroidota bacterium, assembly GCA_023251455.1. Lineage (GTDB taxonomy): Bacteria > Bacteroidota > Bacteroidia > Bacteroidales > Prolixibacteraceae > Aquipluma. Next base: position 15,410 of record JAHEYT010000070.1, read on the forward strand.
CTTTCACGCCCAAATGACGAGGTTCCATAGCCGCGTGTTCACGCGATGATCCTTCACCGTAATTCTGGTCGCCAACAACGATTGTCGCCAATCCTGCGGCTTTGTATGCACGTTGAACAGCCGGTACTTCACTGTATTCGCCAGTCAGTTGATTTTTAACCTTGTTGGCTTGCTCGTTGAAAGCATTCACAGCACCAATCAGCATGTTGTTCGAAATGTTATCTAAATGGCCACGAAAACGCAACCAGGGACCTGCCATAGAAATATGGTCGGTTGTACATTTTCCTTTGGCCTTGATGAGCAATTTTGCTCCGGTAATATTATCGCCGTTCCATGCTTCGAAAGGCTGAAGCAACTGAAGCCTCGAAGAATCCGAAGCAACTTTAACTTCTACTGAAGAACCGTTTTCAGCCGGAGCCTGATATCCTGCATCTTCCACCGCAAAACCTTTTGTTGGAAGCTCTTGTCCTGAAGGAATATCGAGTTTTACCTTTTCGCCATTTTCATTGGTCAGGTAATCGGTTAGCGGATTAAATGTCAGATCACCGGCAATGGCCAGTGCGGTAACTATTTCAGGAGAAGCCACGAAAGCATGGGTATTTGGATTGCCATCGGCACGTTTCGAAAAATTGCGGTTAAACGAGTGAATAATCGTATTCTTCTCACCTTTTTCTGCACCGGGACGAGACCATTGGCCGATACACGGTCCGCAGGCATTGGCAAACACGCTCGCACCAATTTGGTTGAAAATATTAATAAAACCATCGCGCTCGATGGTGTAGCGAACTAATTCGGAACCTGGAGTAATAGTGAATTCAGCTTTCGACTTCAGTTTTTTATCGACAGCCTGTTGAGCCAACGATGCTGAACGCGAAATGTCTTCGTACGATGAATTGGTACACGAACCAATCAAACCTACTTCAATTTTAGTTGGCCAGCCATTTTCTTTAGCTACCTCGCCAATTTTTGAAATTGGTGTAGCGCGGTCAGGCGTGAATGGTCCATTAATATATGGTTCCAGCTCGTTCAGGTTAATTTCAATCACCTGATCGAAATATTTTTCAGGATTGGCATAAACTTCAGGATCGGCAGTTAAATGTTCTTTAACTTCGTTAGCCAAATCGGCAACAGCAGCACGACCCGTGGCGCGAAGATAGCGTTCCATCGATTCGTCGTAACCAAAAGTAGATGTGGTAGCGCCTACTTCGGCACCCATGTTACAGATGGTTCCTTTTCCGGTACACGAAATGGATTGTGCTCCTTCGCCGAAATATTCAATGATTGCACCCGTTCCGCCTTTTACAGTAAGGATTCCGGCCACTTTCAGGATAATGTCTTTTGGAGCGGCCCATCCACTCAGTTTCCCGGTAAGTTTAATTCCAATCAACTTCGGAAATTTAAGTTCCCAAGCCATTCCGGCCATCACATCAACGGCATCGGCGCCGCCAACGCCAATGGCAACCATGCCCAAACCCCCGGCATTTACGGTGTGCGAGTCGGTTCCAATCATCATTCCCCCAGGGAAGGCATAATTTTCGAGTACTACCTGATGGATAATCCCCGCGCCTGGCTTCCAGAAACCAATTCCGTATTTATTGGATACCGATTCCAGAAAATCGTAAACTTCTTTATTGATTTTGATGGCATCATTTAAATCAGCCAAACCGTTTTTACTGGCCTGAATCAGGTGATCGCAATGCACTGTTGAAGGCACTGCCGTTTTGCTCTTTCCCGAGTTCATAAATTGCAGCAAAGCCATTTGGGCCGTGGCATCTTGCATGGCTACACGGTCAGGTGCAAAGTCAACATAGTCAACTCCACGTTTGAAATCACTCACCGGTTGATCGCCATACAAATGGGAGTAAAGAATTTTTTCGGATAAGGTTAACGGTCTGTTTAAGTGCTTTTTGGCCTTTTCAATTTTAGCGCTTAATTCCTGATAACTTTTTGTAATTAAATCCAGATCAAACATATTTTTTGGTTTTTATTTTAATCGCATGCAATATAGAAAAATCAAAATACTAACAATAACACATTCGTTTTGTTCTTCTAAATATTTCCAATATATCAAAAAAAGGAACAAAGTTAGCTGCTGTATTTTGTAAAACTCTGTCAATGTGTTCAGTTTGTTCTCCGGATTTTGCAGCTATTTAGCTGAAAATAAAAAAGCTGCCTGAACCCAGACAGCTTTTTTAAGAGCTTAACAACTGATATATCTCAATATTCAAGCTGAATTATGGTATCAATTGGTTTTTTCTTCGAAGCCGGAATATTCAAGATTACACCGAACTCGGTTTCCTTAAACTTAACTGCCGACTGATCATCGAAAAACTTAGCCGATTTCAGTTTTTTTGGAAGCGTTCCGATGAACAGATTTTCTTCATTGCATTTTAAAACATGCACATATACTTTGCCATCTTTTTGTGTTGAAGCGCCCCAGGTCGTCGGATTGATAGGTCCTTTGCGTGTTCCGTATATGGTTTCACCATATTTATCGAGCCATTTACCCATTACTGCAAGTGTGTCAACATTCTCGGGCTGAATTTTTCCGTTTGGCATCGGGCCGGTATTCAAAAGGAAGTTTGCACCATATCCTGAAGCTTTAATCAGCGTTTGCAGCAGTTGGGTGGTCGATTTGTAATCTTTGTCAACCAGGTTGAATCCCCATGAACCATTCATGGTTTCGCACATTTCGAGCGGTAAGTCCGACATTGCCCCGGTGTGGTTAAATCCCATCGAGTTTTCGCCCGGAAGGTCGCGTTCGTACATCTGAAAATCTTCGCCAGCGATCGGGAATTTGTGGTGATTGCTGCCGATTAAAGCTCCCGGCTGAAGTTTGTGAATCAACGCATACGTTTCATCTAAACGCCAAGGTGCATCCCATTTGTCCCACATGCCGTCGAACCAGATTCCGCCTACTTCGCCATAGTTGGTGAGCAATTCGCTCAATTGCGCATTCATGTAATCAATGTACTTGTTCCAATCTCCCTTCTCCGGACGGCCTGTAAATCCTTGGCCGGTGTTTCCTCTGGGAAAATAATCGGGATGATGCCAGTCGAGCTGCGAATAATAGAAGAACAGTTTGATTCCCTGTTTGTCGCATTCGTCTTTAAGCTGCTTGATGATGTCTTTGCCGTAAGGCGTACGTTTCACCACATTGTAATCGCTTACTTTCGAGTCGTACATGGCAAAACCTTCGTGGTGTTTGCTGGTAATGGTAATGTATTTCATACCCGCTTTTTTCACCATCGATACCCATTCGGCCGGATTGAAAGCGATAGGATTAAAGAAGTTGGGCAGTTTTTCGTACTGGGCAATTGGAATTTTTTTCTGGTTCATGATCCATTCTGCAATTCCCTGATCACCTCCACCAGCCATTTGGCAATACATTCCCCAGTGAATAAACAATCCGAATTTGGCATTCTGAAACCACTCCCGGTTCTGCAAATTCTTTTCTGTTGGCTGATAGCCCGTTTGAGCCATAAGGTTGCTGGTTAAGAAAATGAACAGGATAATTCCTGCGATAACATTTTTTAGTTTCATACTTTTTAGTTTAGGTTTTGTTGCTGTGCTGCATTGTGCTGACAAATATAAAAGAATTGGGAATAAAAAGATTAGGATTGATGAAGTAATAATAACCTGTTTTAATAATTTTTTTGATTTTCATAACTGTTTGATAACTATTTATGAAAACTAATCAATTTCTATTTATCTTTCCATACATTTATGGCTCTTAACTCTATGACCAATTGATGAATTTCGAAAAGAAACAATAATCTACTAAACCATACAATCATGACTGATCCCAAAATTCTAACCATTGACCTCTCCGAAGAATACAAAATCAAAATTGAAGATCCTGATAAACTTAAAGGTTCCTTCTTTGAAGCTATATATCTAAAAGCGGCAGATGCTGTAGATGATATTATTGTACAAACCGAGAAGAGTGATAAAAATAAGGATCAAAATGATCCATTTCTAAATGAAAAGCATGATTACAACAACATTATTGCTTTTTGTGGAGAACGTGGAACTGGGAAAAGTTCAGCAATGATCAGTTTTGCACAAAGCCTTTTAAATTTGAACGATTCAAAGCTTTTTTATAATGGTAAAAATTTAATATCAAAAAATTTTCACACTATTAAAGTTATTGATCCTTCCTTGTTCGAAGAACATGAGAATATTTTTGAAGTGATATTGGCTCAGTTATTCTCCAGCTTTGAAAAAGAACTGAATAAAAAAGAAAAGGAAAGCGAATTAAATTCAAAACGCGAACTACTGGAACAGTTTGAAAAGGTATATGAAAACCTTCAAACTATTAGAAAAGATGGGCAAAAATACGATGGTGAAGCACTGGAAACCTTAAATAAACTTGCATGTGGAGCAAACCTTCGGCAAAACTTTAAAGAATTAGTAAAGCTTTATTTAAAGTTTATCGTTGATAAAGAAAATCGTGATAATGCCTATTTAATTATTCCGATTGACGATTTCGACCTGAATGTTAAAGGTGCTGCCGAAATGGCCGAACAAATTCGCAAGTATTTGATGATCCCTAGGGTTATTGTTCTTATAGCAGCTAAGATTGGACAATTGGCAGATGCGAAAGAACAACAAGTTCGAAAAGATTTCAAAGTTCTTATAAAAGCAAAATCGTTAAATGAAGACCCCAAAATAATTACCTCCCAATATGTGCTCAAACTTATCCCAAATAATCGGCGAATAGAAATGCCAATCCTCAATAGTGCTTTAACTGATTCTAAATTTCAATTAAAAAATAAGAACGAGGAAGTAAATTTTGAAAATGTATTTATTGGTTTTCAGACATATTTTTTCTTTAAGACTTCTGCCATAATAGGATTAAAGGAATTTTTTAATATTGAGCTATTTCCCCGTACGTTAAGAGAGTTAAAGGATTTCTTTATTGTGTTTGAAAACTCAAAAACAAAGGATCAAATTATAGAGTACCTTATAAAGAAATTCAGTGAGAAGCAGAATAATGAAGCTAGACTATTAAGCAAAGTATTACTGCTACCGAATGATGATAAGAACCTTTTTATAATTCGGGCAATAATTGATGACATAGTGATTCAAACCGGTAAGGCAAAAAATGAAATAGTCAAAAATCTAGAAATAATATCAAATTCGAGTCTAAATCTAAAAGAGATTATCGAAAAAGAGACAATGTCCCATAATATCACATTAGGAGACTTATTACTGTTTTTTAAGGTACTAGAAGAATCTGATTTTTACTATTCATGCAAAAATTTAATAGATATAGTAAAGGTATTATATACCATTTGGCTATCCGATTATTTCAACAAAACGGAATACGAGGAGGTGATCCGTTTAACAAATGGTGGAGTATATAATTCAGGATATAAAGAAGTAATCCGTGGGAAAAGATCAAGATTTCAGATTGATGAGAATATTTTAAAAAGGAAACCAGATCAGAATAATATAGACCATATTATATGGCTTACTTATTTTATAGATTATCCACAAAAATCTAGTTACAAAAGTAATGTTGTACCTTTTTATAGAAAAAAAATTGATATTGGCCTTGGTCGCTTTTTAACACCGATGTTTAATGTTTTAAATATTTTTACAACTGCATTGTTGCCAAATTTACAAATCGAGAGAAGTAGCTCAATAAGAGAGTTATATTTAGGACTTTATAAAGATCAAGAAACTTTTGATAGTAAAGTAGCACTTTGGCTAAAAAATCACAATGTAATCTTCCCAATATTTAACATTTTTGAATATGAGAGAATGCTTTGGTTAATAGATATAGATTTCAAAGAGAAAGCTAGTTTGGATGATTTAGTCTATTTTTTATTTTCACAAATTCACAAATTTTTGAAACAACTTGAAGAATCAGAACCTCTTTATAATCGTTATGAGCTTCCGAATGCATTCATTAACTGTCCATTGGTCTTCCCGATCCTCAATAAGGACAAAGAATATATTGACTTTTTGAATTCTATTCCTAAAGTGCAAGAAAATACAATCAATACACTAGTGACGAATATAACTAAATCAAAACGACAATACACAGAAGAATTAGCTAAAGACATTGATAAATGGTCAAAACAAATATTGAAAGAGGATGATTATGACGAGTTTTCAAAAAAAATGAAAGAATTTGTTAAAGGTGTTGCGAAGCCAATAGAACTAAAAGATAAAGTTTTAGTCTTTATCGAAAACATAAGACCAAACTATGAATAACCTTCGGTCATGCATTGATATACTTTTTCGGCAAGTCTCAATATCTAAGCTTCTTTCAGAACAAACGAATATCAAAAAAAGACATTGGGTAAGTGAAAGTATTTGGAATTTTGCGGAAGTTAAATATTTGTTAAACCAAGGTTTAGGTACGTATTCGCCCAGTGATATAGAAAACGTTATTCAACGAACAGACGAGTATTGGAGCAAGTTTTCGGAACGCGCACAGAATTCGGTTTTTAATTTGCTGTTTAATTTTACGGAGGAGGTGTTGCGGTTACGGGGAAATGAACCGGTGGTGGAGTATGCACATCTTTTGCGCTGGCGTGAATTGAGCCATAAACTTGGTGAGGATTTGTTTACCTGTAGTTTTCTAGCCGCAAAAGATAAAACCAGTAGCCATCATCGGACTTACTACGCGTGGAGTCCCATTTTAAGTACCAATAATTTGCGTTTAAGGAATCTCTTGGGAATGGGTGTGGCCGAGAATCATTTTCATTTATGGGGTTCATCGCCACATTGTGATATTAGTTGGCTGGCTTTAATGAATAAGGTAACCGGGCGAAAAAAACAATTCAAAAAATTTCTCGAAAAAGGAAAACTAAACCCACATACTAAATTTTCGGACGAACACACGGAGGATTCGTTGTATGTGTTGAGTATGAAAGCTGCCTATATTCGTCTTTACTTGTTCCTTTTTATTAGCGGATTAACAGATTATATTAAATCTAATCAAAAAGAGCAATCGAAAGAAAACCAAGGGAGACAAGAGTGTGATCCGTGGCTTTTTGCCCCGCACCGAATGAAAAGTTTTCTGTTTGATAAAAACCTTTCGGAAAAGCAGCTTTTTGCGCAGTTAAACGAATTACAGGCATCCATCAATGCCAATCGCATTTTATTTGGGAAAAAATTATTGTTGGGGACAGCGGTCAATCGACCGGACTATTGGTTGTCCAAAAATATGGATAATCAAAACCTGAATGGGAATGAGTTGCTTTGTGGCGAACGGATTTTCCTTTACGAATGCTTTACCCGGATATACACCGATAATGCTGAGTTCAAACCCTTGCAGGATTTGTTCTACACGTATCTCGTGATTAAATCGAAATTCAGGGAAGAAATGGTGCAGGTAAACGACAGGGTGGGCTTTGATAATTTCAGTTCCTATCAGGATCGGAAAGAAGTCTTCCTGGAAGGGCGGGATATATATCAACGATACGTTTCCAGAATGGCCATTGAAACGAGTCAGAAAAATCAATCGATCCGCTCATTTGAAGCCCGTATTGTTCCCAAGTCCACTATTGAAGGATTAAAAGATGCTATTGAATCGATAGACAAGGATGCTCTGTTTGCTAATAAAAACAGCATTGACAGGTATTTAAGCAAACAAGAATCGAGGGGTCCCTTCCCGTTTTTTTATGTGCAACATTTTATCAAAGCGAAAGATAAAACCAGCTACCAGAAAGAAAAAGACCAATTGATTTCGTGGCGGCGATGCAGGCATGGTCAACTTCGAAAAGCAGTTGAAAAGCAAGCCAAGGCCATTGCTGGCTTGCGCGATGGAATCAGTGATATTAACAATCGCATTGCTGGAATCGATGCTGCTTCTTCGGAATTTAATGCCCGCCCGGAGGTTTTTGGTCAGGCTTTTCGCTTCCTGAAAAACTTCAGGAATAAAGGGCGGTTCGATCGGCTTAAAGATTTTGAATTGCATGAGTTGAAAGCCACATTTCACGCAGGAGAAGACTTTTATGACATAGTGGATGGTCTTCGGACCATTGACGAAGCAATTAAATTCCTAAATCTTGGCGAAGGCGACCGAATTGGTCATGCCCTTGCCTTGGGCGTAACACCAAAAGACTATTATCAATCGAAAGGGAATGTGTTGTCGTTGCCTAAACAATGGCATTTGGATAACATTAGCTGGCTGATTTCACGAATCAGTAAATACAATCTTTTTCAATTTTCGCAATATCGAGATTATTTGGGATGGCAGTTTCAAAACCTTTTTCATGAAATTTACGATAGCTTCGAAAAAGACGATAAGAATAAAGTAGCCATCACACCCGAATTATATTACGAAGCCTGGAAACTGAGGGGAGACGATCCATTTTTATACAATCACGAAGGAAAATTCGACGAAGCCCAACACATCACTTTTTGGTCAAAATCGGGAGTTAACTGGCGTTATCCTGTTGAAGGCGCGAAAAGAAAGTTGTCGGTTGTCAATGTATTGTATTATCACTATCATTTTAATCCAGACGTAAAAGAAAAGGGAACCGAGATTATAGAATTTAAAGTGTTGCCTGACTATATTAAAGTTGTGGAAGAAGTTCAGAAATGTTTTCAGAAAGAAATCGCACAAAAGCATTTGGGTATTGAAACCAATCCATCGTCGAACTATCTAATCGGGACATTCCGCCGATATGACAAACATCCTATCATTAATTTCTTCAACCTGGGACTTGAGACAGACCCCGAAAAAATCAGGAATTGCCCACAGTTATTCGTGTCGATTAATACCGATGATCAGGGTGTTTTCAATACCTATCTGGAAAATGAATACGCCTTAATGGCTTTGGCTTTGGAGAAAGTAAAAGATGAAAACGGTAATCCTGTTTACCACCCTGCTATGATTTACGATTGGTTAGATCGGATTCGGAGAATGGGATTGGAAATGAGTTTTAAAAAATAACAGTAAACTAAATTTTAGGCAGTTCCTAAATTATCAATCGAGAAATTTTCATGTCAAAAACATTCTTAACCCTAGACAAAAAAGAAAGTTTAGAGGTATCAGACCATACCATCAAAAATGCTATTATCCTTCAAGAAACTGCAAAATATGCTGCTGTAAATAACAACTTTGGTGTAGCAACCTCATTAATGATTCTTTCAATAGAGGAGATTATAAAGGCACAGGTCTTATTCTTTCAAGGAGTAGGTATTCGCGTACATAGGATTAAAAATGCCAACAAGATATTCTCTAGTCATAAAGATAAACATCAAGTTGCTACACAATTACAATTTTCAAAAATAATTGAAGGATTTATAAAGGCGATGAATTATGAACCTAAAGAAAAGAAGTACAAAACAGGTGTGCGATTTATGGATTCTTTATTAGGCGGATTGCATGATATTGTAAATATTCTAGAGCCAGTTACCTTAATATCAAAATCCATTGAACAGATGAGTGAAAATGTTGAATGGTTAGAGAAGGCAAACGATTTAAAAAACAGGGGGCTCTATGTTGACTATAAAGGTGATATAAAACTTCCACAAGATGTTCCAATTGAAACTTTCGATAAGGCTTCATCAATTAATAAGGAATGCATTGACCTATATCGAATAATCAAACTTAGTTTTGAAAAAATAACTGATGCCGAAGGAAAGGAAATCTTAATTCAGAGTATAAACAACGACCTTTTACCCCGAATTGAAAATATTCTAAACACTAAAATCGAGGGTTGAATTTAGCACTACAATTCAGCAACTTCACCTACCGGAAGATTCCCGCTTTTATCCTTCGCCCGAAAAATTCGCGCAGCACCGGCAGCGGTTTGCGTTTCAGGAATAAACCTTTTCGGAACTACTGAGGGGGTGATTCGCAGTCAATCTCTCAGTAAATATCGGCAGCGGTTAATGTACTTAGCGCTGCTCGCTCACATGTATCGTGTTCGGGAACCAAAGACCCTGCTCCGGGAATATAATTTGACTCTCGGAGCGACAAATTCCTCGCTCGGAATGGGGTCCCTCCCTGCTCTGAGAACCAAATTCCTCGCTCGGAGACTCTCGCTTGACTCTCAGAGAACCAAATTCCTCGCTTCGAATGGGGGTCCCCCCTGCTTAGAGTGTCAAATTCCTCGCTTGGAACAGGGGTACCCCTGCTCAGAGTGCCAAATACCCTGCTCAGAGCAGGGTGTAAAAAAAAGAGCGCCGTTTGTGTGGCGCTCTTTTTCGGAGCTTTCAGATTTAGTTGCTTTCCGGAGTTGGGGCAGGCGAGGCCGCTCTTTCTTTGGCAAACCGTTTTTTCAGGTCTTCGTAAATGGCTTTTGCTCCGGGTACATTCATATTAGCCGCCATTTTTACCGAATTGTAATAACTCAATGCACTGATGTAACTTTCGGCGCCAACTTCCATGGTGGTATCGTTCAGCTTGTTTTCGAGTTGCTCTGCCAAACGGAAAATCGGCATCAACTGGTTATAGACTTTCATGTCGGACATCAACCCGCTAAAATCGAGGTACGAAGGTGCAAACTCAGGGTTCGACTGACAATAATCCAAACATTTCTGAACAAAAGGCAGGGTACCATCGCTCATTTTGGGCAAATCGTGCCGTTCGGTTGGCGTGAGGGCAATCAGGTAAGGTTTTAAGATCTTTGTCACTTCGTTGAGCTTTGTAGCAGCCTCGGCAATGACCTCAGGCGGAATCGAAAAATTAATTTTGTTGTCCATATGGATTTGATATTTAATGGTATAATTTAGTTTATACACACATAAATTTATGATATACAAAAACAAAAGTCAATTTTTTAGTCGCTAAATTTCTGAAATGGCCGATATTTTACATGAATGGTAAGTTTTAGTGCATGAATGTACTATTTTTTAGGAGTAGCTTAAATTTCAGTGTGTTGTGATTGCACTGCTCCAGGATTCAACCGAGAGAAACCCGACTTTCGGAACTACTGACTGGGTGACTCCGAATCACCCCGTCAGTAAAAAAAACTGGTGAAGTCTGCCCTGCATGGTAAAAGGGAGTCCTGCGAAATGAAAATTGCGAATGATTATAACCCATTACCAGATTTTTAACCGAGTACTGGTTTAGGTTAGTGATCAATTAAATTGAAGTATAAGATGATTGCTATTTTGACATAAATAATGTGTTGAAATTCAATTGTTTTTTACACGAAAATGCTTTAACTTTAAGATAGTTTCTGCATCACAAGTGCTGATTTATTAGATCGTAGGATTTGTTTAATATCTAAAATATAACCTATGAGCAAATTTATTTATTTAACCGCGACTCCCGAAGCTTTGATAGCTTCAATGTTACCCCCTAAAGAATTTGGAGAATACCTTTCTACAGGAACAAAGAAAAGGAACAGAGGTCAGGCCATGTTTTTTGAGGTCGATCTTGGTCAGATCGAAAACCTGATTGACATGGATAGCCTGAATCAAAGATGTGTGTCGAAACCTGATGGCAGCCCCAAAAGCTCAGTTTATCTTTCGGTTTACAAAGTGTTGGAAATGATTCCATTATCAGCACTTATGAGTTTGTATCTGACTACCGACAATGGACACACCCTTGAATTGAAAAAAACACCTTACGACCCGACCTCAGAAATTAAAAACCGGATGTATCTATTTCAGGAACTATGTCCGGTATCGCCTATGATAGCCAGTGATTTGGCTCCTGCAGCATTTTTGAAACGGCTTACCGATGGATCAACACCCATCGTACTTCCGAAGCTATTTTTTGTTGAATTGAAACTGGGAGATTTGGCGACAAATCCTAAAAAAGGATCGATTGATTATTTGCCGTATGCCAATGTTGGTCACCTGAGAGACTGTCTGGAAACTTTAAGTGGTGAATATGAAAAGCGTATGAAAACTGTTCAGCGGGTGTTCTCGGGCAATCTGCTTTACAGAACTATAGAGAGCGGATTTTATGTGGGTTCGAATGAAGAAATTATTTTTTACCGATATCCAACATTGACAGAACTGGAGGATTTGAATTATGAATTTTTCAGGTCGATCTGATCATCGGAGTTGGAGATAAACACATTATATCTGTCCGTTGCCTAAAGGCAAACGGCAAAGGATAGCCCTACAAATAAGCAGTTTGCTTGATTAGAACAATATCCTTTGCCGTCACATTCATGTGACGGACAGTGATGTCCTCCACCGGAGTGCCATAAGCACGAAACATTTGTTCAAAATTCTATCCAAGTGTAGCCACCATTACTGCTTTAATGGTATGCAAGCGGTTTTCAGCCTGATCAAATACAATCGAGGCCTCACTTTCAAAGACTTCTTCGGTAACTTCCAGACCGTCTAATCCAAATTTCTGAAAAATTTCTTCGCCCATTTTGGTTTCGCGGTTGTGGAAAGCCGGTAAACAATGCAGAAACTTTACATCTGGATTTCCGGTCAGTTCCATTGCTTTTTGATTGACCTGGTAGGGTAGGAGCAGCTTGATCCGATCGGTCCAGACCGATTCAGGTTCGCCCATCGAAACCCAAACATCAGTGTAAAGGAAGTCACAATCTTTTACGGCTTCGGCCAAATCTTCAGTAACTAATATTTTTGCACCTGTTTCTTTAGCTATTTCGCGACATCTTTGCTGCAATTCTTCGGTTGGCTGGCAACTTTCGGGAGCCGCTGCACGGAAGTCCATTCCGAGTTTGGCTGCGCCAACCATGAGCGAATTTCCCATGTTGTTGCGCGCATCGCCCATGTAGCAAAATTTAATTTCTGAAAGTGGCTTAGTCGAATGCTCTTTCATGGTTAGCATATCGGCCAGAATCTGGGTCGGATGAAATTCATCAGTCAAGCCGTTCCACACCGGAACTCCGGCATATTTGGCCAATTCTTCAACAATGCTTTGTCCGTAGCCACGATATTCGATTCCATCGTACATTCGTCCCAATACCCGTGCGGTGTCTTTAATCGATTCCTTTTTCCCGATTTGCGAACCCGTTGGCCCCAGATAGGTAGCATGCGCACCCTGGTCGAAAGCGGCCACCTCGAAAGCGCAGCGTGTGCGGGTTGAAGCTTTTTCAAAAATTAGTGCAATGTTTTTTCCGCCGAGCATTTGCTCTTCGAGGCCATTCTGCTTAGCCTTTTTTAGCTTAAGGGCCAGACTAATCAGGTATTGAATTTCTTCTGCTTCAAAATCGAGCAAGGTTAAGAAGCTTCTGTTTTTTAAATTGATTTCCATGATTCTATGTTGATTAATTGTTGTTTGCTTAATAAGTTGTCTTTGCTGTCATAGTTGGTCATTTATTGTCATTGGTAGTCATTGATTGTTCATTGCGGCAACGTCAACCTGCAACAAAAAATGACCATTTAATGACGCGTAGCAAAGGACCATAAATGACAAGTGAATACTGCGACTGAAAACTGATCACTTTATTCATATTCCATTGTAATCTTCGATCCGTACGATTTATCTTCCAGTTTCTTCGCTTCGGTAATCACGCTTTTCCCTCCGCCATTCTTAATGAAATACAGACATGCCTTGATTTTTGGGGCCATTGTTCCTTCCGAAAAAGTTCCGGCTTCCAGATATTTCATGGTATCGGAATAATTCAGGAATTCAAGTTTTTCCTGAGTTGGCTTTCCGAAATCCTTGTAGATAAACGAAACATCAGTCAGGATATAAAATTCGTTGGCTTTAATTTTAGTGGCCAACAATGCCGATGCCAGATCTTTGTCGATCACTGCATCCAGAGTTCGCAAATCATTGTTCTCGTCAAAATATACCGGAATTCCGCCACCTCCGGCAGCAATCACAATATTTCCGGCGCGTACCAGGTCTTCAATAATTTCGCGGTTGATAATGTCAATCGGTTGTGGCGACGAAACCATTCTACGCCAGCCGCCATGAGCTTTCGACGACGGTTTAAAAATCCAGCCTTTTTCCTCCTGAAGTTTTTTTGCTTCCTCTTCCGAGTATATTTTGCCAATTCCTTTGGTTGGGTTCGAAAACGCAGGATCGTTCGGATCAATTAAGGTCATGGAAACTAATGTTATTACGTTCTTTTTAATTCCATGTTTCCGGAGAACATTACGGATCATTCGTTCGATCATGTAACCAATGCCGCCTTGCGAATCGGCAACGCAAACATCCAGTGGCATTGGGGCAATATCGTACAACTGCTGGCCAGCATCATTTCGCATCAGTATATTTCCAACCTGTGGTCCATTTCCATGAGTGATGACCAATTCGAATCCTTCCCTCAGGAGGAAGATCAAATTTTCGAGCGTTTCGGTGGTATTGGTTTCTTGTTGTTCGATGGTTCCGACTTCATTTTCACGTAAGAGTGCATTTCCGCCCAATGCTACTACAGCTATTTTTTGCATATTCAGTATAGATTATTTTTGAATCCCATGGATTCTCAGGTTTTACGGCCTGATATTCCTGAAAACTGATTTCAGGTAAACTTAAAAAAAGGAACGAGATCTAATCATGATCAATGTTGGAAGTAAAGATAGGAATCGATGCTTTAAAACAGCCAGGCGGAAAGGGCGGAAAAATCAAAAAACCAATAATTTTTTGTTTCATAAACAGTTGGCGATAAAATATACCTAGCCAAAAATCGTTAACTTTGCGCACGAATTAACTATCGAATGGCAAAGAAAATCACGAAACCGGTAAAGAAACCAGTAAAGGCAGCAGGGCCTTCAAAAATCAAGGGCGCAGTCAATTTTTTTAAGAGTAATCAGTTTAAATACACGCTTGGTGCATTTTTACTGCTTTTCAGCGGATACATGGCCGTTGCCTTTATTTCCTATATTTTTTCCGGCTCAGTAGATCAAAGTAAACTTGATTTGTCTTTCATGGATTTCATCGATCCTTCGGTTCAGGTACAAAATTTTGCCGGAAAAGGTGGCGCCTATTTAAGCGAACAGTTTATTAACCTGGGATTTGGATTCCCTTCTTTCTTTTTTATCCTGATTTTTGTTGTTGCTGCACTCAACCTGTTTGGTTATAAAGAGATACGGTTTCTCAAAACATTTTTCTTTTCTTTTATCTGGATGCTTTGGTTGTCGATTGCACTTGCACTGCTCTTGAATGTGACTTCAGGTGATAGCTTTTTATATGTTGGCGGAATGTACGGTTTCATATTTTCGAGCTTGCTGACTTCATTTTTAGGCACTATTGGTGCTACGCTTATTTTAGTATTCCTTTTGTTCGTTCTGCTAGTCGTTACGTTCAGACAATTTTTGCCATGGTTTTCAGGTGTAATTGCCAAGAAGGAAAAGGAACCCGCCACAGCGGAACAATTGGCCGAAGAAGCATTGGCGTTGGCTGAACAGGAAAAGTTAATGCAAATTGAAGATCCAGCAATATCGAAAAGAATAACTGAAGAGGATAAAGTTAAAGTCATTGTTGATCCAGATTCACACGATGATGATGATTTCGAAATTGAAAATACGGTTTCGAAAAAAGATGTGGAATTGAGTATTGAAGACATGCTTTTTGATCAAGAACCTGATGTGATAGAAACTCCAAAACCAAAATCGAAGGTCAAAGAGCCTGAATTGCAGGTTGCTGAAAAGGTTGTCGATGAATTGGCTGATGTTGATGTTCTGCCAGTTATGGGGGATTATGACCCAACACTTGATTTATCTTCGTATAAATATCCGACCCTCGATTTACTCGACGATCATGCTTCAGGAAATGCAGAAGTTAGTAATGAAGAATTGATCTCGAATAAAAATAAAATTGTTGAAACTCTGCGTCACTACAAAATTGAGATTACCAAAATCAGGGCAACCATTGGGCCAACCATTACTTTATACGAAATCGTACCGGCTCCAGGAATACGTATTGCCAAGATCAAAAATCTGGAAGATGACATTGCGTTGAGCCTTTCAGCATTGGGAATCCGTATCATTGCGCCAATTCCGGGTCGCGGAACTATTGGTATTGAAGTGCCAAATCAGAAACCTGAAATTGTTTCGATGCGTTCAATTATCGGTTCAAAAAAGTTCCAGGAATCGAATTACGAACTGCCGATTGCTTTTGGGAAAACGATCTCGAACGAAACATTTATGGTCGATCTGGCCAAAATGCCGCACATTCTGGTGGCTGGTGCAACGGGTCAGGGTAAATCAGTCGGACTGAATGCGATCATCACTTCGTTGCTTTACAAAAAGCATCCATCGCAATTGAAATTTGTGTTGGTCGATCCTAAAAAGGTTGAGTTAAACCTTTACGCTTCGCTTGAAAAACATTTTCTAGCCAAAATGCCCGACGAGGAAGATGCAATTATTACCGACATTCAGAAAGTAAAAAATACATTGAATTCGGTCAACATTGAAATGGATTCGCGGTACGATTTGCTTAAAAAAGCTCATGTCAGGAACATCATCGAATACAATACCAAATTTATTGGTCGTCGCTTAAATCCTGAGAAAGGTCACCGCTACCTGCCTTATATTGTAGTTGTGGTCGACGAATTTGCTGATTTGATTATGACCGCCGGAAAAGAAGTTGAATTGCCGATTGCCCGTATTGCCCAGTTGGCACGCGCCGTAGGTATTCACATGATTATTGCTACCCAGCGGCCTTCTATAAATATTATTACCGGTGTTATTAAGGCAAACTTCCCGACACGTATTGCTTTCAAGGTGGCATCAATGATTGACTCTCGTACCATTTTGGATACTCCGGGAGCCAACCAGTTGATTGGGAAAGGTGATATGTTGGTTTCAACCGGAAGCACCATGACACGTGTGCAGTGTGCTTTTGTTGATACGCCTGAAGTTGAACGTATTTGCGAGTTTATTGCCGATCAAAGAGGTTATCCAACGGCATTCCTTTTGCCAGATTATGTGGGCGAAAACGATGGTGGACTTGCCGATGTTGACCTGAAAAACCGGGATGAGATGTTCGATGATGCCGCCCGTTTGATTGTGGCAAATCAGGTTGGATCTACTTCTATGATTCAACGTAAATTTTCAATTGGATATAATCGTGCCGGTCGTTTGATGGATCAGCTTGAAGCTGCCGGAATTGTTGGCCCAAGCGAAGGAAGCAAAGCTCGCCAGGTATTAATTCAGGATGAATATAGTTTGGAACAATTATTGAATGGAATCAAATAGAACTATAATAATTTAGAAAATGAAACGATTATTTTTAATTTCAATTCTTTCTGTTTTTGTTTTGGCAGGATACGCTCAACAGGATGCAAAAGCAAAAGAAATATTGGAAAAGGTTACTAAAACAACACAATCGCTGGCATCGCTCGATGCTAAGTTTTCGTTCGAAATGAATAATAAAGCTGAAAACATCAAGGACAAAAGTGTTGGCTCCATCGTTCTGAAGAACAAAAAATACAAGTTAAACATTCCACAAATGGGATTGCAGGTAACTTGTGATGGAAAAACAATCTGGACTTATATGGTCAATTCGAATGAGGTGACTGTTGCTAATTTGGACGAATCGACAGATGAATTAATGGATCCAGCGAAAATCTTCACCATTTACGAAAAGGGATTTAATTATAAATTTATCAGTGAAACCGTTGAGGCTGGAGTTCCGGTTTACAACATCGAACTGACTCCCCAAAAACCTTCTGGAGATGTTCAGAAAATTAAGCTCATGATTAATAAGCAAAAAATGCTGATTCATGGGGCGGTAATGACTGGTAAAGACGGAAATACAATCATTGTTGCAGTTACACAGCTAAAAACAGATGGAGTATACGCTGATTCTGATTTTGTTTTTGATTCGAAGAAATACAAAGGAATTGAAGTTATTGATATGAGATAGAAAAACAAGACATAACAAAAAAGGGTGCCAATTGGCACCCTTTTTTGTTATGTCTTGTTTCAAATTAGCCCTTCATTTTTGCATGAGCCATTTGCTCAACAGAAGCAATCTCGATAAATGAGGTTCCGCCACCTACACCAAAATTACCACCAACATAAATTACTGTATCTTTTTCAGTAATCAGATTTCGCTCCACTAAATCCAGCAGCGAAGTTTCAATCAGTTTATGTTTGTTTTTCTTCGATTGTATTTCGCTTGGAAAAACTCCATACGATAGAGCCAGCTCACGTTTTACTCTTCCGTTATGACATTTGGCAAATACGGGTAATGTTCCTCTGAAAGCCGCTATATACCTGGCAATTTTTCCGGTAAGCGTGTCGGTAACGATCGCACTCACTTTTAATTCTTTCGAGGCAAGAACTGCAGCTTCAGCAAGGAATGCAGAAGTTTCATTGTCAAGACGCGGAACCGGTAAATCATTGCGTTTGTCTTTATTCGCTTCAACTTCAAGAGCGATTTTAGACATTACTTTTACTGATTCGATAGGGTAATTACCATAGGCAGTTTCTCCGGAAAGCATAATTGCATCAGTTCTATCGTAGATTGCTGTAGCTACATCGCTTACTTCGGCGCGGGTTGGCCTTGGATTATCGATCATCGAATGCAGCATCTGTGTG
>JAHEYT010000071.1 GCA_023251455.1 Bacteroidota bacterium
TACTTTTTCCGATCGGAAATCTGGCCCGAACTGTCATCGAAGAGAAAATTTCAAAAAAGGCCGAGTGCACCCGCATACTTTTTTACGAAACCGTTCTTCCTGAAGTCATTAATAATGAAGCGCTAAACCTCATCACAGAAGACAAGTACGACATGATTGTACTTACCAGTCCTTCATGCTGCAGCAACCTGCTTCATTTAGTTTCAGGAAAAATCGATCCTGTAAAACTCCGGTTAGTTTGCATCGGACAAACAACTTCGGCCGAAGTAATCCGTAATGGACTTGAGCCATTGATTACCGCAGGCACCGCAAATTCACAGGGAATTTATTCTGCCATACTCAATTATTTTCAGAAGAAACAACTTTAAAACAATTACAACTATGTCATTTCCAATAACTCGACTCAGAAGACTTAGACAAACTCCGGTTTTAAGAAATTTAGTACGCGAAACAATTCTCACGCGCGACGATTTGGTCATGCCTCTTTTTGTTTGCCCCGGAACAGGTGTAAACAACCCGATTTCATCCATGCCAGGCAATTCGCAACTATCTGTGGATTTGTTGGTTGAAGAATGTCGCCGGTTATACGGACTGGGAATTCAGGCGGTTCTGCTGTTTGGTATTCCTGAACACAAAGACGAACATGGGCTGGTTGCCTGCGAACACAACGGAATTGTACAACAAGCCGTTCGTGCCCTCAAAGCTGCATTGCCCGATTTATATATTATTGCCGACATCTGCAACTGTGAATACACTTCGCATGGGCATTGCGGCACCATCGTTAACGGCGATGTACATAACGATCTGACTTTGGTCACGCTGGCCAAACAATCGGTATCGCTGGCACAGGAAGGTGTAGACATGGTAGCTCCAAGCGACATGATGGACGGCCGCGTAGGTGCCATCCGCCATGCACTCGACGACAATGGTTTTTATAATCTGCCAATTATGGCCTATTCGGCCAAGTATGCATCCAGTTTCTATGGACCATTCCGCGAAGCTGCAGAAAGTGCACCTAAATTCGGAAACCGCGCCACTTACCAGATGGATCCGGCAAATGCCAACGAAGCTTTGCGCGAGGTAGAACTCGACATCGAAGAAGGAGCCGACATTGTAATGGTGAAACCAGCATTAAGCTATCTGGATATTATTCAGCGTGTAAAAACAAACTACAATATTCCGATCGCAGCATATAACGTAAGTGGCGAATATTCGATGGTAAAAGCCGCTGCAGCCAATGGCTGGATCGACGAAAAACGGATGGTTCGCGAAATTCTGACTTCAATCAAACGTGCCGGTTCTGACATCATCATTACTTATCACGCTCAGGAGATTATCAAAGAGTTATAAAAGCAATGGGCATGGGGAAAGAAAAGTCGCAGTGTTCAGTCACAGTTAGCAGTTGACTCGCAACCCGTATCCCGCAACTCGATTAAAAATTAAACCATGAAAAACTACATTCAAAGCATAGCCGCTTTTCAGGAAGCACAAAAACATATTCCGGGAGGAGTTAATTCACCAGTACGTTCATTTCGAAGTGTTGACGGCGATCCGTTGTTTATTGCCAGCGCCAAAGGTGCCAAGGTTTTCGACATCGATGGTCACGAATACATTGATTACGTAGGATCATGGGGCCCCATGATTTTAGGTCACGCCCATCCCGACGTGATTATGGCCATTCAAAAAACCGCAGCCAAAGGAACCAGCTTTGGCGCTCCTACCCTGCTCGAAACCGAAATGGCGCTGCAAATCAAAAAAATGGTTCCTTCGATCGACAGTATCCGTATGGTGAACTCCGGAACTGAAGCAACAATGAGCGCTTTACGTTTGGCTCGTGGGTACACCAACCGCGAATTGGTTATTAAATTCGAAGGCTGCTACCATGGTCATAACGATAGTTTTCTGATTAAAGCCGGATCGGGTGCATTGACATTTGGAACTCCCAATTCGCCGGGTGTTACTTCAGGAACAGCAAAAGACACATTGACTGCAGGTTACAACGATCTTGACTCGGTAAAAGAATTATTTACCCGTTATCCGGAGCAGATTGCAGCTTTAATTCTGGAACCGGTTACCGGTAATATGGGTGTGGTTATTCCAAACCCAGAATTCATTCAGGGTGTTCGCGACCTTTGCACTCAAAACGGAACAGTACTGATTTTTGATGAAGTAATGACTGGTTTCCGCCTTTCAAAAGGTGGCGCACAGCAAATACTGGGTATTACTCCTGATTTGACTTGCTTCGGTAAAATTATCGGTGGCGGACTTCCCGTTGGCGCATATGGCGGTAAACAGGAAATCATGGATAAACTAGCGCCAAAAGGACCTGTATATCAAGCCGGAACCCTTTCCGGAAACCCGCTGGCTATGTCAGCCGGGCTCACCACCTTGAAAATTCTTGACGAAACTGATGGTTTTTACGACATGCTCGAAGATAAATCGGCTCGTTTAGGCGAAGGCATCAAAAAGTGTCTGGCCGATCTGAATTTCCCGGGTGTGGTAAACCGTGTTGGATCCATGTTTACGCTTTTCTTTACTGAAGAAGACCGTGTAAATTCGTTTGCCGATGCCCTTCGTTGCAATACCGCCACTTACGCCAAATATTTTAAAATGGCTTTGGAAAGTGGTATTTACCTGGCACCATCGCAGTTCGAAGCCGGATTTATGTCGGCTGCACACACCACTAAAAAGATTGATAAAACGATTGAGGCAACTTACGAAGCATTGAAAGTGTTGAAAGGATAATAGCCCATCCCCAACACTTCTCAAAAATTGGGAAAGGAGTTTTGACTGAAGGTTAAACCTAATATCGTATCAGTCTGATATTCAACAATCACGAAAAACAAATTAAAATTGGCAGATTTTTTGAAGTAGCATTTGTGCTGATGAGATTTACATCTCGAAATTCAGTGAAAACAGGAAACAATTAAAATTTACGATCATGAAAACAAAAATTGGAATCTTAGTTTTAGCTTTATGCACAAGCTTCTTCAATCTACAAGCTCAACGACGCGTAGTTACCACTGCCCGTGCAACAAGCTACGATATTAGCGATAACCTGGATTTGGATGCAGTTGCTTCCATCTTCGGAGATTCAGAGAATTTAGAAGACTTTGAACGCAGGCTGAATGATCCGGATAACCGGATTTCGAACCTTGACTTAAACGAGGATGGATACATCGATTATTTACGGGTTGTCGAAAATTCATCCGACCGCAATTCGCTGGTCGTTGTTCAGGCAGTTTTAGATCAGGATGTTTACCAGGATGTTGCCACCATTGAGATCGAAAGAGTCTACAATGGTAATCCACGAATACAAATTGTAGGTGACGCTTACATCTATGGTTCAAATTACATCATTGAACCAGTCTTTTATCGCACACCTCTAATTTTCTCGTTCTTTTGGGGTCCGCGATACAGTCCATGGATTTCGCCTTATTACTGGAACTACTACCCAAGATGGTACAGCTATTACAGACCATATTCTCCCTATAAATACCACAGGCACATTTATGGTCACATCAATTACGAAAACAAATATCGCCGTGCTGACAGTCGTAATATCCATTTTTCAGGAGATAACTACAGCCGCATCCGGAGAAATGATTTTGCAAACAGGCATCCTGACCGGGCTTTTGAAAACAGGCATCAAGGCGTAAACAACCGGAATGAATTGATTGAAAGACGTTCTGACCGTTCCGGAAGAGAATATCAGCGTAACAGCAATGGTCAAAGACCGAACACAACGGTTAGACCACAAAGGCAAAATTCGGATTCAGGAAACTATGGTAAGAATCAGTCGACTAATGAATACCGTCGCCCGGTTTATCAGAAAAAGTCAGGCTCAACCCAGACCAGAACACGAGAATACAATAGCAATCCGAACAGGAATAAGTCTGACAATGGCGGACAAATTCAGCAACGGAATGAAAACCGAAACCAGTCTTACGAAAGACGTACTGCTCCTGAACGTCGTTCGGTTTCAACACCACAACGATCATCTCAACGAGTTGAATCGACCCAAAGAAGTTCTGCACCGAGAGAAAAATCGGGTTCAGTTTCAAGACAAAGCCGTTCGAACAACGAAGTGAAGCAGAGTTCACGTAGTAACCAGAGATCTGAATCGACAAAAAAAGCAGATAAAACTGAAAAGGAAAGTAACAGAAGAAGATAATCTTAAACTTAAAACGATATAAATTGACTACAAATTCGATTCTATTAAAAACACTCCGGGGAGAAAAGACCGAACGGCCACCAGTTTGGTTTATGCGTCAGGCGGGAAGAGTGTTGCCTTCGTACATGAAGATTAAAGAAGATTACACGTTCTGGCAAATGATGCAAAATCCTGAGATCGCTGCAAAAGTTACGCTTTTGCCTATCGACGATTTGGGTGTGGATGCCGGAATTCTGTTCTCCGACATTCTGGTTATTCCTCATGCATTGGGCATGGGATTGGAATTTAACGACAGTGGTCCGCTATTCGATCAGCCACTGGCCTACCGCGATAAACCGCTGGAAGGATTAAATCCTGATCCAACTAAGTTGAATTACATCTATGAGGTAATCGACGAAATTATCCGGACAAAAAAGGAAGAAACACCGCTGATTGGCTTTTGTGGTGCTCCATTAACAGTTTTGCTGTTTATGCTGCAAGGTTTGGGGCGTAAAGGCGATTTTCCTGAAGCCATTAAATTCATCTACGAAAATAAGGAAACCACCAAAAAGTTAATTGAAGTTGTAACCGATCTTTCGGTCGTTTATGCACAAGGTCAAATAGAACACGGAATCGATGTTTTTCAATTGTTCGACACGCATGCCGGATTGATTCCAGCTGATTTATACCAGGAACTGTTTATGCCTGCAACAAAAAAAATCGCGGCTGCTGTGCGCGAAAAAGGTGTTCCATTTATTTTCTTTCCGAAAGGATTAGGAACCGGAATTGCCAAAATCACTCCTGAAGATTGCGATTATCTGAGCATCGACTGGCAAACACCTCTCGACACTGCCCGAAAAATAGTCGATCCAAAAATCGGGTTGCAGGGAAATGTTGATCCTCGTTTGTTATATGCAAGTCAGCCTGAAATTGAAAAAGCGCTGCAATCTTACATCGAATTTGGCAAAAACAACCAAAATTGGATTTTCAACCTCGGCCACGGTTTCATGCCGGGTATTTCGTTCGAAAATGCCAAATTTCTGGCCGATTGGGTGAAACGAACCGATTGGAAAAGAAATTAGTTCCAGGTTCAAAGTTTCAAGTTCCAGGTTTATCCGTTACTTGAACTTTTTGACTTGAAATTTGAAATTTGAAATTTGAAACTAAGAAGATATGATCAACCGCGAATTACTCGAAAAATACAACCACCCGGTTCCCCGGTATACCAGTTATCCACCGGCAAACTTCTTCTCCGAAGAATTCAGTCCGGCCAATTATCTGGAAGCTATCGATCAGTCGAATCAGTGGAACCCTCAGAATATTTCCATTTATATTCACATTCCGTTTTGCCTGAAAATGTGTTTTTTCTGCGGATGCAATTCGTATGCACTTCGTCAGGCTGAAGTAGTAGAAGCTTACCACAAAGCTCTGATTCAGGAAATTAAAATGGTAACTTCCAGATTGGATAAAAACCGTAAAGTTTCGCAGATTCACTACGGCGGTGGCACACCAAACGCCATTCCGGTTGAATATCTTCAGGAGATTAACGAATTGCTGTTTTCAACCTTCGAGTTTATTCCTGAACCTGAAATTGCCATTGAAGTCAACCCGGCCTACCTCACTTACGAGCAAATGACTGGTCTAAAAAAAGCAGGATTTAACCGTTTCAGTATCGGTATTCAGGATTTCAACAATGAAGTTTTGGATGCTGTAAACCGCGATAAAGCTGCACTTCCTGTAAAAGATATTATCGCTTTCCTGAAACAGGATTCGCCAAATATGGCAGTGAATCTCGATTTCATTTACGGCCTGCCCAAACAAACGGCGGTAAACTTTTCGGAGACCATCAGCAAAGCAATTGAGCTAAAACCCGACAGGCTGGTTACGTTTTCCTACGCACATGTGCCATGGGTAAGCAAAATTCAGAAGAAATTGGAGAAAGAAGGACTTCCGGCTCCTGACGAAAAAATAAAAATGTACGAAGCTGCATATTCGCTGATGACTCAAAACGGCTACGAAGCCATTGGAATGGACCATTATGCCAACGCTGGCGACGAACTCACCATGGCCAGACGTAACAAGCAATTGCACCGTAATTTTCAGGGATATTGCACCCGCCGCACTACCGGACAGGTGTATGCTTTCGGGGTGACCGGAATCAGTCAGTTGGAAGGCGTTTATGCACAAAACACCAAATCGATTGACGAATACATTGCCAAAATAAATCAGGGTGAATTAACCACCATCAAAGGTTATACACTCTCTAAACAGCAGGTTGTTGTGCGCGAAGTAATCACCGAACTGATGTGCAACGAACAGATCGTTTGGAGTCATTTGGGCGAAATATTGGGCATGACTTCCGAAGAAGTAAAAAAACAAACCACCTATAATCCGGAACTGCTTCAGCAATTTGCGACCGACGGACTCATCACCCTTTCCGACGAAAAAATACAAATTACTGAAGACGGCCAGTTGTTTATCCGCAACGTGGCCGCCTCGTTCGACCCGCTCATTCAGGCCGGACAAACCAATTTTTCAAAACCAGTATAGTTATGAGTACTTCGACGAAGCCTTATGTCGTAATTATTGGCGCAGGATTAACCGGCCTTACCATGGGGTTCTATCTTAAGAAAGCAGGAATCAACGTCCTGATCATCGACAAATCGGCCAAAACTGGCGGGGTAATTCAAACCATACGCGAAAAAGGTTTTGTATATGAAACGGGGCCCAATACAGGAGTTGTTTCAAATCCTGAAATAGCCGAATTATTTGAAGATCTCAACGGAAAGTGCGAGCTTGAAGTAGCTGATCCCAGCGCGAAACGACGTCTCATCTGGAAAGACCAGGCGTGGCATGCCCTGCCTTCAGGATTATGGTCGGCCATAACAACACCTCTTTTTACCTTGGGCGATAAATTCCGGATTCTGGGCGAACCGTGGCGCGCCAAAGGAACCGATCCTGACGAAAAACTTTCGGATTTGGTGAAACGCCGGCTCGGAAAAAGCTTTCTCGACTACGCCATTGACCCATTTATTTCAGGAATATACGCCGGAAACCCCAACGAATTAGTGCCGCGATACGCCCTCCCCAAACTCTGGAAACTTGAGCAGGAATATGGCAGTTTTATCGGTGGTTCAATAAAAAAAGCAAAACTTCCAAAAACAGAACGCGACAAAAAAGCAACCAAAGAGGTATTTTCGGCCAAAGGAGGTTTACAGCACCTGATTGAAGCATTAACCGAAGCCATCGGCCCCGATAGCTTTTTATTATCGGCCGACACGATCATAAAACCGGCTGGAATCGGATTTCAACTTCAGGTCACAACTCCTGAAAACATGATTCAGTTTGAAACAAAACACGTGGTAACAACCTGTGGTGGTTACGATTTAGCCAATTTATTGCCATTCCTGAACCAAGATGAAATTACGCCATTCATAACTTTGAAATATGCAGCTGTAACTCAGGTTTTGCTTGGATTTGAACGATGGAAAGGTATTTCGTTAAAAGCTTTTGGAGGTTTAGTTCCAGGAAAGGAAAACAAAAATATTCTTGGTGTGTTATTTACCTCGTCGTTCTTTGAAGGCCGCGCCCCACAAGGTGGAGCATTGCTTTCGGTATTTATGGGAGGCACTAAACGTCCGGATATTGCCAAAATGGATAACTTCGAGATTGAAGCCATTCTGAACAAAGAGCTTCCCCGCATGATGAGCAACCGGAGTTTTAGTCCGGATATGATTCGCATTCACCGCTACCCGAGAGCGATTCCGCAATACACCGAAACTTCCGGGAAACGTTTCGAAATGATCGAACAGATTCAACAGAAATACCCCGGACTTATTTTAGCCGGAAACATTCGCGACGGTATTGGAATGGCCGATCGTGTAAAACAGGGGCGAACGATTGCAGAAGAACTGGCCGGAAAGATACAAGGTCATTAATGGTCAATTGTTGTCATTAATAGTCATTCAATTGTACCTTCGGAGCTGCCCAATGACGCGAAGCTAATGACAACTGAATGACACGAAGTGAATGACAATTTTAACCAAAACACAAGCACTGTGAACGTATCGAAAACCGCTGCTATTTACAAAAGCCTACAGAAAACGATTTGCCAAACGCTGGAAGAAGCCGATGGAACAGGCAAATTTACTGAAGATGCGTGGGAGAAGGAAATTGGCTCCGGCCTGACCTGCGTGATGCAAAACGGCTCGATCATCGAAAAAGCGGGTGTTAATTTTTCGCATGTTAGCGGCAGTTACAACGACAACATGGCCAAATTGCTGGGCGAAAGTGCTTCCACGTTTGCAGCCACCGGTGTTTCGTCCATTCTTCACTCCGGGAATCCGTTTGTACCGACTATCCACATGAATGTGCGTCATTTCAGTCTCGACAACGGCTCATCGTGGTTTGGCGGTGGAATCGACCTCACTCCTACTTACATCAATCCGGAAGAAGCCCGCTGGTTCCATCAAACCATGAAAGACATTTGCGACAAATACGACACTTCATTTTATCCGGAATGGAAAACCTGGGCCGACGATTATTTTTACCTGACCCACCGTCAGGAAACACGCGGAGTTGGCGGAATATTCTTCGACCGCATCCAACCTGCCAACGAAGCTGATTTGGAAAAAATGCTTAACCTGACCTCCGATCTGTTACGAATTTACCCGGTAATTTATAGCCAATTAATGAAGGACAATGGGCACAAGCCGTTTACCGAAGCACAGAAAAAATGGCAAAAAATCCGTCGCGGACGATACGTTGAATTCAACCTGATACACGATCGCGGCACCAAATTCGGGTTAGAATCTGACGGCAATATCGAATCAATCCTAGTTAGTTTACCCGCCGAAGTGGAATGGGTATATCAATACCAACCCGAAGCCGGAAGCCCCGAAGCACAAACTCAGGAGTTGCTAAAAAAGGGGATTGATTGGGTTTAGAACCGTTTTTTTTATAAAATATTTTCAATAGGAATTTTCATTCTGTTTCTCTACTTTAGGGGTTTCCCTGTCCTCTTTAATGGTAGATAAGTGAAAGGATCAAAGAGGTATTGGCCGATCAAACAAGTTTAATATCTGTTCGTCCGAAAACTAATTTAACCGGAATGATCCATGAACGTAGTAAATTCACCAATCAGGTATGTTTCTCAAATTGGAAATGGCCAAACGCCTTCCAGTAGTTATTCTTTTCGTCCTTTCATTAAAAGTAGTTCGCTTGTTTCCGGATTCAACATACTTAATTGGATTATAGGATACTTCACTCATTTGCAATGAAAGATATTAAATCAAACCAGGCAAAAAGATGGCACTGGTTCATCTTGCTTATTTTAATTACTTTAACTTATTACGCAACAGCAAAACTGGGCTTGACTTTTGCGTTTGAAGGCACCAATGCATCGCCGGTTTGGATGCCATCAGGCATTGCCCTGGCAGCTATGTTACTTGCAGGATACCGGGCTTGGCCTGCCATTTTCGTCGGAGCATTATTTGCAAATCTTCAGGCTTTATCTGCTTCTGATTTATCCTTCAATTCAATATTCTTTCTTTCCATCATTACGGCAACCGGCAATACCTTGGAAGCTCTTACGGGAGCGTGGTTAATTTCGCGTTTTTCCAACAACCCGAATCCGTTGGAAACAATTAAGGAAACAACACTTTTTATCGTCTTCGGCGCATTGTTTGCAACTCTTATTGCAGCGCTCATTGGTTCTCTGTCGTTTTGTGCTTTTTCAAATCATTGGGAAATTTTTGATCACATGCTTTTAAATTGGTGGTTCGGGGACACATTGGGAGTCCTGATTCTGGCACCAATCATCATCAATTGGAGTCAATGGAAATTCAATGAATGGGCCTTCCTGAAATTTGCTGAATTAGCAGGGTTTATTGTTGTGCTAAGCTTTACATCCTATTTAATATTTTTCACAATTTATAACCTGATCTACCTGTTTATTCCTGTTTTATTATGGTCTATATTCAGATTTGGCAAATTCGAAACGAGTTTGTTTGTATTAATAATAAGCGGATTGGCTATATGGTCAAGTATGCATCAAAATATAAACAATGCACTTCGGCAAAACGAATCAATACTTGTGATTCAAAGTTTTATTGGCATTGTTGCCATTACTTTTCTTGTGCTTTCTTCTGTTATTTATGAGCGAAAAAAAATGCAGTCAAGTCTGTATGAAAGTCTAATCAAACACCGGACATTACTCGAAAATCTGCCTCAAAAGATCTTCTTCAAAGACAACGAGCTGGTTTTTGTGTCATGTAACGAAAATTTCGCACGTGAATTAAAAATTACGGCTGTTGACATTCATGGGAAAACCGATTATGACTTTTTTCCGAAAGAACTGGCTGAAAAGTACCGGAAGGAAGATTCTGATTTTCTGAAATCAGGAAAACCAATGGAAACTGAAGAGTGTACCATTCGTGATGGACAAACTTACTGGTCGCAACTAATCAAAATTCCAGTCAAAGATGAATCCGGTGAAATTATTGGTGTTCAGGGGATTTTCTGGGACATCACCGAACGCAAGCAAGCAGAACTGGAGCTGGAAAAGTATCGGAAACATCTTGAAGATATGGTGCAGGAAAGAACTGCTGAGTTGGAGATAGCTAAAGAGCGCGCTGAATCTGCAGATCAGTTAAAATCAGCATTTTTGGCTACCATGTCGCACGAACTTCGAACACCATTGAACTCGATTATTGGTTTTACCGGAATGTTACTTCAGGAATTGCCGGGGCCATTGAACGACGAGCAGAAAAAGCAACTGCGAATGACTCAGAAAAGTGGCCGTCACTTGTTATCACTTATCAACGACATTCTCGATATATCGAAAATCGAAGCCGGACAGTTAAATTTGAGCACCGACAGATTTAAAATTGCGGATGTCATTCAAAATGTTGTAGACCTCTCGAAACCTTTTGCACAAAGTAAAAATTTACTTTTAACCTCTGTAGTCGATCCTGAAATACCTGAAATTGTAAGCGATCAGTTTAGGGTGCAACAGGTCATTATCAATCTGGTAAATAATGCCTTAAAATTTACTGAAACTGGCTCGGTCGGGATAAAAGCATTTTTAATGAACAAACATTTGGTTGTTCAGGTGATCGATACCGGAATGGGTATCGAAGCCGTACAAATTGAAAAATTATTTAAACCCTTTATCCAGATTGATTCAGGTGTCGCCCGAAAACATGAAGGAACAGGACTTGGACTGTCGATAAGTAAAAAACTAATGACCATGTTGGGTGGCTCCATATCTGTTGACTCAGAACCTGAAAAAGGTAGTACTTTTAGCATTAAGTTACCTTATGAGAACAACAAACTGACGTAATCAAAAAAATGAATATGAAACTCAAGGCATTAATCATCGAAGACAACGAACAAAACATGTATATGCTCAGTTTTTTGCTCGAAAAGAATAACTACGAGGTCTTTCAGGCATTCAATGGATTGGATGGAATTAAAGTTGCCAAGGAATGCTCGCCGGATGTTATACTACTCGACATCCAACTGCCTGAAATGGATGGTTACCAAATAGCAAGGGAATTTCGACAAAGAAATGATTTCAATCATATTCCGATTATAGCAGTCACCTCGCATGCAATGGTCGGCGACCGCGAAAAAGCGATGGCATCGGGGGCAAACGGGTATATCGAAAAACCGATTGATCCGGATAATTTTATACAAAAGATGGAATCTTATTTTACCGCAGAACTTTTGCAACGGAGGAATTGATTATGAAACGTGCATTAATTGTTGACGATATAAAAGAAAACCTGTATTTACTTGAATCGCTGTTAAAAGCATACAGGTTTATCACCGTAACCGCAAACAATGGCGCCGAAGCCCTTGGTCTTGCCCTGAAAGAACCGCCGGATATTATTATTGCCGACATCCTGATGCCCGTTATGGATGGTTATACCCTTTGTCGCGAATGGAAAAAGGAGGAAGCCCTAAGGAATATTCCATTTGTTTTTTACACGGCCACATACACGCATCCCAAAGACGGTGAGTTTGCATTAAGTCTGGGAGCCGATAAGTTTATTATCAAACCTCAGGAGCCTGAAGATTTTATGAAAATGATTGAGCAGGTTTTAGCTGAATTTAAGACCGATGGATTCGAGAGGCGTGAACCACCCTCAGAATCGTCTGAAATAACACAACTAAAGGAATACAATGAAACCTTGATCCGCAAGATGGAGGATCGGATGTTGAAAAGTGAGGAGGCCGAGAAAAAAATCAGGATTTATGCTTCTCAACTTGAACAAGAAATAGAACAACGGAAACAAGCAGAGCTTGAATTAATCGAAGCACTCAAACGTGCTGAAGAAAGCGACAGGTTAAAGTCTGCTTTTCTGGCCAATATGTCGCACGAAGTCCGTACACCATTGAACAGCATTATCGGGTTTTCCGAATTACTCGTTAATCCAGAATTTGAAGAGGCACAGAAAAATGATTTTATTCAATATATTATCATCAGTGGAAATAACCTTCTTTCCATTATCAACGACATTATGGATATCTCGAAGCTGGAATCCGGAGAATTACAAATACATAACAGGCAGCTCAATATTCATAAATTTATTTCGACCGTGAAGGAGCAATTTGCCATTCAGACCAGGGAGAAAGGGCTCGAACTTGAGTTAATCGTACCCGAGAATAGCGAAGAAACAATCATTCGTGCCGATGCCGAAAGGCTCAGTCAAGTATTCAATAATTTAGTGAGTAATGCCATCAAGTTTACATCAAATGGCCGGATTGAAATTGGATATGAGCCAAAAGGAACTAAGATAGAATTCTACATCAGGGATACCGGAATAGGCATTTCGCCCGAATACCATCATAAAATATTCGAACGCTTCAGGCAAATTGAAACTTCGGCCACACGCAAATTTGGAGGTAATGGCTTGGGATTGGCCATTTCGAAAAACCTGGTGGAGCTAATGGGTGGCGAAATTTGGGTGGAATCGGAGATCGGGAAAGGAGCTAAATTTTGCTTCACGATCAACCAATAGTCAAACGGACAGACAGAAAATCCGGAATTCCACGATGATTTGACAGAACCATAGTTCAAGACAATATCACACGAATCCTCAGAATTTTCTTCGTTTTCGCAGTAATTTTAAACCGGTCATCCAATCGCTTGCCAACGATCCAGACCAACTGATTACCGCTGGCTAATATCCATGCATTTTCCTTATCTGGAATGGAGTATTTTTCATCAACGAAGAAATCGCTCAGCTTTTTCATGCCCGTCATGCCTAACGGCTGAAAATATTCGCCTTCCTGCCAATGCCGCAGAATAAGCGGGAATACAAGTTTATCCAAATCCAGATCGGCTACATCCGGATGGGTCGAGAACCGAAAATCAGCCGTCCGTTCCAGTTTTTCAAACGAAAGATGAACCGGATGTTTTATTTTCAGACAATCCTCTTCGATGTAAAAAACCTGATCCTGTTTCGACACAAAAGGCGAAATGAGCAAATACTCCCGATCTTTAATCAACCGGTATTCATCCGAGAAAAATTTACGCCCTGATTCTTTGGTCAGCGAATCGATGATATCATCCACCTGATCAGCCTGAAACCCAAATTCGCGAATCAGTTCGAACAAGATGGTCCGAAGAGGATTCAGCGTTAGCAACTTTTCGATATGTATCATCACTCCCTGATCATCCTCCGAATAAACCCATGATTTAATTTCGCTCATTCGTTGCTGAAAAAGCTGTCCTGTTTCGTGCAGGTTTCCGATGGTTTTCAGGGCATTTCTCCGGAAAGCCGGGTTCACCTGTTCTAGTAAAGGCAATATTTGCTGACGAATCAGATTTCGCTTGTAAATGGTATCGATATTACTGGAATCGGTCCTGAAGTCAATTTTTAACCGGGAACAATATTCCAAAATTTCTGTCCTATTGGTAAACAACATCGGGCGAATAATTTTACCCGATTTAGGTTGAATGCCGCTCAAACCCTTAATTCCACTTCCCCGGGAAAGATTGATAAGGAAAGTTTCGATCACATCGTCCTGATGATGGGCAGTCGCAAGAAGATCCAGATTGTGTTTGGAAAGCAGACCGTCAAACCAGGCATACCGAAGGTCGCGGGCTGCCATTTCGATCGAAATGCCTTTCTCCAGAGCATAATCCTGAGTATCGAAATGCTTCACATAAAAGGCCAGGTTGTGCTTGTCGCAATACTCCGCCACGAACTGTTCGTCGCCATCCGATTCGCTTCCACGCAACCCAAAATTACAATGAGCAACAGCCACCGAAAAGCCTGCATTGGTAAACAAATGCAGCATTAGCATGGAATCGGCGCCGCCACTTACGGCCAGCAAAATACGCTGCGACGAATGAAACAGCTTCTCACTGTGAATGTATTTCAGAAATTGCTCGACCATAGGAGAGTTCCAAGTTTAAAGTTTCAGGTTCCAAGTTGTTGGTTCATTCATAGTCATTAAGTCATTCAATTGTCATTGATTGTTGCTTTACAATGAATGACGCGAAGCAAATGACCATTAATGACTAATTCTTTGCATACTTCAACTATCCAATGATTATAATTTTGCAACCAGTTCGACAATCCGCACAATCACCTCAACGGCTTTTTGCATCGATTGTACCGGAACAAATTCGTAAGGGCCATGAAAATTGTGTCCTCCGGCGAAAATATTGGGACAAGGCAGGCCTTCCCATGAAAGCCGGGCACCATCTGTTCCTCCGCGAATGGCTTTAATCTTTGGTGTTACACCAACATCTTTCATCGCCTGTTCCGCCAAATCAACGATGTATTTCACCGGCTCAACCTTTAGCTTCATGTTGTAATACTGGTCGTGCATTTCAAGCGAAACGGTTCCTTGTCCGTACTGAAGATTGATTACGCTGCATATCTCGTGCAGTAACTTTTTCCGGGCTTCAAACTTAGCCAGATCATGATCGCGAATGATGTATTCGAGTTTAGTCCGCGACACATCTCCTTTAAACGATGTGAGGTGAAAAAAACCTTCGTAACCTTCGGTATGCTCCGGTCGCTGGAAGGAAGGAAGCGATTGAATAATCTGCGTTGCTACCAACATCGAATTAACCATCGAATTCTTGGCCGATCCGGGATGAACACTCCGGCCTTTCACTATGATTTTAGCACCTGCAGCGTTGAAGTTCTCATATTCAAGTTCACCAATTTCCCCGCCATCGAGGGTATAGGCAAAGTCGGCTCCAAATTTAGGAACATCAAAATGGTCGGTTCCCCGTCCTACTTCTTCGTCGGGCGTAAAGCAAATCCTGATTTTACCATGTTTGATTTCCGGGTGACGAATCAAATAATCCATGGCCGTAATAATCTCAGCAAGTCCGGCTTTATCGTCAGCGCCCAGTAATGTTTTGCCATCGGTTGTAATCAAATCCTGACCAAGGTATTTCAACAATTCAGGAAAATCAGCCGGACTTAAAACGACCTCCGAATTCAGAACCAAATCCTGACCCTGATAATTCGTTACTATCTGAGGGTTCACATTTTCTCCGGAATAATCGGGACTGGTATCCATGTGAGAGATAAACCCAATTACAGGTACCACATGGTCCAGATTTGGAGGCAGGGTGGCAGTCACATAGCCAAACTCATCGCGGGTAACTTCGGGTAACCCGATTTCGCGCAATTCGCCGGCCAACTGATCAGCAAAAGCCAACTGCCGATTGGTACTTGGAAAGGTTTCACTTTCAGGATCTGAAGTCGTAAAAACCTTGGTATATCTTAAAAATCTATCTAAAACTTGTTCCATTTCAATTCAATAATTGAATGACTTTCATTAATCATTCATAATTAATAATTTTTCTAAACGTCATCTGAATTAAATTTGAAGCCCAAACGTTTGCCTGTCTGAACCTTTGAATTGTTTATTTCAGCATGCATCTGTTCTACAGTCACAATTTTAAC
This sequence comes from Bacteroidota bacterium, assembly GCA_023251455.1. Lineage (GTDB taxonomy): Bacteria > Bacteroidota > Bacteroidia > Bacteroidales > Prolixibacteraceae > Aquipluma. Next base: position 16,096 of record JAHEYT010000071.1, read on the forward strand.
CTGATCGTACGGCGGAACCAGCAAATCGAAATCAATAGCATACTGAATGGCTGTTTCCAGAATTTCTTTCATGTACTCCTTGGTCATTTCGTCGCTTCCAAAATCTTTGACCAATTCGCTTGATTGCCGCTTGCCTTCAACAAAAAAGTGATTCTCCCGGTTCACAAAAATACGGGCAATCAGGTAGCCCAAATCCTCCATTCGATTGTACTTAAAACTGTCGGCCAGAAAGTTATATATATTGAAGACCCCACAATACGAGTTCATCGCATTGGCTTTGATGTAATCCAGTTTCCAGATTGGATGTTCGCGATTGAAAACGAACACGTTGGAATGCATGCTGAAAATAAGCATATCACCTCCTAATCTAAACTCGGCTTCAAACGGACCTTTTTCCTGATAAACCGGCAGAACATTGTCGTCAACTTTATCCTTCAGTTTTTCTCGGTAATCTTCCGCCAGTTCTTTCAGAACTTCCTTAAGCAAGGTAAAAGAACTGAACGATTTTTGATAAACCTCCTGTTTCAGATTAGTCTTAAGGATCATTCCTTCCAACTGATTAACTTCTTTTTTCTTTGCGTTCATAGCTATGGATTAATAATACCATAAAAATAAGAAAAGCAGCCAACTTTGACTGCTTTTCCCAAATCTGATTTTAATCTTTTTAGTATGATAAGGCGAACAAAACCCGTCCTTTTGATGGATTTCCTGAATAGACGCATTTCCCTTCTTCAGGAACCTGATCAAATGGAATGCATCGAATAGTCGCTTTGGTTTCATCTTTAATCCTCTGTTCAGTTTCAGGAGTACCGTCCCAATGCGCCGAAATGAATCCGCCCTTGTTCCGGAGAACTTCATTAAACTCTTCGTAAGTTTCAACCGGAGTTGTCATCTTAGTACGGTAGTCAAATGCCTTCTTGTAGATATTATCCTGAATATCATTGAGCAATTTTTCAATGTACAATTCAATTCCATCCATTGCTACCACTTGTTTCTCCAAGGTATCGCGGCGTGCTACTTCAACTGTTCCGTTTTCAAGGTCACGCGGTCCGATGGCAATACGTACAGGAACACCCTTTAACTCATACTCGGCAAATTTCCAACCTGGTTTTTTGGTATCGTTATTATCATATTTAACTGAAATTCCAAGTGCTTTCAGTTTGGCAACAATAGTGTCAACCTTTTCTGAAATTGCAGCCAACTGTTCGTCTTGCTTGTAAATCGGAACGATAACCACCTGGAAAGGCGCCAGTTTCGGAGGGAGAACCAGTCCATTATCATCAGAATGAGCCATAATTAGCGCACCCATCAATCTGGTTGAAACCCCCCATGAAGTTGCCCAAACAAAATCTTCTTTACCTTCCTTATTGGTAAACCGAACGTCAAATGCTTTGGCAAAGTTCTGACCAAGAAAATGTGAAGTCCCAGACTGCAAAGCTTTTCCATCCTGCATCAATGCTTCTATGGTGTAAGTTTCAAGCGCTCCGGCGAAACGTTCATTCGCCGACTTAGCGCCCTTAATAACTGGCAATGCCATAAATTCTTCAACAAAGGTGGCATAAACATTTACCATGCGTTCGGTTTCTTCCAAAGCCTCCTGACTGGTTGCATGAGCAGTATGCCCTTCCTGCCACAAAAATTCTGCTGTACGCAGAAATAAGCGGGTACGCATTTCCCAACGAACCACATTGGCCCACTGATTAATTAATAGAGGCAAATCGCGATAAGATTGAATCCATGTTTTATAAGTGCTCCAGATAATCGTTTCTGAAGTTGGGCGAACAATCAGTTCTTCTTCCAGTTTAGCTTCCGGATCAACAATGATTCCTTTTCCATTCGGATCGTTCATCAACCGGTAGTGAGTAACTACGGCACACTCTTTGGCGAAACCTTCCACATGGCTGGCTTCTTTACTGAAAAAAGATTTAGGAATAAACAACGGAAAATATGCATTCACATGTCCGGTTTCTTTAAACATCTTGTCAAGTTGTGCCTGCATCTTCTCCCAGATCGCATATCCGTATGGTTTTATCACCATACATCCTCTAACCGCAGAATTATCAGCGAGATCTGCCTTGACTACCAGATCGTTATACCACTGTGAATAATTTTCGCTGCGTGAAGTCAATTCTTTTGCCATTTTTAAACTTTTGGTATGGTATTTGCGTTTTTCGTATTAGTTTTAACGCCTACAAAGAAAGTAAAATTATCATTCATTATAAAGGAGGGTCTACTATGAAAACCAAACTTACAGTCATCGCAATTCTTGCAACTTTGGTCAGCGCATGTACTACGGGAACGTATATGACTAAAGCGTATGATGATGACATTTATTTCTCTCCCGCAGATGTCCCGCCTGTAGCCATCGTCGAAGATGAAGCGCCAAGGGAAAAATCAGCACAAATGAGCAATAATGATACCAGAGATAAAAAGATTGTTCTTAGCCAGATCGATCGAAATGCTGATGGTACATCTTCTGTGAACAATTACATTTATCAGCCCGATGAAAATGGCAATCCGGATAATCAGAATTACGACATGAATGATCAGGAACTGGCTGAATCTGATACAACTATTTTCTACAACGACGACGAAGTTAAATATGTAATAAATAATTATTACGACGAAAACGACAATGATCTTGACTTTGCTTATAGGATCAACAGATTTCACCGGCCTTACTATTATAGCCCTTTCTTCTATGACGATTGGATGTACGGAGGTTATTACTCACCCTATTATTCAGGTTATTATGGAATGAATTACGGTTGGGGATATAATTCTTGGTATGGCGGTTTTGGATATCCATATAGTTATTACGGTGGTTATTATTCACCCTTCGCATTCGGATTTGGAGGATATTGGGGCGGTGGCTACGGTGGTTACTACAACGGGTATTACAATGGCTACTACAATGGCTATTATGGTAGCGGTGGCGGTTACTACAACGATCATCAGGTTGCAAGAAGAAGATCGACTGATATGAACTTGCCAGGTGGAAGCAACGGCTACAACAAATCGGCAAATGGAGACAGATCGACTAACCAGATGGGTGGAGTTAACGGAAGGGCAAATTCAAACACAAACAGTACAATCGTAAACGGTCAATCCAGAACTCGCTCTATTAATGCAACCGGTGAAAATCAGGATGTCAAGAATGCCACGATTGTAAACGACCGCAGAACCAACACTGGCCGACAGGTTAATTCGCAAACACAACAAAGTGTTACTTCAGGAAATGCGCGAAGAACATACGAACCTTCAACTACCGGAAGAACCTATGACCAGGGAAGAGTGGTGAGACAGAGCCAGAATTATACCCCAAGTTATAACAAACCAAGAATTGTTAATCAATCGAATTACAACAGCAACAATTATACACGTCCACGCACTTCGGGTGTTTATAATCAGCCAGCTATGAAAAGTGCAAATTCAAATAGCCAAAATCAGACCTACACACAACCAAGAAGTTCTTCGAATATGAGACAGACCTATCGTTCAAGTTCGTCCTATTCAACAGGTTCAAGTTCTTCAGGGACCAGAAGTTCCTCGAGCTACAACAGATCTTCAGGCAACTCAGGCTCAAGCTACAGTGCTCCTAGCAGAAGTTCTTCAAGTCCGTCATATAGTGGTGGAAGTAGTTCAAGCGGTAGTTCTTCAGGTGGCAGCTCAAGTGGCAGTAGCTCTGGAGGCAGTTCAGGTGGTGGCGGTGGTTCAGGTAGCAGAAGGTAATGTGACCAATTAAACGAAAACTGAATTCAAACAAACAATTAATACAGAAAACATGAAAAAATTAGTATATACCATTAGTATCCTGCTGATTACATGCAGTGCTTTCGCGCAGGACCTGACAGACGCTTTACGATATTCAAACTATAAAATTAGCGGAACAGCCCGTTCTGCAGCCATGGGAAATGCATTTGGCGCATTGGGCGGCGATTTCACTTCATTGAGTATCAATCCGGCGGGTGTTGCTGTTTACCGTTCAGGAGAATTTACGTTCACGCCTTCCGTTGGAAAAATAAGCGTTGACGGAATTTATCTGGGAAATAAATCCACTGATTCAAAATACAATGTCAGCCTCGATAATATGGGCTATGTAACCACTATTCCAACCGGATCGAATAGCGAATCGGGTTTGGTAAGCTTTAGTTTTGGTTTAGGATTTAACCGATTGGGAAGTTTCTCCATGAATGCTCTTGCAGAAGGAGCGAAATCGAACAATTCGATTCTGTCCTATTTTTCTGAAAATATGAACAATAACTACGATAATATTTTTGGCAACGAGGCTGCTACTTTGGATCCTTACTATGAAAAACTGGCATGGGACACTTATTTGATCAACCATGATGATAACGCCAAAGAATATTTCAACGACGTAAAAGATAACGGATACGGGCAATCACAACGAAAATCAACCGATCGCAGGGGATACATTAATGAGTATCTGATTTCGTTTGGAGCCAATTTCAACCACAAATTTTATCTCGGAGGAACTGTTGGGATTCACGATGTATATTTCAAAGAAAACGCCAACCTGTACGAATGGGATGCCCAAAATAATATTCCATACTTCACCGACTTAAACTTTAACACCTTCTTAAAAACTACTGGTAGTGGGTTTAATTTAAAAGTCGGGGCAATCTTTAAACCAACCGAAAACCTAAGATTAGGTTTGGCTTTCCATTCTCCAACTTTTTACAAGTTTAATGATGAGTACGACAGCAGTATGTCAACTTCAACACATGACAATGGCAATCCTGTTGCACCTGATAAAGCTGGTGTTTATGATTACGAAATTGAAACTCCAATGAAAGCCATTTTTAGCGGAGCTTATGTCATCGGAAAATCAGGTTTAATAAGTGTTGATTATGAAATCGTTGATTATTCGAAAGCTAAACTTAAAAACGGAAGCGATGGTTATGACTATTTTAGTCAAAATCAAACCATTCAAGATGCTTATAAAAGAGTAGGAAATCTTCATATTGGTGGCGAATATCGCGTAAACAAGAGTTTCAGTCTACGTGCCGGATACGAAAATTATCCAAGCGTTTATAAAAAAGCATACCTGAATACCGCAAATATAAACAGCGATACTTCTTATTCAACCGTTGCAGGAGGTTTTGGATTCAGACAGGGTAATGTTTTCTTTGATGCTACTGTAAAGCACATCATTAGCGACGAAAATTTAAAACTCTATCCAGGTTCTCCTGAAATGGCCAAATACGCCACGACACAAAACAATGTCATCTTTACCCTTGGATATAAATTCTAATACAAGATTCACTCAATATAAGCCGGTTAAATTATTAGCCGGCTTTTTTGTTTCAATAATAAAATATTAAACCTAAGGCATTGAAATCATGATTTCTTTGATAATGTTTTTTTTTCATCTTGCTTTGCCTTAAATTAGCCTAAACATACAAACAGATCATGTCGCATTTTATTGAAGTTGATTTTGAAGCAGCTCTGAAATTTTTTGAGGAAGCTGAAACAAATGGCAGCAGATGGCGCCTTGGAGACTTTTTGACCTCAAAATGGATTCAAAAAAACAACCTGAATCTGGATGAAATTGTCGCTTTTTCTAAAAAAATGCCAGACTCAAAAATTGTGGTCATTGGCGAAGGATCGGCAGAAGGATTCTACATTTACTCCCAAAAACAAAAAACATGTTTTAAATTTGAGCGAAAATTAGCTGAAGTTTAATTCATGGAAAACGAAAGTATGAGACCACATTTTGATGACCCGATTGGAAGAGCTGTCTATGACTTTCACTTTAATTCCATCAATCAACCTATCATTGTCCATTCCGACGATTTTGATGACGACACCATCGACACATCGTATCTTTTCAGGTCGTATAAACAGATGCCAGCGCTGGAGAAAAAGGCCATGAACCTTTGCGCCGGAACTATTCTTGATGTTGGAGCTTGCGCCGGTCCGCATTCGGCTTACCTTCAGCAAAAAGGATTTGACGTTACCGCACTCGAAACTTCGGCGCTTTGCTGCGAAGTTTTAAAGGATCGAAACATCACGAATATCATTCAGCAGGATATTTTTAAATTCAGCAATCAAACTTTCGACACCATTCTTCTTTTAATGAACGGAACCGGAATTGCCGGAAGTTTAAGCGGACTGGAAGTGTTGCTGCATCACCTGAAAACCCTTCTAAATTCGGGTGGTCAGATCTTAATTGATTCGTCAGATCTTATCTATTTATTTGAACAGGAAGACGGTTCTGCCCTGATTGATATTTCGGCCGATAAATACTATGGAGAACTAACGTTTCAAACCGAATATAAAGACTGGATCAGCCAGCCATTTCCATGGTTGTATGCTGACTTGAATAATCTTGAAAATGCCATTGAAAAAAATCAGTTAAAACTGAACAAAGTATTTAAAGGGCAGCATTACGATTATTTGGCCCGGATAACCTTTTAAAAACGAACAACTTGAAAAATAATCAGGAATACAGGCTTCTTTCCGCACCGGAAATAGAAATCTTAAAACAGCAAGGTGTCTCGGCAATCGATTGGGATCAGATATTGGTTAGTCAGGTGTTTATTCCCCAAAATATTCGAAATGTACAATTCTCCGGAAGCATTAAAATTGGCGATAACTCCGGAACCCTGGAATTCAGCGGAGGAATTGTCCGAAATTGTGGTTTGTACAATGCGACCATCCACAACTGCACCATAGGCGACCAGGTATACATCAGCCAGGTTTCGAATTACCTGGCCAACTACGATATTCACGATCATGTTATTGTTGAAAACATCGAATTGTGTTACGTCGATCAGGAAAGCACTTTTGGAAACGGAATTAAAGTCTCGACTCTTGACGAAACAGGTGGTCGTGGAGTAATGATTTACGATAAACTGTCGGCGCATCTGGCCTATTTTCTGGCCTGGTACAAACATCGTCATTGTTTGATCGAGGAACTGGAATCGAAAATTACGGTCTATGCCAATTCAGTAAAAAGCAACCGTGGAATTATCGGAAAATATTCAGTCATCCGAAACTGCCGACAAATTAAAAATGTAAAATTCGGAGCTTACAGTCAGGTTACAGGTTGTACCCGGCTTGAAAACGGATCGGTAAACAGCAACGAATTTGCCCCTATAAAATTGGGAGCAGGTATTTTAGCCGAAAACTTTATTGTTTCTTCCGGCTCCGAAATATCAGACGGGACTATTGTTTCCAATTGTTTCATTGGGCAGGGTTGCATTCTCGGAAAACAGTATTCTGCCGAAAACTCACTCTTTTTTGCCAATTGCCAGGGATTTCATGGTGAAGCCTGTTCTATTTTTGGCGGACCATACACAGTAACACACCACAAATCGACTTTACTGATTGCCGGAATGTTCTCGTTTTGTAATGCAGGCAGCGGATCGAACCAAAGCAACCACATGTACAAACTGGGCCCAATTCACCACGGAATTGTTGAACGCGGCTCAAAAACCACTTCCGACTCGTACATTCTATGGCCGGCAAAAATAGGTGCATTCACGCTCGTCATGGGCCGTCACTATAAAAATACCGATACTTCCGATCTTCCATTTTCGTACCTGATTGAAAATAAGGATGACAGCTGGATTGCCCCCGGAGTAAATCTTCGAAGCGTTGGAACCATCCGCGATGTGATGAAATGGCCACGACGCGACAGACGTAAAGATCCGGAGAAACTGGATTGCATCAACTTCAACCTTCTCAGTCCGTTTACCATTAAAAAAATGCAGAAAGGACTTGATATTCTGAATAGCCTGAAAGAAATTTCAGGAGAAACCACCGAAGTTTTTGCTTTCCGTAACACCCTTATCAGCAAAAGCGCTTTAGAAAAAGGAATAAATTTATACGAAAAAGCCATCTATAAATTTTTGGGAAACTCCTTAATTTCGCGTCTCGAAAAGTGCAATGTTCAGACGATGGAGGAACTTACCGATTGCCTGAAACCGAAACATAGCATTGGCGAAGGTGAATGGAGCGATTTAGCTGGACTTATTGCCCCAAAAACAGAAATCCACAAGCTGATTAAGAGCATCGAGCATAAGGAGTTGGCAAGCTTGGAAGAGATTGAACAGGTATTCAAAACCCTGCACGAGCATTATTACGAATATGAATGGATATGGGCTTCGGAATTGCTTGTTGAAAAAACCGGTAAGAAAATTGATGATCTTACTATGAACGACATTATTTCCCTGATCAAAAAATGGAAAGAAAGTGTTATAGGTCTGGATCAACTGTTGTATGAAGATGCAAAAAAGGAATTTCGACTCGATTCGATGACCGGATTTGGCATGGACGGAAACAAAAAAACTCAAAAACTTGATTTCGAAAAAGTTAGAGGAAACTTTGAAAGCAACGATTTCGTCAATGAGATTGTCAGCCATATTGAACGAAAAACTCAGCTTGGCGACAAAATGCTCGAAAAATTGGCAACTATTGAAAAAACTTATCTCAATTAAAAATTATGAGACTTATTATTCAGGACAACTACGAATTGGCATCCAAATGGGCTGCTAATTACATCGCACGGAAAATCATTCTGGCACAGCCAACCGCTGAAAAACCTTATGTATTGGGACTTCCAACAGGATCGTCGCCACTGGGAATCTACCGCGAGCTGATTAAATTGCATCAGGCTGGTGTGGTTTCGTTTAAAAACGTAGTAACCTTTAACATGGACGAATATGTGGGTATTCCTAAAGATCATCCACAAAGTTATTATACATTTATGTGGACTAATTTCTTCGGTCTCATTGACATTCGTCCTGAAAATGCGAATCTCCTGAACGGAAATGCTCCGGATATAAAAGCTGAATGCCAGGCTTACGAAGATAAAATTAAAGCGGTTGGTGGAATCGACCTTTTCCTTGGTGGAATTGGACCTGACGGACATTTGGCCTTTAACGAACCAGGGTCGTCGCTGGCATCGCGCACCCGCGATAAGGAACTGAATTACGACACTAAAATCGCGAATTCGCGCTTCTTCGACAACGATGTTAATAAGGTACCTAACTCGTCGCTAACCGTAGGAATTGCTACGGTGATGGACTCCAAAGAGGTATTAATTATTGTAAATGGCTACAACAAAGCCCGTGCTTTGCATCATGCCGTTGAAGAAGGTGTGAACCACATGTGGACCATCAGTGCCCTGCAATTGCACCCTCGCGGAATGATTGTTTGCGACGAATCGGCAACCTACGAGCTGAAAGTTGGCACCTACAAACATTTCAAAGACATCGAAAAGAACAATTTGAATCCTGATAGTTTGCTGAATTCCAGCCTGATCTGGTAAACATGTCAAACCAGCCATCGTCCTGAGCATTTGACTCAGGGTTAAAACAGATCCGGTAACTCGAAAGTCACCGGATCTGTTTGTTATGACCTGACCAAGTTTGAGTACTACCGAAAACTCACCGAACTCATCTCCCTGTCGCGATGAAAATCGGAACCATATCGAATATAAATATGCATGAGACAATTGCTTTTCCCAAAAAAGAATTAAATTTCCATCGCTAAAATACCTAACCAAGATGCGCCTTTTACTCGTTTTTATAAGTCTGATATTTGGTACAACAGCTTTCGCCCAAACAAAAGTGGATAGCTTGTTACGTGTTAGCGAAAAAGCCACGAATACCCAAAAAACTACAATTTATTTAGAACTTGCAAAGGCTACATTTAAAGATTCAGCAAAAGCTAATTTATACAACCGAAAAGCATTCGAACTGGCTGTTGCCAACAAACAATTACCAGAGCAGGCAAAATCGGTTTACTATACAGGCAGAATTTACTCCACGGCACGAGATTTTACAGATGCAATCAGTTACTACGAAAAGGCTTTACCGCTGTTTCGACAATTGAATGATACCTTGGCAATGGCCGATTGTTACAGATACATTGGAATCGCGAATTTCAACATGTCGAAAAGTAAAGAGGCAATAGCCAGTTACCTGGAAGGATTAAAACTCGCTAAAAACAATTTGGATTATACCGCTGAACTGCTCGGAAATATTGGATTGGTGCACAACGAAATGGATAACATGAATGAAGCTATCAGTTATTTCCGGCAAGCACTAAGCATTAACCAATCCATTAATGACACCGAAAGCATGGCTGTTAATTACGACTATCTTGGTGCAACGTATAGCCGAATGAAGATGCCCGATTCATCGTTGGTCAATTACCATAAAGCACTCTTCTATTTCAAAAAAATCAGAAAAGCCGATCGTTATGCCGTTTCCCTGTCAAACATGGCCTGGATTTTACCCAATTATCCTGATAGTCTGGACAAAGCAATCAGCTATTTCAATCAAGCCTGGGGAAAATTTCAGGAACTGGGTTGGGTTCATTATGAGCCAAATATTCAGTTTGGCATTGCCAATATTTTAAATAAACAAGGGAAACTGGAAGAATCGGTTTCGGCATACAAAAAAAGCATTCAACTGGCCAATCAATTTAAAAGAGAATTTTTCCTGAAGAAGCAATTATATCAAGGTCTCTCCGAGGTTTATCAAAAAAAAGGAGATTACAAACACGCTTTAGAAAACCAGATTCTGTGTTCGAAATACAACGACAGTATTACTGAAAAACAAAAGTTTGATCAGGTAACAACCCTCGAAAAACAATACGAAACCGAGAAAAAACAAAATGAAATTATCCGGTTGCAGGCCAGGCATGAATTAATGGATGTTCAATTACAAAAGAACAAACAGCTTAAAATTCTTGGTTTTGTTACGGCCAGCTTACTGCTCCTATTTGTATTTTTTGTGCTGATCCGTTACTTCGACAAAATTAAGTTGAATCAATTACTTGAACACAAAAACAAAAAGATTGAGCAAAGCGAAAACGAACTCAGGATATTAAATGCAGCAAAAAACAAGTTCTTCTCCATAATTGCGCACGATTTAAAAAACCCATTTCATACCGTGATGGGGTATTCGTGGCTCCTGAGCAAAGATTATGAGCGGTTTACCGAAGAAGAGCGTCGGAAATTTGCATCCGACATCCACAATTCCACCAACAACATTTTTCGGTTGCTGCAAAACCTGCTCGAATGGTCGCGATCACAGACAGGAAGGCTCATATTTAGTCCCCGCGAAATTGAATTTAATCGGATTGTGGAGAACTCGGTGAGCGTATTGAGATCGTTGGCCGACCAGAAGAACATCCGTATCGAGTTCAACTACAACGAAGATCTGATCTTGTTTGCCGACCCTCTCATGATTGAAACCGTACTGAGAAACCTCATTAACAATGCCATCAAATTTACTCCTGAAAATGGGCTGATTGAAATAACAGCCAATCAAATTAATGATCAAATCAGCATTTGTGTGAAGGACTCCGGAATAGGTATTTCGGAGGAAGATGCGAAAAAACTGTTCCGGATCGACTCAACTGTAAAACGCAAAGGAACAAACAACGAAGACGGTTCGGGACTGGGATTAATCCTTTGCAAGGAATTTGTGGATAAAAACAATGGCACAATCTGGGTAAATAGCACTCCTGACGAAGGAAGTTCGTTCTTTTTTACCGTTCCGGCCAAGGTTGTTGTTTAAAACCTAGAGTAGACTTCTCTTGAGATTTATAGAATTGTCGCATCGCAATCTTTTACCCAATTCTCTCGTTACAGAGCTAAAAAACCACATATGGATAAAAAACTGATTACACTAAACGCAATACTAATACCACTTGCCATCATCATCGGATGGACACTGTCTAAAGCAACAATAGTCGGTAAAGTCGGAATCCATCTTTTGCACAGGGAATATGCATTTTTAAACTCCTGGTGGAAGGGGGCTCTGCTTGTATGGGGCGTCTGGCTTGTTCTGGAAATTATTCAGTACCGGATTTGGAAAAGAAACCGCCGGAACATCAACCTTGCCATTCAAGCCTCTTTTATATTTCTGGCCATATTAGGACTGTATTTCACTTATTTAGATTTCAGGACTTTCTCACATGGGCTATTGGGCGACCGTTTTCATATTGGGGGATACCTGTTTTGGTTTGGATGGTGCATCATCAGCATCTTTTTTATCAAATTCGCGAACGACAAAATCGCAACTTCAGAAAACAATGACTTATAATATACCAAAAGGTCAGGGCTTCACATGAGTGAAACCCTGACCTTTTTATGAAAAACCTAACTCCTATTTTGATTGAGCCGATTCTATAATTTTAAATAAATCCTGTGGCTTTTCGCTGAAAGCTTCGTTAAATAAATACACCGAAACCACTATAAAAGCAATAAAGCCCAAAACAATAAGAATTTGCGACCACGATGTTTTCTGTATCTCGTGCCGGTCTTTAATCTCGCAAACTTCGCCCGGACAATACTGGGCTTTCTTTCCGTAAAACCAGCCATAAAACAGGCAACCTAAACAAATGCCAAATGCTGATTCAAACAGCAAAAATATCAGGCAAATCAAGCAAATAATACCGGTGATCGCACTGTACGAATTGACAAATACAACCAGAACCAACATGATCAGAACCAGGATCAAACCGATGACCCAGGCAAACTTTTTTTGAGCGGCGCCCACATATTCGGGTGTCTGCCTGCGAACAATCAGTCGCCCAATGATCAGGGTTGGCGAAAACTTCGGATTAATAAACACACGAATAAGAAAATCGGCCAGGAAAGCGAGAATAAAATACTTCAGAATCGCGAAATTCCCTTTCATAATGGCCGCCAATACCGCCAGAAAAGCCCAGGTAAAAAGGATTCCCGCTGCAGCGCGAATTTCACGTTCGTTCAAGACCGGAATTCCATATCCTTCAACGTCTTCACCAAATTTGATCACTTTGCTCATTTTTTTAGTTTTAATTAAACATCCTGAAATCGAACAAAAAAGATACGGAATAGTTTTGATAAACCAATCCTGAAAAATCCTACATTTCTGTATATAAGTTCTCAACAAACCTACCAAAATGTAGCCTAATCAACAAACGCAGATTCATTATCAGCACACTAAACAAGTGGCAGTATTTTTGAATACCGGTTTTCCTTTAATCAGAAATTCAGGAATATGAAAGCAGAAGAAATTGGTGAACTTGAAATTTTAGTAAACAAACTCAAATTTAGGGCCGGACAAAAAGCAAGCGACCTTCACGATTTAATTGAAGACCGGTTAATGACAGATTTTGAGGATATTCCGTCTTTCGCCAAAACGGCATACGAAGCGTGTAAAGAATGGAGTACCAAAAATAAGGAGTTACAGGCGGCAAAACTGAAGCCTGTTGGTAGTTGAGTTGAATCGCTTTTCAGTAAAACAAAAGGAATTCGACTGGTTTTTAAATCTGCGATTAAATCTTTTTTGCGACACATCTGTTATAGATTTGCATGAAACCCATTAAAATTTCTGATATGGCAATCTTTGACAGTGAAGGAAATATGAAGTTTATTTTGGAAGAAATCAAAAAAGCAGATACATTTTACAACCTCTTCAAAAAAGAGTTTTCAGAATTAATCAATATCAACATTCAGGAATTTTATCCGGACATACTGCCAGGCAAAGAAATTGATGAGCTTCTGGAAGCTTATGCCGTTGCTATTTTAAATGCCACTGAGTCGGTGATCGATAAAGACCGGAATTATCCGATGTACCGGTTGGAAGAAGAATTGGGCACCATGAATCGGCTTACTTTGAGACTATCGAAACTGGAAGAAAACAATGACTTTCGGGAAGCCGTTCATCTGAATGCAAAAGAACTTATGGTCAAGCATTTTTCTGCCATATACGACCTCTCATCCACCGGATTCCGCTTACTGGAGAAAAATGCAAAACTCTACAACTGGGAGTTTGCTTCAAATTTTGAAAGCATTTTTGAGACTCGGTAAACCTCGATAATTTATTCAACACACTCCACCTGGATATCAGTTGCGACAACCCGAAATCCTAACAGGGAAAGACTTTCCTTGCAAAGTATCCTGTTTCATTATTCAACCTCGATAAGCTGTTCTTTTCCTGATTTGGCATGTAATTTTACCGACGGATTTTTGCTTCGCGACAAAACCTGGACATATCCCGAATCGCCGCCCAAAACCAAGCCTGAACCATCCTCGGTTGCAGCCAGCTTCACATTGGGGCCGCCCTTCGAATCAATCAGACGAAGGATTACGGTTTCCGGATAACCTTTGCTGCCATCAGGCATCTTGAAATCGGGCTCTGCAGGCAAAACCTTAATTTCAGCACGAACCCGTCCCTGGGCATCGACCAGCTCAAATGCACGTGCTTTTACAACTGTTGGAACGCCATCCGATTTTGACGACGAACTGATCAGAAAAAGTACAACCAGCAAAACCACCAGGTTAATTGCTGTAAGAGCCACCGTAAATTGTTGTGTTTTCATAATTCCTGATTTTAAGAGTTTGTATGCTTAACACATTCTCTTGTTCCTGAATTTATTGAAACAAGGTTCTGCTTTAGATGAACAACCAATGACACTCGTGAAATGTTCGTCGAAGGATGCCCAAGGGGGTACTTCCGAAGTGGAGGGGGGGGGACTTCGGAAGTACCCCCTCCACCTCAAACACGGAACGTTCGACCTTTTACACGGAGCTTTCCTTGTTCAATAAGGAACGTTCCTTGTAAAAGACGAAAGCTTGCATGTTTTCGCCGGAATGTTCAGTCTCCGACACGCAACTGCCGATGTTTGAGGTGGAACGTTTCACCCCGGAGAAGGAATGATTGAGCTTCGAACCCCATCGTTTCGTCTCCAAACCTCAACATTCGATGTTTTTATCACAATTGCCCGGCTACGAAGTACCCCTTTCTGTTTCCTCTACAAATCTTTCGGAAATTAAAGATGAAGTGAACATAGAAATTGGTTATATTTGGAAACATGCATTACAAGGACGAACATCTCTGAATTTGAAAAGATTATATGACTCAAATTAGAACTAAAAAAGCTTTTCTTGAGTGGATTCAAGCACCATCTGAAGAATTAAGAAGGGAATATTATTTCAAAACCAATTATAGAGTTGGTAAAGAAATGTTACATCTTAAAAACTTAAAATTAAATAATCTAGAATTTGAAGATAGACATTTCTCTTGTACTGAATTTATGAATTGTGCTTTTCAAAATTGTACTTTTACAAGTACATTTATAGCATCTTGCACTTTAAATACTTGCATATTTGATAATTGCACCTTTACATGGTCTAAGTTTTTGGAGAGTGATTTGATCAATACAAAATTTACTAATTGTGTGGTTAGTGGTCTAGAATTATGCGATGTAGTAATAGAGAACTCAAGTTTTATCGATTGTAGGGAAATTCTTGATCTTATTATTAGAGGTACTTGGGAAAGACACATTTCTTTTATTAATTGTTATCTTGCATTCTTAGACATTGAACCAAATGGTGAAAATTCTGAAAAAATCGATTTCTCAGAATGTCTAATAGAAGAATCTAGTTTTGATAGAATTAACTTTTCTAAGAGTAGGTTTTCTAATTGCAGTCTTGCTATTAACCAGTTTTCAGCTTGCACATTATCTGAAAACACCCTTTCTAATAATAATGAAACACCAGGCCAAGAATACAACTTAATTGATCTAAGAACAATATTAAATTCAGATAATCTTAGTGGTTCTGTTTTAGAACAAATTTTTGGCATTCATAATATTGCCATAAAAGATTACATCCATGGATTAACTTCTAAAATTGAATTTCAATCGATTTTTATTTCCTATAGTTTTACAGACAAGGAATTTGCTCATAAGATAAACAATGAGTTAAAAGACAAGGGCATCTTTACTTTTTTGTGGGAAAAGGATTCTCCAGGGGGAATAACCCTGAAAGAAATAATGTCCAGTAATATAGACGCAAAAGATAGGGTTCTATTTATAGCTTCAAAAGATTCATTAAAAAGTGAAGCATGTCATTTTGAATTAATAGAAGGAAGAAAGAAACAAGAAGCTTCTTGGGAAGATGTTTTATTCCCAATTCATATTGACAACTATTTATTTGAAGTAAAAAAGGAAAATATAAGACCATTAGAAGTTCAGGATGATTATTGGAAGAATATCAAAGAACTTAAAAGTTTAAATTCATTAGATTTTTCTGATTTCACAACAGGCAAAGAATATAATAAAACCGAATATGAAAAATTAATATATCGGTTAATTAAAGGTTTAAGAAAAAGGAAATAACGCTATTCATTCCTCAATGTCTGCACCAAATTCTGTTTAAAAGCCAAGCGTATAGCCACAAAACTAAACACCGCACCGCTTAAAATCACCAGAACCGAAATAGCAGGAAGCCAAATCCACAGGCTCGCATAAAGCGAAGAAATCAAGGTTGGCAAGCCGCTCAACACTGCAGGAATTAAGCCGATTAAAACAGAAACAATCATCAGGAAAAGTTTTTCGCGCATCACCATCCGCTGAATGATTGGCTTGGCAAAGCCAAGCGACAACAGCAAGGCATATTCGGGAATCTGCTCAAAAGTGATGCGGAAGATCAGGATTCCCAGCCCGAGTGTACCAATTAAAAGACCCAGCGCACCGAGCATCAGGAAGATATTCAGGTAAGTATTTTCGATGGTGTAAAAAGACAGTAAACGGTCAGTTACACGGCTGATTTCGGGCCCGTAATTGCGCATTCCGGTTTGTAAATCGCCGACAACTGCGGTAGTATCGGGCACATCAATCAGAAATACATTAGAGCCACTTACCGACGGGAATGCCCGATTGAAATGATCTTCAGCAATAATCACATTGCCCTGAAAAACCGAATTGGCCAGTCCGCCCACCAGTTTCAGTTTCAAATCTTTTCCATCCTCGGTTTTGTACATCAGCGTGTCGCCCACACTTTTCATCAATCCCCACTGGATCACCGTTTGGTCGGCAATCGCCGGAATCACGTCATCGGCGAAAGTTTTATTCAGTGTCAGCCACGGATGTTGCGAATCCAGATCGTCAGTTCGCGTAGCAAAAGTAAATGCTCCGCGCTGATCGAAAGCCGCTGCATTAAAAGCAATCAAGCGTGGCCGCGAAATTTTGTTCAGGTTCAAGCAACTGGCATCGTCTCCCGGCTGCGACTGAAATTGCACCAGTTCGGCAGTTTCCGGAATATTCAGGTCTTCCCTACCCTGCTGGCTGTTGGCATCAAAAAGCACCGGCATGGTGGTTTCCACAAAATAATCGTAGCCGCCAGTTCCCGATGTCGGTAAATCTGCATGTGAAGTCAGATCTTTGCGGTTCAATCCGGTGGAGACGACCATAAACACACCTACCGACAGAAAACTCACGATCATCACATTGCGTCGTCGTTCTCCGGCAATTCGTTTCAGCAAAAAGGTACTTAGTGAAAAATCCATCGCCTTTTCCTGAACAGCCAGTCGGTGCATCCGGAAGTCGAAAATCAGGATCAGTCCCGG
>JAHEYT010000072.1 GCA_023251455.1 Bacteroidota bacterium
CTCTAATCAAAACAAGGAAATGATCGTTCTCAATATTGAAAATAGGTGGTCAATATACTCCGGCGCACACTGGTCAATATAAAACGGCGTGAACTGGTCAATTTAACCGGCAAATCCAAATACGACCGGCGCCGGTTTTCCGATTTCAAAGTCACGAAAGCCAAAATCGGCCGTACTTAAAGAGTTTATCTTGAATATGTTATTCCCACGATCGGGGATAATCGGATAAAATGAAAGTGAGAGCTGAAAGGTATTTAGAATCAGATTTTCGTTTTTGATTAAAACCCCTACCCCAATCTGCGAATACACTTTGCTCTTTCTGAATCCGGTTGCTGCATCACTGAGCACGCCCAATGTACAATTCAGGTAAGGGCCAAAACGAAAACCAATAAAGTTCCAGGGTGCATAAAGTTGGGACTGAACAGTGACAAGCAACCGACTGGTACCCTTGAGCGCAGTGGTATGAAAACCGTCTAATCCATAACCTTCATTGAGAGTTAAACTATCAGATTCAAAGCGGTTGAACCCAATGGTGACCTCCGGTTTTACAAATTGCCTGAATTTCCACTTTCCCATTTCGATTAACCCGGTAAAATAATTCAGGCCTGCCGTAAAAACACCTTCTTCAAAGCGGGAGGCATGAATAAAAGTTCCGTATTCGAAATTAGAACTCAGGTAGCCCCACGGATAATAACTTCCCATTGAAACACGTGCGCCCAAATAGGCACGGCCAGTGTTGCTTTTCTCCTGATAACCGCCAGTCAGGCTGAAAACCTTGCCAACGGGCACATCTTCAGGAATACCGAACTTGAAAATATATTTATCCTGAACGTACTTTCGGGTTGAAACGCCCATACTTGCCAGGTAAAAATTCTCATCGGTAAACCGGTGTTGGGTGTCAAATAGTTCACTGGGTTTTTCCAGATAATGAACTCGCAAAAAACGGATTGTCGATATGAAATTGGTGGTTCGGTTGTATTCGCTGTTGCCACCGAAAATCCGGATGGCATTACCCACCCAATAATCCTGAGCATTAAACTTATACCGTAACATTCCGAGTTTCTGGGTATCAAAATGTGCCGAATCGTTAAAAAATTGTTGCGTAAAATTTACACCCGCGGCCCATTTGGCAAATGGCGAAAAGAACGGGCGATCGACGGTAAAACTTCGGTTGTAATTTTTATCGCCTTCTTTTCCAAAATGTACAGTTCCCCTGACGTAGCTATTCCGAATGTTTGGGATCGAATAATTGGTATGGTAAGTATTGATTCCTTCAGTATAGTTTCGGGTAAAATCACCCTGCAATTCATGCCCCAGACCCAGAAAATTTTTATCAGCTAAATTGATCGTAGTGCTTGATGCGGATGTCGAACCTTTGGGAATAATGCTCCAGATATCCAGTTCGCGAATGAAAATATCAACAGAGTCGGATCCTTTGGCGGCTGACTTGACGAAAAACGAAACATCGCGGATATACCTTTGGCTTCGAACCAAACGCTCCGATTCTTTAACAAGCAACGAATCGAAAACCTGGTTTTGGTGAATGAGCAGTAGGTTGCGAATGGTTATCCGCTGAGATTTGACGTGAAGTTTATTCCCCGCTTTAGCCAGAAAGTTCGGTGACTTATAAATGCTATCGCCAATGGAATATCCAAACGGGTCGAGCGTTTCGATGTTAATGTTCCTGATAATTTTTCCTTCAAAAGCGCTGTATGGTTTTTGAATCAGCCTTTTATAGACTCTCTTTTTGCCTTTATTTTGGTGAGAATTTGGTACAACTGGTTTGAAAATGAGCGAGTACATAAATTTGGTAAACTTACCTCGCTTCGAAAAAGATTCAATGTCAGAATAAATCTTGGTTGAGTCTTTTGCAACTGGTTTTTGCTGAGCAAATGCAAAATCATTCGTCGAGAAAAAAATGATAAATAGTATAGTCAAACTCTTGAAGAACATCCTTAACTCAGGTTTATATATTAAATTCCGGTCTGAAAGGCCAGCTTAATCTAGTCCATGGCTTCGGTTTGAGCTCAGTCGACCGTTCCTTTGCTCATTGCTCCAAGCCTCATGCCCTCTGCTCTTTGTCCTATTTTTTCTCTTCTGTCGCCTTCTCTTCTATCGCCTTTTTTTCTGCCGCTTTCTTTTCTGCCGCCCTTGCCTTTTTATTGAAAAATCCTTTCAACAGGAAATTATGCTTGGCAGCTTCCATGTTTTCATCCAATCCCTTCGAACTTTTCTTCAGGTTGATGATGGTTTGATCGATATTCCGGGCAATGGTGGTATCCTGAATCAGACGGCCAAGTGTTCCTTCCCCTTCATTAATTTTGAGCATAATTTCAGCAAGTTGATCAGTAATAATTTCGGCATTCGCAGCGGTTACCTGTACACTTGCCATAATGGCGTCGGTTTCAACCGGCTCAACCGATAGAAGTTCTTCGCCATCCCTTGCCAAAGCAGCGTCAGCACTGCCTTGAGTAATAATTAATAGCCGGTCGCCTATCAGCCCTTCCGACCCAATGGCAACAACACAGTCCGATTTAATAAACTGCTTAACCTCTTGCCTGACCATCATATCAACTTTTACCGTTGAATCGTTTACGATGCTTATGTTGTCTACAGTACCCACATTAATTCCTGAAAATCGGATGTTATTCCCAACCTGAAGGCCGCTGACATTATAGAAAGTGGTAGTTAGCTTAAATACCGGATTAAAAAGGTTTTTTTGTTTCCCGATAATAAATATGGCCAGTACAAAAAGTGCCAGTCCGCCTATAACAAACAAGCCTAAACGAACTTTAAATTGTGGTGAATGATTATCCATGATGCTGTTATTTTATAGTTACTTAAAAAATAATTTGATTAAAGGGTCAACCGATTTCTCGAAATCGTCGATCGTCCCTTCAGTATAAACTTCCCCGTCTTTCAGCATGATTATACGGTCGGCCGTAGCCCTTGCACATTCAATATCGTGGGTGATGATGATGGAAGATGTTTTGTATTTTTTCTGAACTTCATTGATCAATTCGCTGATTTCGTCCGAAGTTACCGGGTCAAGTCCTGTAGTAGGTTCATCGTAGAGCATAATCATCGGATCGACCACAATGGTGCGGGCCAGACTGATCCGTTTACGCATTCCTCCTGAAAGCTGCGACGGCATTTTATTTAGCGCATCGGCCAACCCCACATTTTCCAAAGCCTCAAATACTTTTTCTGAAATTTCTTTTTCTGAAAGGCCTTTTTTAATTCGTCGCAAGGGGAATTCAAGATTTTCCCTCACCGTCATCGAATCATATAACGCGCCACTTTGAAAAAGGAATCCAAGTTTCTGCCTTAACAAGCTTAAAGCATCAATATTTAAATCACTTAAATTTTCTCCAAGTACATTGATTGTTCCACCATCAGGATTCATTAAGCGAACAATACATTTAATCAGCACCGATTTTCCGGAACCTGATTTGCCAAGTACCACCAAGTTTTCGCCGTTATATAGCTTTAACGAAACATCTTTCAGCACTTCCTGAGTGCCAAACGATTTCTTCAGCTTATTGATTTCTATAACCGAATCTGTGCTTTTCGTTATTGAAGAAGCACTCGTAGTTTTTTCTGTCTGAATTGTGTTCATGATATTATCATATCAGTAATTTGAACTGCAATCATGTCAACTATAATTACCAGAAGCGAAGCCAGCACCACCGCCGAATTGGCTGCAATACCAACACTTTCGGTTCCGCGACCGGCATTGTATCCTTTGTATGTTCCAACCAGGCCGATTACTGCACCAAAAAAGAATGTTTTTACAACTGCAGGTAAAAAGTCAATAAAGTCGATCGAACTAAAAGCTTGTGAAAAAAATAAAGTAAACGTCACTTCGCCTTTAATATTTGCACCTCCCCAACTTCCAAGTATCCCCAGCAAATCGGCATACAGTACCAGCATCGGGATCATTATGGTGGCAGCCAGAACCCTGGTGACCACCAAAAACCTCATTGGGTTGGTTGACGAAACTTCCATGGCTTCAATCTGCTCGGTTACTTTCATCGAACCCAACTCCGCTCCCATTCCTGAACCAATCTTTCCGGCGCAAATTAAAGCGGTGATGACTGGTCCCATTTCCCTAATCAGCGAAACGGCTACCATACCAGGAAGCATGGAAACTGCACCAAAATCAGCAAGCACCGGCCTCGATTGTATCGTAAGCACCAAGCCCATAATGGCTCCGGTAATTGAAATAAGCGGCAACGTTTTGTATCCGATTTGATAACATTGATGAAGAAATTCTTTCCATTCAAAGTGACCTGAAAACATTTCTTTGTTAAAACGAGCGATAAACAGGAATACATCAGCAACATCGGTTAAAAAGCGGCTAAAAATATCTGTTTGTTCCAGCGTTTTTTCGCTAAGTTTCGTTATGGAGTGCTTCGTCGCATCCCGAACCTTCGGAATTACTTTTATTACAGGACTAAATTTTCCCATGTGGTTTTTGCATATTATCTTATAAAAATAGTTGGATTTAGAGGCTGATATGTTACATAACTTTAGAAATTAGTTACATGATTCACACTTCAATCCTATTTACCAATCGAATCTTTTGCAGCCTCTTTTGCCTTCTTCTTAAAGAAACCACGGAGCAAAAAATTATGCTGTGCGGCTTCGAGGTCTTCATCCAGTTTTTTCGAACTGCTTTCCAGGTTTTTAAGCGTTTCTTTTAGGCGAATTCCTGATTCTTCATCGTGCAACAATACGCCAATGGCAGAATTCGGGTTGGTGCTTGCCTGTTTCAGGTTACCAATAAATACCGTTGCTGTATCGGCCATTTGCTGCAATTGCAAAACCGAAGCTTTCACCGATTTAAAAACCAAGGTATCAGTAGTCAATTCGTTGGCCAGCGTGCCTTTTTTATTCAGATTCGAACTAAAATCGGCCAGCGATGCAAGCATTTGCTGTGCTTTCACGGATGCTTTCTGAAGCGATACAATGGTCGCATTGATGTTTGTGTACATCAGACTGTCGTCGAGCAATTTGCCAACAGACCCTTCTCCCGCTGCTAACTTTTTTGTGATTGCTTTTACATCGTTGGTAATGGCCAGGATGTTTTTATTATTTTCCTGAGCAGTATTGATCATATCCTCTGATGTAAAAGTTTTTTCAACCTCCAGTGTATCACCTTCCTGTACCTGTGCAAATTCTTCGGTGCCACCGTAAATAACCAGAATTTTATTTCCAATCAGCCCATCGTTACTTAGTTTAACCTTAGCATCCTTGCGGATATATTTCTGTGCTGAGATGGCAACATTCATATTTACTTCTACCTGCGATTTGCCGTGAAAATTCAGACTGCTCACAGTACCAATTTTAACTCCTGAAAACCAGACATTGTTACCTGGCTGAAGGCCGCTGATATCATCAAAAAGAGAAACCAACTCCATTTTCCGGTTAAAAGTTTCGCGTAAGTTGCCAACAATTAACACTGCGGCAAGAAGAAATATCAAACCGGCAAAAACAAAAACTCCGACAATTACTGCCCGTTTATTTGGTGATTCGTTCATCGTTTATTGTATAAAATTGTAATTAAAGAAACCTTTCACCTGCTCATTATCACTGGCAAAAACCTCTTCAAATGTTCCGACTTTTAAAAACTTACCCTTGTGCAGCATGGCAATCCGATTGCCGGTATTTTTGGCACAGGTAAGGTCGTGTGTGATTATCACCGAACTGGTGTTGTATTTCTGCTGAACTTCATTGATCAACTCAATAATTTCAGCACTTGTAATCGGGTCTAATCCTGAAGTAGGTTCATCATACAGCATAATTTCAGGTTTTAGAATTAAGGTGCGCGCTATGCCAATTCGCTTGCGTTGGCCGCCCGAAAGATCGGAGGGCATTTGTTTGCTTTTATTGGCTAAGCCAACTGCATCCAAAACTTCATTAACTGCATGATCTACTTCCGATTTAGTGAGATTTTTCACGTTCATGGTTAACGGAAAGGCAAGATTTTGGTACACATTCATGCTGTCGTACAAAGCACTGTTTTGGAACGAAAACCCAATCCGGATACGCAATGCATCCAGTTCTTTTCCGGCTAAATGATCGACATGTTTTCCCAACACAAGCACTTCTCCCCTATCCGGTTTAAGCAAACCCACTATAATCTTGATCAAAACAGATTTTCCTGTACCCGACTTTCCGAGAACAGCTACATTTTCGCCTTTAAAAAGATTAAAATCAATCCCTTTCAGAACCTGCAAATCGTCGAACGACTTGTATAATCCTGAAATTGAAATGACCTGTTCTTCCTTGTTGATAATATGTTGTTTCGAGTTTTCCATCGTTTAATAATATCTGATCCAGTTGGCAATCTGGACAATAATAACTTCTTCAATAAAAATCAGGAACATGGCAAGCACAACGGCCTGATTGGCTGCTTTGCCAACGCCGCGAGTTCCCTGGGTGGCATGGTATCCTTTATATGTCCCGACGATGCCAATCGTGAAGCCGTAAACAATTGTTTTGGTCACTGATGTGATGATGTCGAGAAAACTGATGGTTTTAAAAGCGCTCTGATAAAAGCTGATCAGGCTGCTGGTTTCTTCGGCATGAACATTCAGGTAAGAACCATACAGGCCAACAAAACTGCAATACAATGCAAGTATCGGAATCATTATTGTTGTAGCCAGCACACGCGTAACCACCAGATATTTATACGGATTGATGGCCGAAACTTCCATGGCATCAATCTGTTCAGTCACTTTCATCGAACCCAGTTCGGCTCCTATCCCTGATCCTACCTTTCCGGCACAAATAAGCGCTGTAACTAAAGGTCCTAAGGCTTTAATAATGGCTATTCCGATTAATGACGGAAGCCACGATGTTGCGCCAAAATCTTCTAAAGAAGGACGTGATTGTTTGGTAAAAACAATGCCGACAATAAATCCGGTAAGCGTAATGAGAGCCAGCGATTTAAGTCCTACTTCGAAACACTGATTGATCAGTTCGCGCGGATAAAAAGGAGGTTTAAAAGCTTCTTTAAAAAAGAGAGTCGTAAATCGGTAAGCCTTGTGCACGCCAGTAAAGTAACCGTCGAGTCCTTTCGAGAGCAGGTATTTTTTTTCGCTGCGATTAAACATGTAAAGTTTGTGTTATAGCCATCGGGTAAAGGTGAATAATCCTGAATTGAAAGGTGTTACACAACTTTCTGAATTAGTTACATAATTCACACATTCATAAAAGAAGACCGTCCCTGTTGGGGAACGGCCTTGCTTACATAACCACTCTTAAAACCAAACTCTAAACTAAAACCTATATCCTAACGACAGGCCAAAGCCTGTATTTTTTGCTGTTGACTTATCAGTCGAAGAATTTTCATCTTCAGGATTAATATTCAGCATCCCAAATTGGGTGTCTAACTGAAGAAATAACCCACTGGCCATTTCATATCCGGCAAAAATGTTACCTCCCGCATCCAGTGCGTTATAATTTACTCCTCGCTCAAAAGTAATATCTTTACCTTCAAATACTTGCTTACCGCTGATACCATAAGCAACGTAAGGTCCAAATCCGAGCATGAAAAATCCGTTACCCAACGATGCTTTGTAAACCAGATTCAAAGGCATTTCAATATAATTGATCTTGATTTCGTCAGTAAATTCGGCACCTAAAATGGTGTAGGTATCTTTAGCGCCTTTTGTGGCAAACATCAGCCCGGGTTGAAAATAGAACTCCGGAGCGATCGGTATCTGAACGTTGACCCCACCATGAAAACCCAATAACATATCGTTCTCAAGTTTGTCACCGCTAGATAGTTTTCCGTTCAGGTTCTGGAAATTTACTCCACCCAATATCCCGAACGACATTTTTGATTTTTCCTGGGCAATTGCAAACGATGCTGAAAGCACCAGAATTAATACAATTGATAATAGTCTGTTTTTCATCTTTAAAATTTAAATTGTGATTTTTATGAATAAATTTCGCTGAACACTATGACTGTTCACTTGCATTACTTAACTGCTTCTTTTTCAGCCTCAGCCTTCATTTTCTCATTGGCTGTAATCAGGAACTCAACCCTGCGATTTTGCGAACGGCCATCTTCGGTATTGTTGTCATATTTTGGCACGTTTTCGCCAAATCCTTTGGTCCGGATTCTGCTGTTCGCTATTCCTTTATTATACAAATAACCAGAAACTGCACTTGCCCTGTTTTGAGATAAATTCTGATTATATGTGTTGCTACCTTTATTGTCGGTATGTCCCTGTATTTCAATATCCGTATCAGGATAGGTATTCAGGACGATAACCAGTTTATCCAGGTTGGTTTTTGCATCATTCGACAGGGTCGAACTATCGAATCCGAACAAAACATTACTACTGAATTCAACAACGATTCCCTCGCCTACACGTTCAACCTTTGCATCTGGAACTGTTTTTTCTATTTCTTTGGCCTGTTTGTCCATTTTATTACCAATTACAGCTCCGGTAGCGCCTCCAACAGCAGCTCCGATTATGGCACCCAAACCAGTATTTCCGGCAACTTTGCCAATAATAGCACCCATCGCGCCACCAGATGCAGCTCCTATTGCTCCACCTTTTTGCGTTTTGTTTAACGAGGCACAGCTCGAAAGTAATAACGAGGCACTTAAAACCATGATCGTACTAATTCTAATTCTTTTCATAATAGAAATATTTTATTGTGTAAAGTTCGTCTGCCAACTATCCTAAATTTCAATTTTATATGTTAGCCAAACGTTCACTTTAATCTGGGTAAAGATCGGATCATAAAACCATTCAGGAGTTACATAACTTTTGGGAAGAGTTACATCATTCACACATTTCAAAGAGTGTGAATAATGTAACTCTTCTTTGGAATTGTGTAACACATTCAACAGTCGAACCCGTCATCTTTGTTGTGTGAAAATTCTTTCACCACTAGAACTACGAAAATGAATACTACAGAATTAAAAGGAAACTGGGAAGAAATAAAGGGTAAGCTCAAACAAAAATTTGCCGTATTAACTGATAACGATGTATTGCTTCTTGAAGGCAAACATGAGGAAATGCTTGGAAGGCTTCAGGTTAAACTAGGCAAAACAAAAGAAGAATTACAAAAAATTATTTCAGAGTTATAACAATTTTAAATATAAACATAAAACCAAAAATTATGAGAAAATTACTTTTACTTTCATTGATTTTAGTATTTACTGCAAGTTTGCATGCTCAAACCATGGATAAAAAATGGGGATTGGGTATTGGAGTTGGCGCTTATGGAACTATTACAGATAATGGTGGCGTAGGCTTTATGCCTGAACTATATTTGAGCAGGTATCTTTCTCCTCGTTTTGATTTGATGCTTAAAGGAGATGCCGGCTTATTCCGATCTGATCTTGAAAGCAAACTTGATTTAGTGAACCCTTTCCTGAATTTGCGATTTAAGTTAAGCGACGAAACAAAAAATCTTCGTCCTTACCTTTTTGCAGGACCCGGTTTTTTGTGGGATAATCAGGAAAAAGGATTGAATTTCGATGCGGGTTTGGGAGCCAAATATTATATGAGTCCCAACACTGCATTTTATGTGGAAGCTGGATACATCCATTCCATTGATGTAGTAAGAGGTGCAGAAACTGTAAAAGACAAGTTTTTAAAAGCGACTATAGGTCTTGAATTCGACTTTGGAAAAACCAAAGATTCGGACATGGATGGTGTTTCAGACAAAAAAGACAAATGCCCGGATACCCCAGCCGGAGTTGCGGTTGATGCCAATGGTTGTCCACTTGATACCGATGGTGACGGAGTACCGGATTACATCGACGATTGCCCAACTGTTGCCGGATTAACTTCGCTGAAAGGATGTCCTGATGCTGACGGTGATGGCGTTGCCGATAAGAACGACAAATGTCCAGACACGCCTAAAGGATGGAAAGTCGATGTCAACGGATGCCCGCTTGATCAGGATAAAGACGGAGTTGCCGATGCTATAGACAAATGTCCAAATACTCCAGCTGGTGTTGTAGTTGACAAGGACGGTTGCCCGGTTGATACCGATGGTGACGGAACTCCCGATTACCTTGACAAATGCCCAACGGTTGCAGGACCTAAAGAAAACAATGGTTGTCCGGTAATTGAAGCCGCAAAAGAAACTGTTTCTCCTGAAATGATGATTGAACCGGTATATTTTGACTATGACAAGTCGAATATTCTTCAAGTCGAAAAAGCAAAAATTGAGAAACTGATCAAATTATTGAAATCAGACGCCAGTTATAGTGTGGATCTGACCGGAAATGCCGATAGCAAAGGGGAAGAAGAATACAACATGAAACTATCGGAAAAACGAATTAACGCGGTTGTTAAATCAATAACGGCTTCCGGAGTTAAAGCCGCCCGTATTTCAAAACAACAAGCGCTCGGAGAATCAAATCCTGCCGCAACAAACGATACAGAAGAAGGTCGCGCATTGAACCGTAGGGTTGAATTTGAAGTGATCAAAACGAAATAATCAGTCAACCAATCAATTCAGTGTTAAAGTCCATGTCAGATTCTGGCATGGACTTTTTTTGTGCAGCTTTTAACGGCTGCGTCTGTCCTTTGCTTTGGCCGAACTATCGGCATTGATCAATCTTGGAGAATCATGCCACGCAGTGCCATCGCCTAATTGCCCCAGATTATTATAACCCCAGGCCCAAAGTCTCCCTACCTCGTCAATGGCTAAAGTATAATTATAACCGGCTGATAAGCTTATAAATTTTATACCTGATTTGACCGATATTGGAGTGGACTTATCAATAGTGGTGCCATCTCCCAACCGACCATATTTATTATATCCCCATGTCCATAGATTACCCGATTCATCGATAGCGGCAGAATGAACAGATCCTGCATCTGTACATTTAAATTTTGTTCCCAACTTGACTGATACCGGTTTTATTTTAGCCAATAGAGCACCATTTCCTAACTTTCCATATTCATTACTTCCCCAGGCCCACAAATTCCCCGATTCGTCAATAGCTAAAGTATGCGAATAATAGGTTGAGACAGTCTTAAACTTAACACCAGGACTTATGTGTTTTGGAGTTGACTTATCAACAGTTGTACCATCGCCTAATTGTCCGGTTTTATTCATTCCCCACCCCCAAAGGTTGCCCGATTCGTCGATGGCCATTGCGTATGTTGTGCATGCAGAGACTAATCTGAACTTTACTCCGGGTTTGATATTGACAGGTAATAATTGAGTTGAAGTAACACCATTACCCAATTGCCCGTAACCCCACGCCCACAGCTTGCCCGATTCATCAATAGCCATACTAACGGAGGATCCCGCTGATATGATTTTAAATTTCGTGCCAGCCATAACCTGCACCGGAGTAATACTTTCCTGTGTCGTTCCATCTCCCAATTGTCCGTAATAATTATATCCCCAGGTCCATAAATTACCCGACTCGTCAATGGCCATACTGGTGTTGTATTTACCTGCCGATACTGCTTTGAATTTCGTGCCGGAACTTATTCGTACCGGAATGTTTTTTCCATATTTGGTTCCATCGCCTAACTGTCCGTAAGAGTTGGCGCCCCATGCCCATATATTTCCTGATTCATCAATCGCCAATGAGTGCTCATTCCCAGTTGAAACTGTGGCGAATTTTACATCCGTCTTAATATTTACAGGTAGCGATTTTTCCGAAGTTGTTCCATCAGCAAACTGTCCATTTTCATTGGTTCCCCAACTCCAAAGGTTTTCCGATTCATCAATGGCCATACTGTGATTATATCCGGCTGACACCGATTTGAATTTTGTACCGGATTTGATATTTTCCGGTTTAGATTTTCCGGAAGTTGTTCCATCACCTAAATTTCCATAACCATTATAGCCCCATGCCCACAGATTGCCCAATTCATCAATGGCCATGCTGTTTGAAGATCCTGCCGATATGGCCTTAAAATTTATACCTGTTTTAATTTGTTCCGGACTGGATTTATTGAAATCGCTTCCATTGCCCAATTGACCCGCAGAATTTCCACCCCACGACCACAAGTTGCCAGTTTCATCAATGGCTAAACTATGCCCAAATCCAGCAGATACAATTTTAAATTTTGTTCCTGATTTAACCAGTTCAGGAATGGACTTATTTTTGGTAGTGCCATCTCCTAACTGTCCGTATAAATTACTACCCCAGGTCCACAAATTCCCCGCCTCCTCAATAGCTACGCTGTGAGCAGTACCTGCCGATATGTACTTAAACTTTGTTCCTGATTTAATTTTTGCAGGAGATGATTTATCTAAAGTGCTTCCATCTCCTAATTGGCCTTTTTTATTCGATCCCCATGTCCATAAATTTCCTGATTCATCGATAGCTAAAGTGTGAGCAAAATAAATAGAGACGGCCTTGAATTTAGTTCCTGATTTGATTGGTACAGGTGTAGACGTATTGTCAGAAATAGTTGCATTACCCAATTGTCCGGAATTATTTGTTCCCCACCCCCAGAGATTTCCCGATAAATCGATAGCCATGCTGTAATCAAATCCGGCGACAGCGACTTTAAATTTTGTTATTGGCATGACTTGCACAGGTGTATATTTTTCCTGGGTGGTACCATCGCCTAACTGGCCACAATAATTATAACCCCAAGCCCATATATTTCCTGATGCATCTATAGCTAATGTGTGATATGCCCCTGAAGAACTGCTCACTATCTTCTGCGAGTAAAAATTGATGCTATTTGCAACAGATGCAAGAAAGACAATGATGAGTAAAAGGACCAGTCTCTTCATATGATAATTTGTAAAGCGTGTTTTCATTAAACGGAAGTTATTGTATGAAAGTACATCAATTCAGTATTAAAGTTCATGCCTATAAATAAACACTAACCTTTTCTAGTTTATTCAGGAAATTTCTAAATGTGTGAATGATGTAACTCTACACATGAATTGTGTAACACTTTCAAATTAGAAAGGACACAGCTTTGTATCATTAGTCATATCTAATATTTACTAAAAAAATTAACAATGAAAAAACTAAGACTTTTGACAATCCTTGCCATAGTATCAGTTATCTTCTTTGCCGGATGCGAAAAAGATGAGTATAAGGCAACGATTGGAGTATGCCCATTGGTGGTATCGACAATCCCCACAGATAAAGCTGTCGATGTACCACTTAACCAGATCGTTTCGGCAACCTTTAACGAAAAGATGAATCCGGAAACAATCACCAAGGAATCATTCACTTTATCACAAGGTAATGGAACAGTTTCTGGAACAGTTTCTTACACTGCACTGTCTGCTGCATTTGCACCAACAAGTCCTCTCGCACCTTTCACTACCTATACCGGAAGAGTAAAAACATCGGTAAAGGATTTAATGAATAATGCCTTGCAAACCGATTATGTGTGGACCTTCACAACTATACCTCAGGTAGTTTTATCATCATTGCCAATAGCAGGTGGAACAACCAGCGGGGCAGGGACATTTGCCCAAGGATCGGCAGTTACAGTAACTGCTACTCCCAATGCAGACTATTCATTTCTTAACTGGACCGATAATGGAACTATCGTTTCAACAAGTCCAAGCTATCAGCTAACGATGGCTGGCAACAAAGCTTTAGTTGCAAACTTTACACTTAATTTAGTGGTAACCTTATCGTCCAATCCTTCTGTTGGAGGAACAACTACCGGAGCAGGTTCATTTGCACCAGGCACATCAGTTACAGTATCAGCAACTCCGAATACAGGTTATACTTTTGTAAACTGGACCGAAGGAACAAACATTGCGTCAACAAATGCAATCTATACCTCACCATTAAATGCAAGCAGAACCTTAGTTGCCAATTTTGCAACTAGTGGGTTCTCATTAAATGTTGTTGCTGTCAACGGAACCGTTTTGAAAGTTCCAAGCAAAACAAATTATAATAGTGGCGAAATTGTAGTTCTTACTGCAACACCTGCAACAGGTTATACATTTACCGGTTGGTCTGGAGACGCAACGGGATCAACAAATCCAGTTTCCGTTACCATGAACGGAAATAAAAATATAACCGCAAACTTTACAGCGCTACTGCCTAATACTTTTACTTTAAATACAATAGCGATGAATGGTGCGGTGGTTAAAAATCCGAATCTGACGGCTTACAATAATGGAGCTATCGTCCAACTTACCGCAACTGCAAACTCAGGATTTACATTTACCGGATGGAGTGGCGATGCAAATGGTTCATTGAATCCACTGTCGGTTACCATGAATGCAAATAAAAACATCACGGCGAACTTTGTTGAAGATGTGATAATCCCAGTAGGTCCGGCGGCTATCGATCTGAAAACTGCAGGTGATTTTTCGATCTTAACACAATCAGGAATTTCATCAACCGGAATAACTTCAGTTCAAGGTAATATTGGCGTAAGCCCTGCTGCTGCCGCCGCAATAACTGGTTTTGGATTGATCATGGATACCAACGGTGAATCGTCACACTCTTCGATTGCAACTCATGTAACCGGGAAAGTGTACGCTTCTGATTATGCCCCACCAACACCAAGTAAGCTAACTGTAGCTGTTGACGACATGCAAAAGGCTTACACTACAGCTAATAATTTGGTAACTCCTGCACCGGTTTTGGAACAGGGAGCTGGAAATCTTAGCGGCCTGACATTGGCTCCCGGTTTGTACAAATGGAGCACCGGAGTTTTAATTAGCCCTGACGCCACTGTAACTTTATCAGGTGGAGCAAACGATACATGGGTTTTCCAAATTGCTCAGGATCTCACATTATTATCAAGCGCAAAAGTTAATTTGATAGGTGGTGCACAAGCAAAAAACATAACTTGGGTAGTAGCCGGACAGGCAGTACTTGGTACGAACACAGTACTTTATGGAAGTATCCTATGTAAAACCCTTATTTCCCTTAATACGGGATCAAAGGTTACTGGAAAGTTAATGGCTCAGACTGCAGTGACATTGAACTCTAGTACTGTTGTTGCACCGTAATAAAACCGTAATAAAATAGTGTCAATCCCCTTCGGGGGATTTCTCAAAAAACACCAAATATATTTTATAAAAATAAAAACATGGAAAATATTATATCAAAAACTTTTATCAAAACGGGATCACGCAATGCTCGGTTTCCTTATAACCTGATTGTTAAAAGTGTTGTGGTAGGCACATTAATGTTGACTGCTATTCATTCGCCTCTTCAGGCACAGGAAACCCCTGTTACTAAATACATCATGCCATCGTGGTGGTTTGGCGCGGCCGGTGGTGCTAACTTCAATTTTTATCAAGGTACCACTCAGCAATTAACAACAGACTTCATCGTCCCTACTGCTTTTCACGATGGTAAAGGGGTAGGATTCTTTGCCCTTCCGCTTCTCGAGTTTCATCGGCCAGAATCAAGACTGGGCTTTATGCTTCAGGCAGGATACGACAGCCGAAAAGGTAAATGGGATCAGGTAAAATCTCCATGTAATTGTCCGGAAGATTTAAATACGGATTTGGATTACATTACTATTGAACCAAGCATACGCATTGCACCATTCAAATCAAATTTCTATATCTATGGTGGCCCACGTCTGGCTTTCAATATGAACAATAATTTTACGTATCAGCAGGGCATTAATCCCGCTTACCCCGAACAAGTGGCCGATCCGGAAGTAAACGGAGTATTCAGCAACACAAATAAATCGTTGATCTCGATGCAAGTCGGAGCCGGATACGATATTTCGCTAACATCAGAGACGAAGCAGACAAAAGTTGTGCTTTCTCCCTTTATTGCTTACCATCCTTATTTTGGTCAGAATCCCCGTTCAACCGAATCGTGGAACATGACAACTTTAAGAGCTGGGATTGCACTTAAGTTTGGTCGTGGTAAAAAAGCAGCAGTAGCTGAAGAAGTTATCGTACCTGCAGCAGTTGTTGTTGCAGTTGCTGAACCTGAAGTTACCTTTGCTGTTTCAGCTCCCAAAAATGTTCCTGTTGAACGTCAGGTAAGTGAAACATTCCCACTTCGAAACTATGTATTCTTCAACGAAGGCTCTGCCGAAATTCCAAGTCGTTACGTATTACTTAGGAAGGATCAGGTAAAAGAATTCAGGGAAGACCAACTGGAAGTATTTACGCCCAAAGATTTAAATGGCCGTTCAAAACGCCAGATGACTGTCTATTACAATGTTCTGAATATTCTGGGCGACCGTATGATGAAAAATCCTACTTCGACTGTTACTATGATAGGATCGTCAATGGAAGGTACAGCTGATGGAAAAGCAATGGCTGAATCAACCAAAACGTATTTGGTGGATGTATTTGGAATTGCCCCTGCAAGAATAACAACTGTAGGTCGAGTAAAACCAGTCATCCCATCGGAACAGCCAGGTGGTCAACTCGAATTGGCACTTCTTCGTGAAGGAGACCGCAGGGTTTCTATCACCAGCAATTCTCCCGAATTACTGATGGAATTTCAGAGTGGCAACGATTCACCGCTGAAGCCAGTGGTCATCAAAACCGTTCAGGAAGCACCGCTCGACAGCTATGTTTCTTTCGCCAACACGGGTGCTGATAAAGCATTCACTTCATGGAACATGGAAATTGCTGATGAACAGGGTAAGGTTCAGAAATTTGGACCGTATTCAAAAGAGAATGTCAGCATTCCTGGCAAAACCATTTTAGGTACCCGCCCCGAAGGTGACTACAAAGTTGCGATGATTGGCCAGACAAAGAGTAGTAAAGTAATCAGGAAAGAAACTACTGCACACCTTGTACTTTGGACTCCGCCGGTTACAGAAGAAATGATGAGATTCAGCGTATTGTATGAATTCAACAACTCTGATGCCATTGCAATGTATGATAAATATCTTACTGAGGTGGTCACACCAAAGATTCCTAAAAACGGATCGGTTATCATACATGGGCATACCGATATTATAGGTGGTGAAGATGTGAACCTGAAACTGTCGTTGGCACGTGCAAATGACGTAAAAAGCATCATGGTAAAAGCTTTGGCTAAATCAAACAGAACCGATGTTACATTTGATGTTCGCGGCTTTGGTGAAGACGAGAGTTTAGCTCCTTTTGACAACAAATATCCGGAAGAACGTTTCTATAACCGATCGGTTATTATTGATATTATTCCGGCCAAATAAGATTTTGAATTAATTTGAATTACAAAAAAGAGACCGCAAATGTGGTCTCTTTTTTTATTTTGACATAAACTACTGAGCAGCAAACACAAACCAATACTGCAACATGTGAATTATACAAATCAAACAAATAGTTGTGTAAGTTCTTCCTGAATTAAAGACCTCACCTTTGTTGAGTAATTATTTACACATCATTTAAACAGAAAAACATGAAAACATTACAAAGAAACAAAAGCGTAATCTTGAAAAAGATCATGTATGTTGCATTAGTTGGCTTGCTCATTATGCAGTTAACATCCTGCGACGAGGACACCACAAATGACAAACAGGCACAACTAACAGTTCGAATGACTGATGCCCCGGCTAACTATGATGCTGTTATGGTTGATGTACAGGGAGTGGAAGTAACCGGTAATGGTGGAAGTGCAGTAATGCTCAACACTACCGCCAAGGTTTACAATCTCCTTGAATTATCAAACGGCGTAAATGCCCTGATTGCAACTGGTGATGTGGATGCTGGAACCATTTCTCAAATCAGGTTAATTCTGGGAACCAACAACACAGTGACCGTTGGCGGCGTAGTTTATCCGCTTAGTACTCCCAGTGCAGAACAATCAGGCTTGAAACTTCAGGTTAATAAAACTTTTGAAGCAGGGGTTGAATACAGCATTTTGCTCGATTTCGATGCAAGTCAATCAATTGTTCTTAAAGGGAATAATGAATATCAACTGAAACCGGTTATCAGAACCATTGATACTGCAATCTCCGGTTCGATTAAAGGAAGTGTTTCGCCACTTACCGGAAATGTATTGGTAACAGCCACATCAAATGGGGTTACATACACCTCTGTAACCGCAGCAAACGGCAGTTTTCTGATTGCAGGTTTGCCATTAGGCACCTACTCGATTACGATCACTCCGGTTCTTCCTTTGTTACCAATAACAATAACAGGGAAAACAGTTGTTGTGGGAGCATCAACCGACCTGGGAATAACAATACTATTGTAGGTTAAATCTTTTTAACAACACGTAAGGAGGCTGGCTCAATTGAGTTCAGCCTCTTTTCGGTTTAAAACATTGCTGATGCGGCAAATCCCTTTTTTTCAAGAGCAATTATAGATTTGAAAATGTGTGAATTATACAACAGATCGGGAAAGTTATGTAACACTTCTGATTCTAAAGTTGCTCAATTTCGTAGCATCATTAATCACTAAAAAAAAACAAAATGAAAAAGACAATTTATGTCCTTGTATTCTCTTCACTGATTCTTAGTTTTTCATTCATATCGTGTGGACCAGGCAAAAAACTATTGAGTTCGAGAGCCAAAGTTGAAGATCTGCAAAGAGACAGTCTGAATACGCATCGCCAACTTACTGAATGTAATGCACTTGTTAAAAACCTCAATGCGGATAAAACAACATTGCAAAACGATAAAGCATCCTTGCAGAATGATAATATGTCGGCTGCAAATGATTTAAGAGTACTTTCTTCACAATCAAAAATGACGATTGCTGAACAGGCAAGGCGATTAAAAAGCCTTCAGGATATAATTCAGTCGCAAAAAGATGTGATGTCGAAGCTGAAAAATTCGATCGCTGATGCGCTGATGAATTATAAAACCGATGAGCTATCAATCTATACCAAAGACGGAAGCGTTTATGTTTCGCTTCAGGAAAAATTGCTGTTCAAATCAGGTAGTGATGTGGTTGACCCTAAAGGAAAAGAAGCGCTCAAATCGTTGGCGCAGGTACTCAACAATACAAAAGATATCAACGTGTTGATTGAAGGGCACACCGATAATGTTCCAATAAAAACCAACCTGGTTAAAGACAATTGGGGCCTAAGCACAGCCAGAGCTAACTCGATAGTACGCATTTTGACCAAAGACAATGGATTTGACCCAAATCGGATTACGGCAAGTGGCAAAAGCGAATATCACCCGGTAAAAGCAAACGATACCGTTGAAGGCCGTGCCGGAAACCGCCGGACAGAAGTTATTTTATCTCCCGACCTGAAGGAACTGAATAAACTGCTGGATCAATAAGATTGAAAAGTGTGAATGATGTAACTCTTCTCCGGAATTGTGTAATACTTTCCGGAGCAAAAGAGCTCACATTTGTATTATGAAAATAAACCTTAGTTTCAATAAAATGAAAACTTTTAAATTATTAGTTATCGGAATGCTTCTGTTTTTTGCAGGATCAGTCCAGGCGCAAATCTCAGTGCAGGTAAATCTTGGCACTCCTCCGCAATGGGGTCCTTCAGGATATACCGATGTTCAGTATTACTATTTGCCCGATGTTGAAGCCTATTATGATGTTCCCTCATCGATGTTTATTTATTTCAACGGAGTGTCTTGGGTTCGTCGGTCATATCTTCCGAGCCGTTACCGAAACTACGATCTGTACAATGGTTATAAAGTCGTCATGTCGGATTACCATGGAAGGACTCCATACACCCATTTTCATGAACACCAAAGACAATATGCCAGAGGATATCGTGGTAAAGAGCAACATAACATTGGCCAAAGACCTGACCACGGATACCAAAATGACCGGAATTATTCGAAAAGCAGATCCTATCAAAAGAGAAATGTGCGTAATGACCAAGGTTACCATCGCGATAATGGTAAGAAAATGAAAAACAGTAGTGAGAATAGAAAAGGAAACGATAAAAGGAACAAATAACCAATTTAGAAAATATACACCAAACTTAAAATTTAAACATGAAAAAAAGAATCTTTACTTTAGTAATGCTTTCCCTATTCCTGATTGCAGGAACCCAATTATCGGCTCAGAACAAAAATTATTCTGAAAATCATGGAAGCGCCTTAAACTTAGGTTTAGGTGTTGGGGGATATTACGGTTATTACAATTATGTAGGACGTTCATTGCCAGTTTTTCACCTCAACTATGAATTTGATGTGGCAAGGAATTTCACATTAGCTCCTTTTGTTACTTTCTTATCATACAGAAACGACAAATACTATTATCATGAAACAGTAATACCTCTTGGTGTTAAAGGTTCATTTTATTTGGATGAGGCACTGAATGCCAATTCAAACTGGGATTTTTATATCGCAGGTTCATTGGGATTTACAATCGTAAACACCAGATGGGATGACGGATACAAAACTTATGCTGGTTACCAGACTGCAAGACCATTGTTTCTAGATTTACATGTAGGTACTGAATACCACCTTAGTAAAAAGGTTGGAATATTCCTCGACCTCTCAACCGGTGTTTCAACTGTTGGTTTGGCAATTCATTAACCTTTATCCAAAATAAATTTAAACGGACCACTGGGAAAGTTCCAGTTAATCAAAAGCGCTCAAATCAAATGATTTGGGCGCTTTTATTATGCTGAAATATAATCTCATAATTAATGTTGACAAAGGATCGATAGACAAATCGAAAGATACCTAGACATTAAAATAAATGTACCTTATTTGTACCGTTACATACTTATACAATTGACTATATGATATTTATACTTTCTGCATTCAAAGCTATTACGGATCTAAAGCCTGTGGATGTGCTTGACATCTCAGTTCATTCAATCTTGTCAGCGTGTTGTTAAGCGGAAAGGTTAAACCCATGCATAAATTTAGGCTATCACTAAATTTTGAACGTCGGTATCTGATCCTGTTGAACAGGTAATAATCCAAGGTTCCCAGTTCGATGTATGAGAATTTCGATATGCTTTTTCTGGAACCAATTTTAATGCCCAGAAAAGGGGCAAAATGAATGGCATTTGCAAAATAGTAATCAGAAGGGAAATATCCGGGAAATTTCAAATAGGTATTGTTGGTAATCGAATACAGTAAGTTTGTTCCCACATATCCATTCAGAAAAGCTTTTTCAGATAGTTTATGCTTTCTGAAGTTGAAAGCGCCTTTAGCTGATACTGTATGTACTTCAACGCTGTTTACCGACGATGGCAGATACCCGTAGCTGAGCCCAAAATTGTGTTTTTCATTTTTTGAGAGATACCCAACTCCAACCGATGCCAATCCGAGATTTCCGGCGTACTGAAAATTGAGATAGTCAGGAGAGAAAAGGTCTTTTATGATTTTGGGCTCTTTATTTCCGGAGCCAAAGATATTTTGGGAGGTAAAGGCAAAAAACAATAGTAGTATGGTAATTCGTGTTTTCATGGTGTGTTTTTAGTAATTCATTAGCTGAAACGTAGCAGCTTTATTGGCCAGCGTAATTTTGGTCAGATTACGTATGGAAATATCGGGCACCATCAGGTATTTGCGGTTATTCACCTCCTCAGTTTTGTAACCATGCCCGTGGCCGAAGATACTTAGGGCAACAGGTTTATTCTCAATAATTTTCCTCATTTGGTCGGCATATCCGTTATCCAGTTGCGGGTCCCACGGATGAATGTGAAAACAGGCAATGCTGGTCATTCCTTCAGGAGCATCAAGCTTTTCTTTGAACCAATCGAAGTCAGGTTCCTGATTCCCGTTTTCTCAAACCACATTATCGAACATGACCATCCGGTAATTCCCGACATCAAAAGAGAAGTTTGTTGGGCCAAACAATTTGTTGAAAATTAATTTTCCATTCGACAAGTAGTCGTGATTCCCAATCATTGTTACAGAAGGGATATTCAACCGGTTGATGAGACCGAAATAGTCTTCGAACTCTTTGGATAATCCCCAGTCTGTTATGTCGCCGCAAACTACCACAAACGAAATTCCTTTCATTTCGTTAATTGCTTTAACAGCAGCCCTCAAATCTGAATAATTTGAATGTGTGTCGGAAATAGCTATAAAAACCAAAGAATCGCTATTTTGCTGTTCTTCTTGTATCTTGGTGATATTTTTGGCATTCTGGTTTCTTTGCGATGTGTTTGCGTCGTAAGGACTATAATCTGTCATTTCGCCGCACGATGCAAAAGCTATGCTGATGGACAGAATCAGCAAGTTATTAATAAGTCTCATTTTTTGTTTTCTGTTTTCAATTGTTTGTGTCAATACTGTGACTGAATACGGATCGCTTTATACTTTTAGAACCAGTACCCGAAGTTGGCCGAGAAAGTGGTTTAGTTATATAATTTTGAACAGATTGATATCATATTTAGTGACATCGAAATGGTTTCATCCAATACCTTTTGCCCGCCGCCACTCAACACCAGCGCAATTTTTGGCCGGCTTGTTTTGTCCTGTGCCTCACTGATCAATGGATGAATCAGGAGCAGACCAAGGGCCAGAACATTCAAGAATGATGTCCGAAGTAATTTTTTTAACATGGAATTTTGCGCTGGGAGATTAGTTGACTTGAAGCTTTCTTTTTACAAAATTCATCGCATTGCCAATCGTATTTAGTTCGGCATAATCCGTTTCCCTGATGTTTATTTTGAAGTAACTACCGATGTAAAAAACCAGGTAGGCAAACTGAAATTCCTCAAAATCGAAGTCGTTTGCAAACGAAGCTTCCATTCTGATTTGTTCTTTGTGAATCCCCATGTATTTAAATATTAGGGAAAATTTTTCTTCTATTATCTTCATGATTTCAATAATTTTAATCTTTAAATCAAATTTTGCGTTGTTAACTAATTG
This sequence comes from Bacteroidota bacterium, assembly GCA_023251455.1. Lineage (GTDB taxonomy): Bacteria > Bacteroidota > Bacteroidia > Bacteroidales > Prolixibacteraceae > Aquipluma. Next base: position 22,665 of record JAHEYT010000072.1, read on the forward strand.
AATGTCCGTCTTTTTTGAAAGTGGTTGGAATAAGCGGCATACCAATCGTATAGCTTGTTAATTCCTTCCTGAATAGATATATGGGGCTTGTAATGTAGCTCCTGTTCGAGCGCCGTGGTATCGGCATAAGTTTGATAAACATCGCCGGGCTGCATCTCAACCATCCGTTTAATTGCAGTTTTACCGGTCACACTTTCGATGGCAGTAATAAAATCGAGAAGCTGAACCGGCTCACCAGCCCCGATATTGTAGATTTTGTAAGGAATTTCACCAGCCGGTGCGTGATCGATAATTATCGATAATCCCTCAATAATATCGTCGATATAAGTGAAATCGCGCGAAAGCTTTCCGTAGTTAAAAACCTTGATTGGTTTCTGGTTCACGATCGAATCCATAAATAAAAACGGCGCCATGTCGGGCCTTCCCCACGGTCCATAAACGGTAAAGAAACGAACCCCAGTGGTTGGAATATTGTACAATTTGCTGTAAGTATGAGCCATGAGTTCGTTCGATCGTTTGCTTGCCGCATACAGGCTAACCGGCGAATCAACCTTATCCGACTCGCTGTACGGAACTTTTTTATTCATGCCGTAAACACTGCTCGAACTGGCATACAACAAATGTTTGACCGGATAAAAACGGCAGGCCTCCAGGATGTTCATAAACCCGATAATGTTTGAATTGATGTAAGCGTAAGGGTTATCAATCGAGTGCCTCACCCCTGCCTGAGCCGCCAAATGACAAATCCCGTCAAAATGCTCATTAGCAAAAAGCTTGTCAATAAATACTTTATCCTGAAGATCGGCTTTTATGAACCTGTAATTGGGGTTCACCGAGCTTTTTACCGACTGGTGGTTCTTTATGAGTTCTTTCCTGATTCCGGTCTCGGCCAGACGGGCATATTTCAATTCCACATCGTAATAATTGTTGATGTTGTCGATCCCGACGACTCGGTTCCCTTTTTCTGCAAAATGCTTTACCGTATGAAATCCGATAAAACCGGCGGCACCTGTTACTAAAATCTTCATGGTCTGCTTTTTTATTCTATTTCAACATAGTAGTAAATTCCTGTCTGACAGGTCTTCTTACCTTTAATAAATACCTGAATGGAGTCATTTCGCTCAATGGCTTTATTCCAGGTGAATAGAATTGCTGGTGTTTTTATTTTATTCGTTTTGTACAGATCGCTTATCTTCAGTTTTTTGAGTGGTTTCTCCAGATAAACATCCAGATTATCGCCTTTGGTCATTTCGCAATAATAGTAGTTCATCCCACCTTTTTTAATCGCTGTTTCTTTTGCCTGATTGCACAACTGGTTGAGTCCGATCATTGAATTGTACTGCGGCACTGCTAACGATACCGTAAAAACGGCAAGCAACATACCGGTACCCATTGTAATTATTCCAACATTCAAATGGTGTTTGTACAGATATCTCAGTGTTAGAATTCCTGTTCCGGAAAGTATAAAGGCTGCGAAAAGCACCATGTAAGAGGAACTTAATGCACTGATGTTGATAAAATATTGCGCAATGATTATTCCCGGTAAAGCAATGCATAGCAAACCGGCCGGAATACCCAAAAGAATGTATAGCCATCGCGGTGAACCTAACTTCTTGAACCACAGCAACGATAGATAAATGAAAAATGGAAAAGCAGGGAGCAGATACACCGCTAGCTTGGAGCTAAAAAGTGATAAAATTACAAATGTAGAAATCGTAATCGCCAGAAAGAAGCGCTCCAGATCGGTTGATACCATTCGTTTCTTTAGCCCGACCCAAAGAATACCCATGACCAGAAACGACCATGGAGCCAGCGAATACCAAATCGTCACGAAATAATAGAAAAATGGTTCTTTGTGATGAAACGAATTCACTGCACGGTTCACCGTTTGATTAAAGAGCAGATTGTTGAGGTACTGACTTCCTCCTTCAGCATAAACTCCTGCAAACCACGCTCCACAAAGGAATAATAACACAACCAGCGTTTTCCATCCCCAATATCTGCCTATGGTTTTCAGCTCTTTTTTCAGGATCAGAAAAACTAAGGTTGAAACCAAAGGCACAATTATCCCCATTGGCCCTTTGGTAAATAAAGCCATAAATACGAAGATCGGAAACAGCCACGAATCGAGTGGTTTTCCCTCACCGCTGTACATCCTGAAAAAAGTATAAAGAGCCAGAACGATAAACATACACATCATCATATCCATGCGGAGTACAATGGCTGTTCCGATAAAAAAACCGCAGGTCATCAGCATCAGTTCTCCGACCAGGCGTTCCTTTTCTGAGAGGAGCTTTCCGACCCATTTATCCATGATGTAAACCACAATCAATGCCGGGACAAATGAAAACAGGCTCAGGAAAAACATGCTGTGATACCCAAAAATAGATTTGCCCAGCATCACAATCCATAGGTAAAGTGGCGGTTTATCGGCGTAAATCACTCCGTGGTTGAAGAATGTAAATATTGAGCCATTGTGAAGCGCTTCATCGGCAATACTCAGGTACCGAAGTTCATTATCGGGCGAAAAGTCGCGAAAAATGAAAATCGGTAAAAATGCCAATGAATACAGGAAATAGCGAATGGCTTTATTGTTCATATACTGGTTCATCATGAGACATCGTTTTTTGTTCTTTCCTGTAAATAGCGATGTTGCGGGTATAGGCAATAAATCCGACCGATTGTCCCAGAATCAATATCGGATCAACACGAATTATTCCATAACTGGCAATTATTCCGGAGCCAACCAGACTAATAATCCAGAAGCCAACCGGAAGTAACGATTCATTTCTCCGCATCGAATAAATCCACTGATATACAAAGCGCAGGGTAAAGATGATCTGGCCTGCTGAACCCCATATAATCAGCCACAAAGGGATTTTTGTATTGTTCAGGAAATTGGAAACGAAGTAATCTCCGTTTTTCAGAACGAATCCGATGGCACAAATTGGAGTGAGAAAAAGGATGGCCTGCACGACGACGTTGATTTTTTTCCAGACCCCATTTTCATTCAGGTTCCAGATATAGATGTAATACGAAATCAACTGGCCCAGCAATATCGAGAAGTCGTTACGAAACCATCCGTAAATACAGAAAAGATAGGACGCAATAATGCTCAGCACCCAGTAAATGGTGGGCGAAAGCACTTTTTTTGCACGCTCCGAAAGTACCCATTGCAGAAGCGTGCGCATGAAAAAGAGTACCTGCGAAATAAAACCTAACAAGTAAATCATCTATTCAATATTATTTTCTCCAACTTGATAATTGATGTACCTTTTCTTCATCCACCGGTATGCAAAGCAGTCGATAAACGGACCCACCAGCCTGTTCCGAAGGTTGTATTTCGATTTTCCGGCTACCCGCGGGAAATGCCTAACCGGAACCTGCGCCACTTTTCCGTTTTGCAACTGAATTAAGGCAGGGAAAAAGCGGTGCATCCCTGTGAATAAAGGAATACGTTTGGCATAGTCGGTCTTCATTATTTTCAGCGGACAACCAGTATCAGCTACCCCATCTTTAGTCATAAACCTCCGGAAGCCATTGGCAATTTTGGAAGATGCTCGCTTTACGAACGAATCGTCGCGATTGACACGTATGCCCATTACCAACTCGTACTCTTCTACATACGGAATCAACAAGTGAAAATCTTTCGGTGTGGTCTGTAAATCGGCATCGATATAGCCAACGTAAGTCGACCAGGTTGCATCGATTCCTGCTTTAAGTGCCGCGCTAAGTCCCGAATTCTTTGTCAGGCTGAGATGATAAAAATGTTTCTGCCGTTTACAAACCTCGATAATCCGGTCTTTACTTTGATCTGAGGAACAGTCGTTTACAAACAGGACGCAGGCTGTCAAAGCGGATTGCGAAACGAATGCTGAAAGTTTTTTCTCCAGCGCATAAATGTTATCCTCTTCGTTGAATACGGGTACTATTATCGTGAATTCGTAATTCGCTGTTTTGTTTTCACGATTTCTTTCGGAATCAGGGTTTCCGATCGTTTGTTTTTCGCTAATTTGAACTTCAATCATTTTCTGGCATTTTGTTGATTTGTTTTCAGATCATCCGTTCAATGATGTTCAGGCCCTACTAACTGAATCGCGATTAATGCAGTTGAACCCGGAACTAATCTGGTTTTTAACTCTATTTGAGCTATATAAGTTACTGATATTTAACGATTAAATGGCTATTGCTGTGCATTTATTTTTCTTTTTTGATAAATTTTTCACTCAACTTTAACTTCTAAAATCTGGCATTTGGCTGATTTTTAGTAATTTCAGAATGTTAGGTCACTATATAATTTACCCGTTTCCATTTATTCTGTATCCTGAGTTCTTTAATGAAGTCCCTGCCCAAAACCGGTATTGAGTGACCCGATAAATGGGACAGGGACTTTGGCTGTTTTCTGAACTCTTATATTATACAATCATTGACGATTATTCAGGAATTATATTTTAATGCTTTCAGACTCACTCTAAAATGATCTAACCAGATCATTTCGATCATTACTTAACTATATTAATACCGAACGATCGGTATGTGGAAGAAATAATTAACTACATACCAAACGACCGGTATGCAGTTGATTATTTTTTTGATAACTTTATAATATCCATTTCTCTAATATGCATTACTTTTTCAATAGTTTATAAAACTCTAAGTTTTGTTCTTTCAGTAAACTGATGGATTCATCAATCGAATTGTTCCTGACCAGGTTTCCGGCAAGTCCCATATTAATTGAAAAAAAATTGGTGGCAATCAACGACGTATTTATGTCTTCCCTGATCTCGCCTGATTTTATCGCATTTTCCAAAACCCTTTTAGTTTTTTCAATTTCATTGCTAATAAAATCACTTTTTAATTCGGCATAACCAGGATAGTGACGAAACGCATCAGTAAACATCGACATGTAATTAATCGGTGTAAAAACCAATGTAAAACTGAATAGTCTTTTGATTATTTTTTCTGCTTCAGCGCTGCATAGCTGAATGTATTCCGACAAGCTGATGGTTTCAAAGTCAGCGCTCACATCAGGAAAATAGAGGTATTTGTCGACTACAGACTTAAAAAGCTCCTCTTTATTCTTGAAATGATGATACAATGCTCCTTTGGTAAAACCAATGGCTTTACTAATGTCACTAATTGAAACGGCTTCGTAGCTGTGATTTAAGAACAGTTTATAAGACTCTTCTATGATAAAATCTTTTGTATTATCCATAATTAATGATACTGAACGATCGGTATGCAAATATAGATTTTATTTTTAGAAAAACCCTTAAGGGAAATAATTAACGCATTTTGTTTTCCCTTTAATTAAGATAACTGACTGGAGAATCATTGAATCGTCAACGGTTTTATTAATTTTGAATAATCAATTTTGAAAATTCAAATCATTAAATCATTTTCATGAAAATCTCAGTAGTTGGGACAGGCTATGTCGGATTAGTTTCTGGCACTTGTTTTTCACAGACAGGAATTGATGTAGTTTGTGTTGATGTGGACGAGCGTAAAATAAATATGCTGAATGATGGGCAGATTCCGATTTATGAACCCGGGTTAGAAGATATTTTTAAATACAATGTTGAAAAGGGACGACTTTCGTTTACTACTAACCTTAAAGATAGCTTGATTGATTCGGAAGCTGTATTTATTGCCGTTGGAACTCCTCCTGATGAAGATGGCAGCGCCGATTTGAAGTACGTTTTAAGTGTTGCCCGTGAAATCGGCCAATATATGGATCACTATATGGTTATCGTCACAAAAAGTACTGTCCCTGTTGGAACTTCAATAAAGGTAAAAGCAGCCATACTCGACGAACTTAAAAAGCGAAATGTAGATATACCTTTTGACGTGGCTTCCAATCCAGAATTTTTGAAAGAAGGAAGTGCAGTAGATGACTTCCTTAAACCCGACCGAATTGTGGTGGGCATTGAATCGCCGGAAGCCGAAAAAACGATGCGCAAATTATACAAGGCATTTCTGCTGAATGGCCATCCCATTTTGTTTATGGATATTTCTTCTTCAGAAATGACCAAATATGCAGCAAACTCGATGTTAGCCACAAAAATCAGTTTTATGAACGACATTGCCAACCTTTGCGAGTTAGTTGGCGCTGATGTTAGTATGGTGCGTAAGGGAATTGGATCGGATGCACGCATTGGCAACAAGTTTATCTATCCCGGAACCGGTTATGGAGGATCCTGTTTTCCCAAAGATGTTCAGGCATTGGTGCGCACTGCTGACGAAAATGGTTATTCACTTGATATTCTGAAAGCTGTGGAAGCTGTGAATTACCGGCAGAAAGAAGTGCTAATCAAAAAGATAAAATCGCATTTTGGTGACGATCTGAAAGGACTCAAATTTGGATTGTGGGGTCTGGCATTTAAACCCAAGACTGATGATATGCGAGAAGCGCCGTCATTGGTTGTCATTGATAAGTTACTAAAAGAAGGGGCATCGATCATTGCTTTCGATCCTGTTGCCCAAAAAGAAGCTCACCGCATTCTTGGCAATTCAATAACCTATGCCAAAGATGAATATGATACTTGTATTGATGTTGATGCACTAATTATTGTTACGGAGTGGCCTGAATTTAGAATGCCAAACTTCAGGGTAATTGAAAAGCTGCTTAAGACTAAGACTATTTTCGATGGTCGTAACATCTATGAACCTGAAGAAATGAAAGAAATGAAATTCAATTATTATAGCATTGGACGAAAATCAGTTGTAATCTCAAATTAATAAGGATGAAACGGATATTAGTGACCGGAGGTGCCGGTTTTGTTGGATCGCATTTGTGCGAACGATTGCTGAATGAGGGAAACGAAGTGGTTTGTATGGACAATTACTTTACAGGCAAAAAGCAAAAAATCGTTCATTTGCTTGATAATCCATATTTTGAACTGATTAGGCATGATGTTACGATGCCGTATTATATTGAAGTCGATCAAATTTACAATCTGGCCTGTCCTGCTTCACCAATCCACTATCAGTATAACCCTATCAAGACAATCAAAACTTCCGTAATGGGGGCTGTAAATATGCTTGGTTTAGCCAAACGCGTCAGGGCTAAAATCTTACAGGCATCAACCAGCGAAGTTTATGGCGATCCGAATATCCATCCTCAGACCGAAGATTACTGGGGACATGTTAACCCCATTGGAGTGCGTTCTTGTTACGATGAAGGAAAACGTTGCGCCGAGTCACTGTGTATAAATTATCATGCGCAGAACAATGTGCGGATTAAAATAATCAGGATCTTCAACACTTATGGCCCTAAAATGGAACCTAATGATGGTCGGGTCGTTTCAAACTTTATCATACAGGCGCTTCAAAATCAAGACATTACTATTTTTGGCGATGGAACTCAAACCCGCAGTTTTCAATATGTTACTGATTTGGTGGAAGGAATGATCCGCATGATGGCTACGGGAGATGATTTTATCGGACCTGTAAATATTGGTAATCCTGGCGAATTCACGATGTTGGAACTGGCTCAAAACATCATCGAGCTGACCAATTCCAAATCAAAACTTGTATTTCTTCCGTTACCCTCGGATGATCCAACCCAACGACAACCCGATATTACCCTGGCCAAAGAAAAACTGGGAGGCTGGGAACCTAAAGTTCCATTGAGAGACGGATTAATTAAAACCATCGAATATTTCGATCAGCTTTTATCTGAATGACCTGGAAGAAATGATATAAGAATCAATCCATAACTAAGAATTTAGGAACTGGTCTTTTGAAAAGTTTACCTTGAAATCGTTTAGAAAATTTAACATTTTCTCGTCGCATAATTTCCCTGATGTTTTTTTCTGAAAATATGGAATTAATTATTTTCGGCGCGTTGAAAACCAATCAGAACTTTAAAGATTAACGAGAAAAATGAAAACACAAACCCGATTTAAACGTTTAGTGATCCTTCTGTCTATCTGCGGATCATTAATTTCATGTAGTCAAAAAACTACTGATAAATCAATAGTCAGGTTGCCGAAGTACAAACAGAGCCTGACTGACGCCTATCAGAAAGTTGGTTTATTTTGCACAATTAACTATGTACCCGGATTAACAGTTGCGGTTTCGATTGACAATAAACTGGTTTGGGCCGATGGATTTGGGTATTCCAGTCATGAATTAAAAACCAAAACCTCCCCTACCCATAAGTTCCGCATTGGCCAGGTTTCTGAATTAATAACTGCGCTCACTGCAGCTAAACTTTACGAAGAGGGCAAGTTAAAAATAGACCGAGCTGTATCTGAACTTGTACCAGAATTATCTCAAAAGAAAGCAAGTTATACCATTCAACAACTAGGGGCTCATGCCTCTGGGATAAGAGCTGAGAAAACGGCAGCAGGAAGGGGGAATACAATTAATTTTGAAACTCTAATACCTTCATTTATTAGCGATTCCCTATTGTATGAACCTGGTAATTATACTTCGCACACTGAACTTGGATTTGACCTTATTGGCTACATCATTCAAAAAACGAACAATGAGTCTTTCACAAAGCTGGTAAAGAAAACTCTTTTAGACACGCTTAAATTGGCAAATACCATTCAGGATAATCCCTATGCAATTATTGAAAATAAAAGCAATACATACGACTACGATTACATATCACAACCAATGGTTGCCAGCCAAATTGACCTTCGTGGCAAAGAAGCCTCTGCCGGATACCTGAGTTCGGTTCTTGATCTGGTAAAGATGGGAAATACGCTTCTTTATCCGGGTTTTCTAAAACAAGAAACAATTGATCTGATTACAAAACCTTACATTTTGAAAACCGGACAAACCTCAGCATATGGATTTGGGCTAATTGTGAATAAGGACAATGAAGGAAAACCATTTCTGGGACAAAAAGGCAATGTAAGCGGTGGAAGTTCAGCCCTGCTTATTTATCCTGAAGATAAATTAGTAATAGCTATTGCATGTAACATTGGAGATGGTTCATGGGAACTACCAGTATTTGATATTGCTTCGATTTTTCAGAATCAATTGCACCCGGAGAAACAAGTTAAAGTTGAGGAAGAACAAAAACAGAATGAGGAAACAACGAAAACTCCTGAAGCAAAATAAAAGCCATTGATGATAAACAGAAACAAATAAAAAAAATCCGGAAGGTGATCGAACTGATCATCCCTTCCGGATTTTTTTATTTAGTATTCCTTATATGCCGGTTACCAGGCAAATAACGGAAGGTCTTTCATCTTTTCATTCACACGTTTACGAACCGAAAGAATCACTTCCTCATTGTCGATGTTGCTGATAACTTCGTCAATCAAATCAACAATTACCGCCATAAAATCTTCTTTTACGCCACGGGTTGTAATCGCCGGTGTTCCAACACGAAGACCTGATGTTGTAAATGGTGAACGGCTATCGAACGGAACCATATTTTTGTTGATGGTGATGTCGGCACGAACCAATGCATTTTCAGCCTGTTTACCGGTTACTTCAGGGAATTTGGTACGAAGGTCAATCAACATCGAATGGTTGTCTGTTCCACCTGAAATAACTTTATAACCCTTAGCCATAAAAGCTTCGGCCATTACTGAGGCATTTTTCTTTACCTGTGCCTGATAAACTTTGTACGATGGATCGAGCGCTTCAGCAAAAGAAACTGCTTTCGAAGCAATCACGTGTTCAAGCGGTCCACCCTGTTGTCCGGGGAAAACAGAAAAATCGAGTACCTGAGACATCATTTTGGTAACACCTTTTGGAGTTTTAAATCCAAATGGGTTTTCAAAATCTTCGCCCATCAGGATAATTCCACCGCGTGGGCCACGCAAGGTTTTATGAGTTGTTGAAGTGACAATGTGAGCATATTTTACAGGGTTGTCCAGCAATCCGGCAGCAATCAAACCAGCAGGGTGAGCCATATCAATCATCAGCAAAGCGCCGATTTTATCTGCAATGGCCCGCATGCGGGCATAATCCCATTCGCGTGAATAAGCCGAAGCACCACCAATAATCAGTTTAGGTTTGTGTTCCAACGCCAATGCTTCCATTTCGTCGT
>JAHEYT010000073.1 GCA_023251455.1 Bacteroidota bacterium
CTATGTGCTGGACAACGGCAAATCCCTTTTATTGGCCCTTCGTGCCGACATCACGGACAACCGGCCTTCAGAAGCCAAAGACCATGTGAAGCGATTCCATGAGCTGTTTTTTACAATGGAGCCCGACAAACAATACATCGAAAACAATGCAAAAGAAGCACTGTATCTGGCCGATGGTTCGGCCATGAAACAGTATCAGTCCTACAAGGAAAACAACGTCTATAACCAGATCATTGCTTCAGACATCAGCATGACACTGACGACCGATTCGGTACAGATCGATTTCTCAGCCTATCCATACCAGTTCCGGTTTTTCGGACGCCAAAAGATTGTCCGCAAATCCAACATTACCATTCGTAACCTGGAAACAACAGGCAGGCTGCGCAACATCTCCCGGACAGACAATAACCCGCATGGATTTATGATCGAAGATTGGCTGATAACGGACAACAAAGATTTGGAAACGATGAAGCGCAAGTCCTTTTAATTCTAAAAAGCAACGATTATGAATACAGAAAATAAACAATCCAAAAACCTGGTGATCCGAATCCGTGAAGCCATCCGCTTCCATGAATGGATCGACCGGTTGGATCAAAAGGATCAAAAGCTCGACCCGGCCAAACGGAAGAAGAAGTGGACCATCATCCTTTGTGCAGCGTTCCTTGTCTACCTGATTTCGTTTTTTGCTTTTCCAAAACCGGCAATCACCTATGAACCCATTCAACCGGTAAGTGAAGGAAACCCGGATATAGCGAAAACACTGAAACACAAAAAATCCCTCTCTTTCGAAATGCCTGTTGACTCGTTTGAAACCATTCTAAAACAAGAAATACATGAAAGGATACCTGAAAAGAAATAAGCCATTGCTTTTCCTCCCACTGGTTTTGATCCCCTTTATTGTACTGATATTCTATGTATTGGGAGGGGGAGAAAAGAAGGAAAAGGAAGAACAAAAGCAAAAAGAGCAGCAAGTGGCAAAAGGTGCCAATTACACCCTTCCAGATGCTGATATAAGTGTTGCGATTTACGACAAAATGGACAACTATTCCTCTAAAAAGGAAGCCACCGCCAGCCACGATTACAACATCTCTGGGGAGACCGATTCCACTAATGAGGAAAGCCTGGAAGAGGAAACACTGACCGAAGAACAGTTGCTTTCTGAAAGGAAGAATCTGTATAAGAACGACCCGGTTCCTGAACTGAATGCTGATGTCTCCACCGATTTGCTGGCTCACATCCGGCTAAAGGAAAAGAAAGTAAGGGAAGATTTGGAAAACAGCCAGTCGGAGGCAAAATCACAAAATGAGGATGCTGACTCAAATCAGGCAGAGAAAGACAAAAGGAATTCCAATGATCAAAAAGGGTCAGCTTCAGTTGCTCCGACTAGTATTGAAGAACTGGACAAGGTTTTCCGGAAAAATAGCAGACTGGCCAAGCAGAACGATTCCCTGAATTTGAGGCTGAAGGAAACAGCTTCAATAAATCAAAAGCTTGAAGCCGAAAAGAACAAGCGTTCTACCCTGGAAAAAGGTGGCAAGTCAGGGTTTAAACCCAAAGAAACGGCTGTTCCGGTCATTGAAGCTGAAGTTTATGAAACCACCACGGTTTTGACCGGCAACAGGGTGAAGCTGCGATTGCTGGAAGAAGCCTGGCTAAATGGGGTTAAAATTCCGGCAAACACTTTTTTGTATGGCATCTGTGAAGTCAGCAATGAACGCCTTCAGATCGAAGTGTTGCAAATTCCAGTCGGTGAAAAGTTCGTTCCTGTAGAAGTTACTGTTTGCGATCTTGACGGATTGCCGGGCCTGTATGTTCCTGATAACGCCTCCCGAAAGGTGGCCAAAGAAGTTGGAAGCAGCACCAATACCTCGTCCATGTTCGGATTTACCAATAACCCGCTGACTTATGCCGGGGTGCAGGCAGCCGACAAAACCGCACAGGCCATTTTCCGGATGATCAAAATCAAAAAAGTCACCATCAAAAAAAATACCCTAGTCTATTTAATCAACAAAAGAAGATAACCATGAAAGCACTTTTAATCCTAATTATTTGCGCACTGATTCAGTTTTCAGTAACCGCACAAAATATACAGAATACCCAAAATATCTTAAAAATTTCCGATACCAAAACCAGTCATCTGGTTTGCCCCGATAAAGTGAACTATGTGCAGGCCGGTGATTATTCGATAATCCAGGCCGAAGTTGTTCCTGAACTTTCAAATCTGATCCGGGTGAAAGCTGTGCAACCTTTTAACAAACCCACATCCTTGACCGTCGTTTGTGCTGATCACATTTATTCTTTCGAATTACAGTATGGCAACGATGCCCCGATCACTTACCCGATTGAAACTTTTGATTCGCAAAAAGCCATGACCTTTTCAGGAAAGATGATGCCTGATTATCTGTTTAAAGACCTATGTGATCAGGTTCTGGACAAACACAAAGTTCAGTTTCGGAAACGCAAGACCGAAAAAGATGGGATTAAAATCCGGTTGAATTCCATCCACCTGAAAAACGATGCACTCTTTTTTGAGCTTCAGATCACCAACAAGACCAACATGGCTTACGATGTGGAAAGCTTTAATTTCTGGATCACCGATAAGAAAAAAGCCAAAGCAACCAACGTACAGGAATACCAGGTTTTTCCGCAGTACCAGCGCAACAAAGTTCAGCGTATTCCGGGTGAGGTTACTGTTCGGGAAGTGTTTGTGATCGAGAAGATGACAATCCCGGATCAGCGTATCCTAAAGATCGAAATCAATGAAAAAGCTTTGGGCAACACAGGTCGAAAACTCACTTTCAGCCTGAAGAACAAGGATATCCTCAAAGCCAGATCCCTGAAATAAATCAAGCGAGAGGAAAATTCAATCATAAACAACACACATTTTTTAATCCTGTTTACATGCGTTTCCCAGAAGGGGACGCAGGAACTTTTTATCCTGAAAATGGAACACGAATCTCACGAATTGGTCAAACTACATGAAGGCTTTCGGTTCTTCAGCTATGTACTTCTGTTTTTATCTATGTACCTGAACCAGTTGGGGTATTTTACCGCGCATGGGTTACACATTCCGGCATTTCATCCGTTGGTGGTCAAAATGCAAAACCTGACATTCCTGGCGAACGTTTATAAATCCAAGACCGTTTGTCTGGTGTTTTTGGCCATAACCTGTGTTGGAACCAAAGCCCACAAGGATCGAGAACTGGCTGTTTCTACCATAGTCGGGCAGTTGATTGCCGGGCTCATTCTGTATTGGGGAAGCCTGATCCTGTTTAAATCGTATCCGGTATCTTATCTGACCCTGACGTTCTTTGGCTTTGTACTTCTGAACATCGGCTTTGACAACATCTCCAAGCTGATCAACGTCAATTTGATGAAAGACCGCTTTAACGTGGAGAACGAAAGCTTTCCGCAGGAAGAAGTTTTAAGGAAGAACGAGTACTCGGTCAACCTGCCGACAGTTTACCAGCATAAAGGCAGCGAGCACAATGGCTGGATCAACATTGTCAACCCGTTTCGGGCCACAATGGTGATTGGCACTCCCGGCTCCGGAAAATCTTTTTCGGTGGTATTGCCATTTATCCGGCAACACCTGAAAAAAGGGTTCTCGATGTGTGTCTATGATTTTAAGTATCCGGATTTATCCTTGGTTACTTATAACCATTTTCTGAAGGCAAAGAAAAACGGAAAACTGCCAGACTCCACCCGGTTCTATGTGATCAATTTTGAGAACATCCAGAAATCCTATCGGTGTAACCCACTGGCACCGGAGTGGATGGAAAGCCCCATCGATGCCTTTGAATCATCCCGGACGGTACTGTACAACCTGAACAGGGAATGGATACGCCAGCAGGGAGAGTTCTTCTCTGAATCCGCCGTTTCCTTTTTTGCGGCGGTAATCTGGTTTTTGAAAAAATATAAAGATGGTCGGTTTTGCACTTTGCCCCATGCCATTGAATTGCTTCAGATAGACTACGACGATCTGTTCGCGGTAATGGAACAGGAAAAAGATGTGGCCAACATCATCAACCCGTTTATCAATGCCCATAAACGTGGGGCAAGGGAGCAACTGGAAGGACAATTGGGAAGCCTGAAGATTGCCATTTCCAAGATCATCAGCCCGGAGATTTACTGGATCTGTTCCGGTAATGATTTCTCGCTGGACATCAATAACCCTGACTCTCCCAAAATCCTTTGTCTGGCCAACAATCCGCTTCGGGTAGAGATGTACGGAGCGGTACTGTCTCTTTACATCACTAGGATGCTGAAGGTTATTAATAAGAAAGGGCAACGGCCATCCTCACTGATCTTTGACGAGCTGCCTACTATTTATTTCAGGGGGTTGGACACGTTGATTGCCACAGCAAGGAGTAACAGAATATCTACCTTATTGGGTGTCCAGACCATCGATCAACTGATCCGTGATTACGGGAAAGAACAGGCCAATGCTATCACCAGCAACATAGGCAATGTGTTTTGCGGACAGGCTGCCGGTGAGACTGCAAAGTTTATCCAGAACCGGATGGGCAAAATTCTTCAGGAAAGGCAGTCTGTCAACATTAACCGTAACACCCAATCCTCTACCTTTTCAACCCAACTGGACTTTCTGGTGCCTGAAGGGAAGATCGCCACTTTACCACAAGGATATATGGTTGGCCAGGTTGCTGACAACTTTGGAGAAGCCATCGCACAGAAGAATTTTAATTGCCTGGTTCATGTTGATGTGAAAGCTCAAAAGTGGGAGGAAGGCCGTTTTGTTCCCATTCCGGACTTTTACCGGTTTGACAATATCCCGGAAGTTTTGGAGCGCAATCGCACCAAAATCCAGAATGACATCCGGACTTTAACCATTTTGAGCTCAGAATCAGATCAAAAAGATCAATCAAATCCAAAATCTTTAACGAATAAAAAAATCCAAAAACAATGATTGAACAAACACTTTACTTCAAATGCAGGCCGTCTCAGCTTCTCAATCTGGAGAATTTCCTGCTGACTCTTTTATTTATTCCGATAGTCATCCTGATGGATATGATGCTGAAAGAGCACTATCTGGCTTTTCTTCTTCCGGAAAACCTGGCTGTCCATGTGAACAGGCTTCCGGTTTATCTTTCAATTCTGGTAATGCTGAACCTGATCTGGCAAATCCTACGGGTTTATTGTATCCGTTATGAAATCGATCCTGAAGAACTAAGGTATTATTCAGGGATACTTAGCAGGAAGCATGAGTATATAGAACTTTACAGGATCAAAGATTTCAGAGTGGAAAAACCCTTGATTTACCGCATGTTCGGCCTTGGAGATCTGACTATTTATACCTCTGATAAGACTACACCGGTACTCCACCTGAATGCCATCAGTGAACCGGAAGAAAAATATACAATCCTTCGTGGTTTGGTGGAACTGAACCGCAGGGAGAAACATGTATTTGAAGTTGATTAACCTTTTAAAATTAAAAATCATGGAACAACAGAAGACACGCATGAGCTTGGACCAGATTCCTTTTGACAAGCTCGAAAAAGTAGGTATTAAATCCGACCTGATCCAGAAAATGGAAAAACAGGAAATGACCGATTTTTTGAACGGATTCCGTTCGGACAAACTCTACACAGTCAATGCAAAGATCAATGGAGAGGATTACAGAATTCCTGCAAAGATCAGGCTGCAAAACAATGAGGACGGATCGGTCGGGATTAAAGTACATCCGATCCAGCGGCTGAATGTGCCGGATGAGTACATGGGGCATAAGTTTTCCAAGGAAGAAAAGGGAGCTTTGCTGAATGATAAAAACCTTGGCAAAACGGTGGAACTGACCGGACGAGATGGAAAAAAGGACAATTACTACCTGAGCATTGATTCCAAGACGAATGAGCTCATTCCATTGCGTTCCAGTTATATTCAGGTACCGGACAAGATTAAAGGTGCTAACCTTTCTTCGGAACAAAAAGAGAAACTGGCAGCGGGTGAAAAAGTAACCGTGGACGGAATGACTGGCAAAAATGACAAGAAGTTTTCAGCCACTCTTCAGGTGGACGCAGCTAACCGGAACATCGGTTTTTCCCAATTTAAGCAGGAGAAATCTGAAGACTTAAAATCGGATGCCAAACAATCCGAAAAACAAGGGGCAAGACAAAAGGTACACTAAATAAATTACAGGTCTCGTTTTCAAAACCGGAAGGGGAAATTCTGAAAGCAGGTTTCCCTTTCTTTTTGGCTTAAACCAAATCAAGATAAAAACAAGTCGGACTAATTGATTACAAACCACGTTTCCTTGATCAATTTAGAGGTAGCCAGAATTTAAAGGTCGTTCCTTTTCCTATTTCTGATTCAAGTGAAATTTCCCCATCCATAAGTTCGATCAGGTTTTTCACAATTGCTAAACCCAACCCTGCACCTCCATATAATCTGGTCATTGAATCATTGGCTTGTCGGAACCGTTCAAAGATTGTCGATTGAATATCCTGCTCAATACCAATCCCGGTATCCGACACAAAAAATGTTATTCTTTGCTCCGTAATTTCCATAATACCGAATTCGATTTCCCCAAGGTGGGTAAATTTTATGGAGTTGTTCAACAAATTGCTCAATAT
The DNA here is from genome assembly GCA_023251455.1 of Bacteroidota bacterium. Classification (GTDB taxonomy): domain Bacteria; phylum Bacteroidota; class Bacteroidia; order Bacteroidales; family Prolixibacteraceae; genus Aquipluma. The sequence continues at coordinate 6,588 of JAHEYT010000073.1, forward strand.
CTGATTTAGCCTGACCTTATCCGTCTTGATTGAAATCATGAAATCCGGAATCCTTAGCCTCAGTGCAATATTCTCTTTTTCGGTTTCTGCGATCTTTCTCTGATACTGGATAAAAAGCTCATTCAATGTTTGTAGTGGGTCTAATGTTTTTTTTATGATTTTCACTTGTCCGGTTTCCAGCTTGGAAATATCCAGTATGTCATCAATAATATGGAGCAGATTGTCGGCATTCCGGTTAATGATGGAAGAATATTCTTCTTTGTCTTCCTGTGACAATTCGCTGTCTTCGGTAAGCATGTCTGAGAATCCAAGGATCGCATTAAGGGGGGTACGGATTTCGTGACTCATATTGGCCAGAAAGGCTGATTTGAGTCGATCACTTTCTTCGGCTTTCTCTTTGGACATCTTTAAATCAGCAATGATCCTTTTCTTTTCCGTAATATCTTCTTTAGCCTCTACAAAATGGGTTATATTTCCTTTTTTATCAATAATCGAAGAGATAACAGCGCTCTCCCAATAAAGTTCCGCATTTTTCCTTCGGTTATGGAATTCACCTCTCCATTCTTTCCCGCTAAGGATCGTTTTCCAAAGGTTTTCGTAAAATTCATTAGAGTGTTCACCTGATTTTAAAATATTGGGCTGCTTCCCAATTGCTTCTTCTGCGTTGTAGCCTGTTGTTTCTGTAAATTTCGGATTCACATATTGAACAATCCCATGAGGATCGGTAATTACAATGCTTGCAGGGCTTTGATCGGTTGACCGGCTAAGGAGTTGAAGAAGATCCTCCGCTTTTTTCTTCTCGGTTATATCATGAATAATGGAATGAAAATATTCTTTGTCTTTAAATTCAATTTTACTTGTAAAAACTTCCATATAACGGACAGATCCATCTGCCATCTGGTGCTGGTATTCGGTCTGCTTATTTTTTGAATTTTGGCCAATAGCAAGTTCCTTATTGAACTCATCCTCTGACAGCAGAACAATCTGCTGAATATTCATTTTCCGTAACTGTTTTCGGGAATAGCCAAAAAAGGATTCTGCTGCATAGTTTGCATCCACAATGTCACCAGACTGAGGGTCGACAAGCAATTTAACTGCTGCATGGTTTTCGAACAGGTTTTTATATCCTTTTTCACTCTTTTGAAGGGCTTCAAGAGTGTTTCTGGATTCGGTGATGTCTAAATTGACTCCACGTAGTTTAATGAGTTCCCCGTTTTCAAATTCAGGGATGATTTTATTGAGTATCCATTTGATCTGACCATCAGGAAGAATAATTCTGACTTTCATATCAATGGGCTTCTTACAGGACATAATCCTTGTATAACCGCGATCTACTAAGTGCAAATCATCCGGATGAATCCTGCTTCGGAAATCTTCATAGTTGGGAACAATTTCAAACGGTTTTAATCCAAACAAACGGTAACAGTTCTCAGACCAAATGGATTCATTTTTAATAACATCAAATTCCCAGTCACCCATCTGGGCTATTTTCTGGGATTCCTTTAATGATTTTTCACTTTTCTTAAGTGCTTGCTGTGCATTGTTGCGATCCGTAAAATCCTGATAAATGATCTGAAATTGAGGAGTGCCATCCCAATTTATGATTTTCCGAAGAACATGAATATGACGGATTTGTTTGTCAGAACGGATAATATCAATTTCATATTCGGGTTCAACATATTCTCCATTTTTTCGCTTTTCTTTTCTTCGCTGTTGTTGTTTCAGGCTTTCCGAATTATAACGTTTTTCAATGGGGGTGCTTAAAAATTCTTCCAAGTTGCTAAAGCCATACATAGATAATAAAGCCTGATTGACATAGAAAGTTTGACCGCTGGATGATACTATTCGCATTCCCAAAGGAGATTCATCCATCGACCGCCTGAAGTTTTCTTCTGATTGGCGCAATGCTTTTTCAGCTATTTTCCGTTCTGAAATATCTGTTAACGTACCAATATAACCGATCAGTTGTCCCTTTGCATTAAGTTCAGGAACAGCCGCCCCGGTGACCCAAACAATCGAGCCATCAGATCTTAGAAAACGATATTCAGCAACCGATTTGGTAAAATGTTTTGTTGCCGTGTCCCATCCCCGATGTAATTGTTCAATATCTTCAGGAAGGACTGCCTTAAGCCACCCATCACCCAGTGCTTCCTCAAATGACAATCCGCTCAATTCCATCCATTTCGGATTAACATAAGTCGTGTAACCGTCAGGTCTTGTCCGGAATATACCAACAGGAGAATTGTCGGCCAGTGCGTGAAACAATCTCTCCCGCTTAATTAATTCATCTTCCGCTAGTTTACTTTTGGTGTAATCATTGGCAATCGTCATGATCTCCCAAACAAATCCGTTTTCATCGGTAAGGGGTATACATGTAATGTTCAGGTACCTTTCCCCAATATTGGGAATCGGAATCAATAATTTGAACTTCCGGGCTTCTCCGGTTCTCAGTGCGTCTGTTAATACAGGCAAATAATCTTTTATCACTTCCCGATCCCAGATTTCACTATCAGTAAACCCAATAAAATCGCTTACCGGCCTTTGACTGATTTGGGTCATTGCTTCATTAGCGTATTGTATCTTTAGATCACGGTCATAGATCACAACAATATCAGGAATATTTTCAACTGCCCGGCGAAACCTCTCACGGCTTTCATGCATTTGCCTGAGCATAATCCGTTCTGCGGTCTGATCCCTGAATATCAGTACCACACCTATTATATTTCCATCGTCATCCCGAATAGGAGCCCCACTATCTGCAATCGGGATTTCTACTCCTTCTTTGGAAATCAGCAGAGTATGATTGGCCAGACCAACAATAATTCCCTCCTTCAATATACGGGGAACGGGGCAATCAACTTTGAGTCTTGAGTCTTCATTGATGATACTAAATACCTGTTCAATAGAACAGCCAATTGCATCGGTTTCTTTCCATCCAGTCAGTTGTTCAGCCAAAGGATTCATAAACTTAATCTTTCCTAAACGATCAGTGGTTATGACTGCATCACCTATGCTATGCAAAGTTGTTCTGTATAATGTTTCGCTTTCCCGTATTTCCTTTTCTGCCAGAAATCTTTTTTTGTCAGTTGCCAATAATAATCCCATGAGTAAAGTGCCAACAGGTAACACCAGCATGACTGGAATCCAGATTTTCCCGACAACCTGCAATCCGGTTGGCCATGGTAATAATAATTGGCAAATCAGCATGAGCAGATGAGCGATAATGCCCATTCCCCAAAGTGTATGTATTTTTAATAATTCGGGCTTATTCTGATGCAGATTACGAAAGGCTAATCCAACCAACGCAGAAGTAATAATAGTTGCCGTTCCTGCCCAAATACCTGCTCCTCCCAGATAAATACGGTATAATCCCGCTATTAGTACAGAAATGATTCCCGTAATTCCACCGCCAAACAATCCGGATAATGTCAGCACAATAGATCGGCCGTCGTATATAACTCCGGCATTATAATGGATTGACATTTTCATGGCGGCTACAGCGATTGTTCCAAACAATATACCGCCGACTATTTTGCAACTCAAAGAATCTGATTTGCAAAATCGGGTTAGCAATCCGTAAAGGACGGACAAGGCGATAAGTAGGGATGAATTTTGGATTAAGTCGTTAAGCATTTAAATTCCTCCAGTTAGGAAGCGTTAGTTGGTTTTGGTTTGGAAAGCTATTAAAAATAACTGGGAATCGAAAGATGATCTTCAAGTATTATGACATCTTCGAAAAGTACAAGGTATAAAAATGACGTGGTTATAAAAGTGATATTGTACTTCTCAGGTCAATCAATAATTCAATATGGCACAAAATGGATTGTCCAATCGATGAATAGGGTAGGGAAAAGAATGCCAAATTGCATCATTACTATTGGTTTTCTATTATTTCAAAAATATTTTTCAATTCATACTAATTAGTTGATATTGAGTTGTTTTGAGTTTTGTGTTGTCGAAGGTAAATTCTATCTTGGGTAGATAAACTGATAATCAAAGAGGGGAATGCAAGATGTGTTTTTGTATGCACAAAAACCTTTTCACCTTGTCTGGCAGGAGCCAACCCACATTCCCCTCAACGATGAATGATTCCCCTCTTTGAACCGTTGAAAACAGGAACAGAAAACAAACCATGCGACCCAAATTGCCAGATACCGATAAGCGAAATGCCAAGCTCATCATCCGGGTTTCCCGGGATGAGAAGCTCAGGTTGCAAAGCCTAACCAAGAAGGGAAAATATGGTTGCATGAGTGACCTGATCCGATCCAAAGTTTTTAATGAGTCAAACCGAAAAGTCATTTCGCTGGACGAGGAAGCCAACGCCCAGCTAAAAAGCCTGGATTTTGAGCTAAACAAAATTGGGGTCAACCTGAACCAACTTTCTAAGCGAATGAATTCTTTTGCTGGTTACAATGTTGGGGACAATGACCGGCAATTACTCCGTCAGGCTTTTGATATGATGCGAAACTGCCTGATACTACTTCAGAAATTGCTGCACTAATTTACCTGTTCCGGCCAATATCAAAGTACAAATCAATGGTCATCAAAATTCATCAGGCATGTAGTACGCAAAATGCTTTGTTTTACAATGAGAGGAAGGTCGTTCAGCACAAAGCTACTTTTTACCACAGCCGGAATACTCCGGAAATCAATCCTTTCCTGGGAGATAAGAATGCCCGTCACCGGATTTTCAAAGAGATTGAAGATCACAACACTCGGGTACAAAAGAAAGGACTGCATATATCGGTAAATCCAACAGTCGGTGATTTGGTTCGTTTGGGTGATGCAGGGATCAGAACAGAGATTGACAACCTGATGGTACATTTAGGCTATGGCAACCAGCCTTATCTGGTATATAAACATGCCGATTTGGAGCGGGTGCATTTTCATATTGTTTCGACGAGGATTGATTGTGAAACCGGGAAAAAGATCAAAGACAATTACGAAAAAGAAAAAACACAGCGGTTTATCAAAGGACTGGAAGAAAAGTATCAGTTAACGAAAGATGATAATCCGGAGAAACTAAACTTCCGTTTTTCAAATTCAAGCAAAGACCTGAAACAAAATCTGGAGAATCTTTTTGGGCAATTGAACCGGATGGATTTTATCACTTCCAAAGAAATGTATGATCAGGCATTGGGGTTATTTCAGGTGGAGGTTCGAAAAGCAGGGAGGGGTCATCTGGTTTTTGTGACTGATGAGAACGGAAATCCGATACGGCATCCGGTTAAGATATCGGATTTTCAGGATCGACCGAAGTTTTATTTGTCTGAGCAGCAGACTTTAGGTCAACATTTCGAAAAGCTGCCTCATTTTGAACCAACAGGGCAGAGTATTGGAGTTTTGAAATCGTTGGTATTGAAAGAATTGATCAGACAAGTAGGAAGCCATCAACAAAAAAAAGAACAGAGATTGCGGTTGCAGAAGAAAAAAGAGAAAAAGTACAGACCATAACCGATAGTCTCATGATTATCATGAGTTATTTAAATGTTACTATTGACTCAGTTTTGTTTAGCTAAATTATGTTATGTTTAAATGCTTTTAAATATTGTTTTTCTATCTTTGGGTTCGATATTAAAAGTTCGAAAATTTAGAAATTGTAACACTGGAAAATGAGCAATAAAGCCCACAATAAATTAGTAAGTTTCATCTGGAGTATTGCCGATGATGTTTTAAGAGATGTTTTTGTCAGAGGTAAATACCGGGATATTATTCTACCATTTACCGTTCTCCGTCGACTGGATGTATTACTTGAAGAAACCAAAGAAAAGGTACTCGAAACCAATGCTTTTTTAGAGAAGGAAGAAATTGACAACAAATCGGCACTGAAAGATTTCTCAGGTTATCCGTTCTATAATGCTTCACGTTTCACGATGGGAAAAAACTGTGAAGAAAACGCGAAATTCAAGTATGTTTCTTTAACATCAGATCCTGACCGAATTGATACCAACCTTTTGGAATATCTCGATGGTTTTAGCGAAAACGTTCAGGAAATAATCAGTAAGTTTAAAATCAGGAACCAGCTGGAGACCATGCAGGAAGCTGGTATTACATTTAGCCTGATTGAAAAACTGGTATCCAACGAGATAAACCTGAGTCCGCATGAGGTAGTAAATTCAAAGGGTGAGATACTTCCGGCCCTGAGCAATTTAGGAATGGGGTATGTTTTTGAGGAGTTGATTCGGAAGTTCAACGAAGAGAACAACGAAGAAGCCGGAGAACATTTTACTCCACGCGAAATTATCAAGTTGATGACTCACATCGTTTTTGAACCGCTGAAAGGCAAATTCCCTGACGGAGCCCGTTTCACTGTTTACGACCCTGCTTGCGGTAGTGGTGGAATGTTAACCGAATCGGAAGGATTTGCTTTGCGCATTACCAATAACAAATGCAAATTTCAGTTACACGGTCAGGAAGTAAATCCGGAAACGTATGCTATTTGTACTTCCGACATGCTTATTAAAGGTGAGGAAACCAGCAACATTGCCTATGGATCAACCCTTTCGAAAGATGGTTTTCGCGGACAGGAGTTCGATTTTATGCTCTCGAATCCACCTTACGGAAAATCGTGGGTAAACGATATGGACGCCATTGTGGCTGATAAAAAAGAAATTATTGATCCGCGTTTCACCGTTGGAGTTCCCCGCAGCAGCGATGGTCAGTTGCTTTTTCTGGCCAATATGGTGTCGAAAATGAAAAAGAACAGCAAGCTTGGCTCTCGTATCGCTTCGGTTCACAATGGCTCTGCACTTTTTACAGGTGATGCCGGTGGTGGCGAAAGTAATATCCGGAAATGGATCATCGAAAACGACTGGCTCGAATGCATCATTGGTTTGCCAAAGAACATGTTCTACAATACAGGTATTTCAACCTATATTTTCTTTCTGAACAACCGGAAAGGAGACGAGCGAAAGGGGAAAGTTCAGTTGATTGATGCCAGCGAAATCTATACCAAAATGCGCAAGTCGTTGGGTGCCAAATCGCACGAATTAACGAAAGCACAAATTGATGAGATCACTGCCATTTACCTTGATTTTAAAGAAACGGAACAATCGAAAATATTCAGCAATTCCGATTTTGGATACCAGAAGATAACCGTTGAACGTCCTTTGCGTTTGTCTGCAAAATTTTCGGTTGAAGCCATCGAAAGCCTCCGTTTTGTCGATGGACTGCGAGATGAAATGGAATACATCTATCAAACCTATGGCGATACCGTTTACACAAACCTTGACTCACACGAAAAGGCAATTTTGAAGCATTTCGAAAAGGAAGAATTAAAGCTCACAACCGCTCAAAAGAATAAGCTTTTCGATACCAAAACATGGCTAACGCAGCGCTCAGTGCTGGAAACGGCGCAAATACTCATGAACGAGATCGGCACGGGACAAAGTGATAACTTCAACACATTTACTGTTACACTTGATAAGGTTATTAAAAAGCTGAACCTTAAGCTCGATAATTCAGCCAAAAAGCAAATCATTGCGGCCATAAGCTGGAAAAACGAAGAGGCTGAAAAGGTGATGAAAAAGAAAGAAAAGAACGGAACGATTAGTTATGAATCAGACGCAGAATTGCGCGACAACGAAAATGTGCCATTGCTCGAAAATATTGATTCTTACTTTAATCGGGAGGTTCTGCCACATGTTCCGGATGCCTGGATTGATTACGATAAAACTACCATTGGCTACGAAATATCATTTACAAAATATTTCTACAAATACCAGCCCTTGCGCGGATTAGAAGCTATTACAAAAGAGTTATTACAGGCTGAGAAAGAGAGTGATGGTTTATTACTTGCAATTATTAACGGATAAAAAATGGATTTTGAATCAATTCAAGCCTTTTTGCAAAAGGCAGTTATTCCTAAAATAAAACGTCAGCCTAAAACCTTCATGGTATTGCGGGGCAACCTCATTACGAAAACGTATTATCCAATATGTATTCTTTTTATTTCGACACCAGAGAGGAACACAGATTAGGCGATCTCTTTATTTCAACACTTATACAAATGCTACAAGAGACAGAGGTTGGGAAGCAGAAGAATTTTGCCTTTGCTAACGACCTCTCCACTAAAACTGAATTTCCTACAAAAAAAGGAGGTAGAATTGATTTGTTGTTAACCGACGATCTGAATAGCATAATTATCGAAAACAAGGTTTACCATACTCTGAATAACGATCTGGAAGATTATTGGAATACTGTAAAAGGAGCTGTTGAAAACAAAATTGGCATTGTGCTCTCGTTGTTTCCCTTAAACAACACCAGACATAGCCATTTTATAAACATTACACATCCCGTATTTTTAAAAAGGGTAATTGCAAACAGTGGGAATTATTTGTTAGAGGCGAACGATAAATACGTGGTTTTTTTAAAAGATTTAGTTCAAAATATTATCAATATGAGCACAAGCATAATGAATAAGGCTGACTTGGAATTTTATTTTGGGAATCAAAAACGAATTAATGAAATAGCCAGTTTTAAACATCGGGTGAAAACCCATATTTTAAGTGAAGTGGAAAAGGTTCCTGCACAACTTGATGAGAAATTTGGATTGGTGCTATCTGGTAAAAGAAGTGACCGTTTGCGATATTATATTTCTTCGGTTAACAGCAATCTGATGATTACTGTGATTGTTGAAGGTTTGTTAATGTCTGAAAACAAGACTATGCACATTGTAGTCGAGTTGGCTAAAGATGCGTTAAAAAATAAAGAGATTTATAAAACAATCATTTTTCTGCCGGAAGAGATAAATGCCAATGTTCTTGTTCCGGATTTTTATACCAACACCAATAATGCCTGGGCTCACTTTGCTACAAAAGTCTACCATCCCAATGAACAGGAAATAGCGCATTTAAGCCAATTCATTATAGACAAACTACAAAAAGATCATTTACTTTCCATTTACCAAAAACTGAATGAACTATTTGCCAAACGTAAAAGTAACAATGTCAGAATATAAAACATATCCAACATATATAGATTCCAAGATTCAATGGCTGGGAGAAATCCCAGAGCATTGGAAGGTTTTAAATGGTCAATTCATATTTAGAGTTATTAATGAACGCTCAAAAACAGGTAATGAATTGTTACTTTCAGTCTCAGAAAAGAAGGGTGTAACTCCACGTTCTGAAGCAAATGTTACGATGTTCATGGCTGAATCATACAAAGGATATAAGCTTTGTAAAAAAGGCGATTTGGTCATTAATAGTTTATGGGCTTGGAGCAATGGATTAGGCTTCTCAGAATACCTTGGGATAGTAAGTACTGCATATAGTGTTTATAGACCAGACCATGAACAGTACGATTATAAATTCTTGAATTATCTGCTTAAAACGCAGCGATATGTTGGTCAATATCAGATCGTATCAAAAGGGATTTGGATTTCAAGATTACAGCTTTCTGATTGGTCATTTTTAAGAATACCAATTGCTTTTCCCCAGAAAAGTGAGCAAACCGCCATTGCCAATTTTTTAGACCGCAAAACAAGCGAGATAGCCTGTTTTATTGCGCTAAAAGAAAAGACCATTGCCTTGCTTAAAGAGCGAAAAACCACCATCATTAACAAATTTGTTACCAAAGGATTAGATGAGACAGTACAGATGAAAGATTCAGGCATTGAATGGTTAGGCAAAATCCCTACAAATTGGGAGGTGAAACGATTACGTTATCTGGGAAAATGCCAAAATGGAGTAAGTAATGGTGCTGATTATTTTGGTTCAGGATACCCATTTGTTAATTATGGTGATGCCTATAAGAATAGAGTTTTGCCTAATGATGTTTCAGGTTTGGCAAAAGCAACAAAAAGAGATCGGGAATTATATTCGGTAAAGTGTGGAGATGTGTTTTTTACCCGTACTTCAGAAACAATTGAAGAAATAGGTTTTGCATCAACTTGTGTAAAAACAATTGATGATGCTTCTTTTTCAGGATTTTTAATACGATTTAGACCGATGAAAAATTGCTTAGACACTTCATTTTCAAAGTACTATTTCAGGAGTAATTTGCATCGTCCTTATTTTACCAAAGAGATGAATTTGGTTATCCGAGCCTCATTAAGTCAGGATTTATTGAAAGGTTTGCCCGTAATTCTTCCTTCTCTTTCTGAGCAAAAGTTAATTGGTGATTATTTAGATCAACAAATTGCCAAACTTGACCTATCCATTGCACAGGCTGAAAAGGAAATTTCATTGATCAAGGAATACCAACAGAATTTAATTAGTGAAGCAGTTACCGGAAAGATTGATGTAAGAGATGAGATTATAGTTGATATGCCTTTGAATCTTGCAGCTGAAGGTGAAGTTGCTTATAAGGCTATAACTCAAAGGTAGTGTAATGATGATATAACCTCTAAAGGTTATATTGGTACTTTATAACCTAATAAGGTTATAATTACTGATCGTTTTAGAGTTGATAATGAAAGTGCAATTTAATCTGAAAGGGGACATGAAACAAACTTGCACAATTCAGTTCATGATAAATGTGATAAAAGAGTTGCGAATATAACTCATATAGGTTATATTGGTGCATTATAACTTATATAGGTTATACTTTGTCCTCACATGCTACAATTAAGTTTAGAGATATGGATACAATTAAGGCTGTTCTAACAGGTGATCTAATACAATCACGAAAACTTACCAACGATGATATGGAGAAAGTGCTAAATGCACTTCACGATACATTCAATGAGATTCAGGAGAAGATCTTGCAAAAAGAAGCTTACTTTGAAATCTATCGAGGTGATAGTTTTCAGGTACTGATTAATGAACCTCAATTGGCACTGAAAGTCACACTCATTTTAAAATCCCGTTTACTTAGTCTCTTCGGTCCGTCTAAAGTGAAAACTAATGCACGGATAGCCATTGGTATTGGAACCATACGCATGCAAAACAGCAAAATCATTGAATCTCATGGAGAAGCATTTGAACTTTCAGGTTTTGAACTCGATAAAATGATTAAAGAATCAACATCCATAAGTATTAAAACTCCCTGGGATGCCGTTAATGAAGAACTCAAAATAAATTGTCTGTTTGCCGACAATACAATCAACAATTGGAGTCCAATAACCGCAGAAAGTATATTTAGATACCTGTTGTATGGTGAGACACAGGAAAAACAAGCCCAATATTTTAAAGTTTCTCAGCCTGCCATTAGTAAGAGGCTATTTAATCAGGGAAATATGAAAGCCGTAGATGCTTTTCTGAAACGATTTGAATATATCATCGAAAATCACAAATAAATAAACACATGGATTACATTCTACTTATACGTCTAATCCTGGCACATCTGATTTCCGATTTTGTTCTTCAACCTACCAAATGGGCGAAAGACAAAGACTCTAAGGGATTTAAATCACCTTTCTTATATTGGCATGTGTTGGTTACAGGTATTACTGCAATGCTTCTGGTTTGGGACACGAACTATCTCTTGCCAATTGTTATTCTGACCTTCATCCATGGACTTACCGATGGCATAAAAGGTGAATTAAATAAACGATTCCTTCATGGATCATCACCGGTTTACCTGTTTGTAACTGATCAGTTCATCCATTTACTCACCATCTGTACAATAGGAATCTTAATAACTAACCAGTCCTGCATATTCAATAACGAATTAATGCTTCTTCTGAATAGTCAAAAATTCTGGCTCTATCTGTTGGGCTATACTTGGATCACCATCCCAATAGCTGTAATTATTGGCAAAATGACAGAAGGTTGGAGTAATGAATTGAATGCACCCCAATCGACCATTGCGGCGAAAAAGGAAAAATCCGGACTTACGAATGCAGGTAAATGGATAGGCATAATCGAACGCGTTCTGATTCTTACGTTCGTATTAAACCTGCAATTTGCAGCCATTGGCTTCATGCTTACCGCTAAATCGGTATTTCGGTTTGGCGATTTAAAAGATGGTAAAGACCATAAAAAAACCGAATACATCATCATTGGAACATTCTTAAGTTTTATGCTATCCATACTAACTGGAATAGCCATCAATTACCTTACCACGTAAAGCTCTACTTATGCCCCAAGCCACCGACACTTCTGAAAAAGGATTTCAAAAACTCATAGTCAGTCAATTGATTGAAAAGCAAGGCTATGTTGAAAGTTTCTCTGCCGATTTTGATAAGGAATTTGCGGTAAATAAAGATCAGTTGTTTCGGTTTATTGAGCAAACACAACCCGAATATTGGGCATATATCAAACTTCGGGGCGAACGTAAATTCCTTTCTTTGTTGGATGCCAAAATTAAGAAAAAGGGCACAGTTGAAGTGTTTCGAAAAGGGGTGGCATTCAACGATAAAACAGTTAAACTATTTTATCCGCAGCCCAATTCAAGCTATAATTTAAAAGACAGGGAAAATTTTAGGTCCAATATTTTTTCGGTTACTCAGGAGTTAGTTTATACAACCGATCAGGCCAATCGTCTCGATTTGACCATTTTTGTAAATGGCTTGCCCATTTGTACCATGGAATTAAAAAACGCATTTACTTATCAGGCGGTAAAAAATGCCATTCATCAATACAAGTTCGACCGTAAATCGAAAGATAAACTGTTAAACCAAGGCAGGTGTATGGTACATTTTGCAATGGACACCACTCTGGTTTTCATGACTGGCGCACTCAACAACAGTGAAACTACTTTTTTCCCTTTTAATAAAGGCTTAAACGATGGCAGCGCCCACCCACCATTTGGTGCCGGGAATCCGGTGAATCCCGATGGCATTAAAACAGCCTACATGTGGGAAGAAATCCTGACGAAAGGAAGTTTGGCGAACATTATTGAAAAATTTGCAACATTCTTTCCTAAAAAGAACATGCAGATTTTTCCAAGATACCACCAGTTAAAAGTGGTTCGCAACCTGTTAGCTGATGCCAAAGAAAAAGGAGTTGGACAGCGTTACCTGATTGAACACTCTGCCGGTTCAGGTAAATCAAACTCCATCACATGGTTAGCGCATCAACTGATTGGCCTTTACAATGCCGACACCGTTACTCCTCTATTCGACAGCGTATTGGTAGTAACCGACCGCACCAATCTCGACGAACAAATTCGTGAAAACATTAAAGATTTTGCCCAGGTAAAAAGGGTAGTAGAAGCCATTACCGGAAAAGCAAAAGACATTAAAGCCATCGATCCTGCCGAACAGGTATTCAGCAAAACGGTACACATGCGTTTGGCATTGGCCAACAACAAGAAGATTATTACCTGTACAGTACAAACCTTTCCTTTTGTGCTGAAAGTAATACAGGACATGGCTGCGAAAAAGGTTGCCATTATCATTGACGAAGCACACTCCAGTCAAAGTGGTCTGGCAGCAGCCAGTATGAATGCGGTGTTTGCCAATGAAAAATTTCAGGATCTTTCCACCGATGAAGAGGGAAATATTAATACGGAAGACCTGGTCAATTATCTAGTAGAGAGCCGTAAAATGTTGAAAAATGCCAGCTATTTTGCCTTCACAGCAACGCCTAAGAATAAAACACTGGAAACCTTTGGAGTGGAAGTACCTTTTACTGATGAGCATGGCGAAGAGCATTTCCAATATTTTCCATTTCATACCTATTCCATGAAGCAGGCCATTGAAGAGGAATTTATTCTGGATGTATTGAAGAACTACACCACCTACAAGTCTTTCTTCAAGATCAAAGAAAGCGAAAAAGCCTCAGGTGAAGAGGAATACGATACAAAAAAGGCAAATAAAAAAATCCGTTCATTTGTGGAAGGGCACGAACTGGCAATAAGCGATAAAGCTAGAACCATGATCGATCATTTCAACAAACATGTTTATTTCTTGATTGATCACAAAGCCAAAGCAATGGTGGTTTGCAAGTCGATTGAAGCTGCCATGAAATATAAAGATGCGTTTGACCTCTATCTGAAAGAATTGAATAGCCCGTATAAATCGATTGTCGCTTTTTCGGGTAAAAAGAAACATTATAAAACCGGAGAAGAGCTAACTGAAGAAAAAATGAACGCTTTTGCCGATGGCATCAACGACATACCCAAACAATTCAAAAAACACGAATACCGTTTCTTGATTGTAGCGGATAAATACCAGACAGGTTTCGATCAGCCATTGTTACATACTATGTATGTCGACAAAGAGTTATCTGATGTACAGGCTGTTCAAACACTTTCGCGCTTAAACAGAGCTTACAAGCCTGCGAAGAAAGATACTTTTGTACTCGATTTCTTTAACATTACTGAAGACATCAAAGAAGCATTTAAACCATATTACACCACAACAATTCTAAGTCAGGAAACAGATGCAAATAAATTAAACGCACTTCAGGAAGATCTTGATGAATTTCAGATTTACGATGAGGACCAACTGCTGCAATTTTTTAAACTATACCACAATAGCAATGAAAAGAACGACAACAGGCCGAAACTTGACAGCATTATTGATGTCATTCAGGCCTGCTTCGCCGAAGATTTAATAAAGGACCAGCAAATCGACTTTAAAAGCAAAGCAAAATCCTTTGTTCGGACTTATAGCTATTTGGCGAAACTGCTCGATTTCAACAAAGCCTATTGGGAAATGCTGTGGTTAGTGCTTAAACATCTCATTCCACATCTCAAAATTGCAGAAGATACTCCAGATGAAAACATTCTGGAAGTAATTGATATGGCAAGTTACAGTAACCGGAGTCAGGAGAAAAATATAGAAATAGAGCTGGTAAATGAGCCGGGAATAGTTGATCCTATACCTGTAGGTGGCGGTGGCGGCAGTTCGGCTCCTGAGTATGACAAATTGAAAAACATTGTAAAACAGTTTAATGAACGATTTGCCAAAGATTTGGAAGAGTTTGGTGAGAATCAAGCTGAAGCAACAGAAATTCTATCAGTGGGTATTCCACAAAAACTAAAAGAAAATAAGGCCACTTTAAAGACCATTGCAAATTCAGATAAGGCCAATGCCAAAGACGAAGCTGACTTTCAGCTAAAAGCACTTATGCAAAAGCTGATGTTCACCAATACAGGCCTGTACAAAAAATTTCTTGGTGATGAAGATTTTCGAAACCGTTACGAGGAATTCATTTTCGATATGCTTTGGCAGGAGGTAAATGTAACTTCCAAGCAATATAGTAATTGCATCAATCTATAGTTATTTTTGATCTAGGACTTTAATTCGAAAAATGGGCGTAATTTGATTCAAATACGCCCATTCTCATGTCACTTCTTTTTTCCACCTTTTTCTCTTTGAGAAAGAGCACTTCCTGCTGCCGTTTTGCTGGCAGCACCAGTTCTTCCATCTCTCAATACTTTTGATGCAGCAGAAGCAGCAGATTTGCTTGTGACTTTCTTTGCCATCATTTCTCGATTTTGTTTTCAACCCGAACAATTCAGGTGAGTTGATTCCTGCCGGAAGTCATCTTCAATATTGGAGACTTCACATTTTCCAATTTTTAATGTATTCCTCCTCCGTGCCATATCCCTGTCGAAACCCAATATTCATAGTGCAAAAGCCATTCACTTGTCCAAGGAATTATTGAATCTGCAATCATCATATTTGCATTCCATTCTGAAGCGTTTTTATAGTATATGCATATATGTTGCTTTTTTGTACAATAAACATGCTCTAGTTTTGTTGCTCCTTTGGCTAAGAGTAATGGTTTGGGTTCAACTATGAAAACATCAGGATGCTTTTCTCGTTGATAAACCAGTTTTATCATATAGGTTAGACTTAATTCCGAAGGTTTTAAAGCCTCTTTCCAAACTAGTGTATTTCCACAATTTTCTAATCTCCATTTCGAATTTGGGAAATACGATTGTAACTTATGAGCTTGTACTAACAACGAAATTGTTGGTCTACTTATCTTTACCATGAAAGTTGTGTGATTTTGTAATAATTGTCCCCAAAGACCCAAGTATCCCTGTTCCAGCACTCATCTTTAGATTACCTGTTTGCCTTAGATTAAGACTATTATCAGCCAACACCGAGAATGCTCTTGTTACAGGTTGTTCTCCAAAGGGTCTTTTCATTGATTCACAGATTAAGTGTAATCCTTGTTGTTGGGTAATATTCTGTATATCAATTTTAACCTGATCCAGCCATTTGTAAAAATTGCGTTCTCGTTGGGGATGTTCCGGCCATTTATCCGCAAAATTTTCTTCCGGATTTACTGGATTAGGAATCCATTTTATCATTTTACCAAGTTTCCAATCATAACGCTCTTCAATATAAGCACCCATATTGTTAGAGATACTAACGAGAGCATCAATTATAGATGTTTCTTTCTTGTACGCTTTTGATGCCAAGGTTGTAATGATTATCGAGATTGGTTTATGCTCATCACCATTAAACATCATATCCCTATGCCTTTTCAATATTTGAACCACTCGTTGAAGTGGAAGTTTCTCCTTCTGAAATTTTGGAACAGGTCGGACAGATTCAGAAAGCATTATTGTTTTTCTAATATCGATAGAAGCTTCATTAAAGAACCACTTTGCATAGCCAAATGGGTTGCTTTTTATCCAATTTTCAAGAAAAGTATCAGTATAATAGTTATTCTGAGTCTTGTCAGTTATCCTAATAGCAAGAGAATCTAGGTCTCCTGAAAGTGCATTTGTAGAAAACGCTTTTTCAAAAATTGTACTATATCCTGTGCTAACGATACTGGGCAATATATCCAGATGATAATTAGCAGTATCCGAATAAACCAGTGTCCAACATCTCCTTCCTTCAACATCGAGCAATTTTTTATAAAGCGCATTGGATTTTAGCCTATCCCCAACAATTTGTTTCAGATTAAATTGTGTCCATTCTGGTCTCTTCCCAAATAATTCACATACTAAATCAATATCTAGGTCATCTTTATCGTGAATCGGCTTAATCATTGTTCCAAGCATAAATGAGCCTTGTGGCCGAATTTCCGGCTTATAAGGTGACAATGGAGAATCTGACTCTGCTAGCCATTCGCCAACGGCTTTATAGCTTCTAACAGCCGCATCAAATTGTGATTCGGATATGTCCAGAGATTCTCCTAATGCTTCAAGAATCTCGCTAAACTGTTTTTTTTGTTCAGTAGTAAGCATATATTAATTATTTTATTGTTATTGTCTTTGTGAATCCATTATTGATTTTATTTTCATCATAAATAACCAAGGGCATGTCTGCTTTTGGCATCCAAATTCGTCCAAATTCTACTGATGCTGAAATCGGCATTGCAGGAAAAACATGCAAATCCACAGATCCATGATGTGATTTGATCTTGTTTAAAGCAATCCTGGTCAAATATCTAAAGTCAGATAAGAGTTTCTCTGTTTTTAGAAAATCATTATTTGGTGTATCTATGGTGATTTCATAAATACTGACGTCATTTCCTAATGTTTTGGTAATTCTATCATACCCAATGGTAGCACTTAGGCTGAAAACAAGAGCAGGAATTTTAGTTTTATCCATGGGTTCCTGAAACGTATAGCCATTTGTCGTTGATGTTTGTTGCCACTTCCAAACAGAAGGTTCCCTGTGTTTTTGGTATACTTTTAAATTATAAATATCATTCAACAAAACTCCCAGTTTTATTAGTAAGGGTTGGGGTGCAAGTGCAAAGAGAGAGTAGTGAATTGTATTTCCCTGCATCAATCTATTTTTAACTTTTTGTGCAAATTGAGAATTAAGGTTCTCTTCCTCTGCTTGCCAATAAATTTGACTGTTATCTGTAAGTGCAGTATTTTTCATACCTAATTCAATCGCACAATCATTTGCTGGATAGAAGTCCGGAAATATTGTTTCGCATGCAGTATGATATGATAACAAAGAGTTGTGACTACCAATATTAGCACCAAAAAGAATGATTTCACTTGACATGTCAGGCGCTATTGAGGTGAGCCTAATTATTCTGGCTTCTTGTCTCCGTTTCATTTCTAAAAGACGTGATTCAGGGTGTCCATAAACATCAACTTTATCAACCAATCTATGATGCACATCACATAGCAGCATTAAGTTATTAATGTCATCTGCTAATTCTTTTGAGCGCAATAAATCACCTCTTGGACCATTAGGTTCGTCTGCCACAATATGTGCAACGTAAGCACTATTGTACTTTTTCTTAGTTAGTATGTCTGTATGTAAAATTTTGTTACATCCTTCATACTGACATCTTCCACCAGATACAGCCCAGAGAAGATTTTGGTTTTTTACGCTAATTTTTGTCGTACTCATTTTCCTTTATTTACTTTTTTTTGCACATTATACTAATAAGCGTGACATTGTTTACTAACTTTACTTTTGAATATAAATATTTGAAACTGTCACGCTTATTGGTATTAATAAATAGACCTTAATATGGATGTTTCACAGAATTTGAAACAGGCAAATACTTCGTATACAGATGAAGATTTATTTGTTTTGATGTCTTTTAAAGCAGAAAATGAAGAAGAGGCAAAAGATGCCTTTCGAATATTTTATGACCGCTATAAAAAATTGCTTTGG
Source organism: Bacteroidota bacterium (assembly GCA_023251455.1). Taxonomy (GTDB): domain Bacteria; phylum Bacteroidota; class Bacteroidia; order Bacteroidales; family Prolixibacteraceae; genus Aquipluma. The sequence continues at coordinate 25,030 of JAHEYT010000073.1, forward strand.
TTTTTGTGTAATAATGTTTGTTCACGATTTGATGGCAATAGAGAAGAGCTGGCAAAAGATGTGTTTAGTAATGTGATGATGGCAATTTATGAGCATCCTACATTTGACTCTAAGAAAAGTAAATTGTCAACATGGATCTCTCGAATTGCAAAAAATGAAATGCTTGATTTAATTGATTTATTGAAGGAAAAAAGAATTGGCGAAAAAAAATTTGTTCCCCTGAATGGAAATATCGTTTCTCCAATTTATGAAGAGGATTATGATGATATTGAAATCGATACTCCTGAAAAAGTAATTTTAGACAATGCGATAAAAATGTTATCAGAAAAGGATCAAGAAATTCTTCTTACGTATATGATGTATCAAGATGGAAACAAACATTTACCGGATGAAGTATTAAAGGAGTTGTGTGACAAATATGAAACGACCTCTGTTAACTTGCGCAAAATAAAAGAAAGAGCACTTCTAAAAGTAAAGACTTTTATTGTACAAAATTCTAATTTATTGAATAATTAAGCTCGTATTGAGATGAAAAAGAAAATGGACATACATGATATAGATTTTGATACTTACATGGATAATGCATTGAAATCTCATGGGTATTTATTCCCTGAAACAGACGAGCAAATGACAATATTTGAAAAAAATATTGTAGATATTCCATTGCCTAAAGAGTTTGAATCACCCGAATTTGTTTTTAATGGTAAACGTAGAGTGTACGCGCAAAAAAAAATACTTATTGATAATTCAGTAGGGGAAAGAAATTGGGCAATTGCTGCAAGAGGGGGAAATGAAATACCAGAAGAGATATTAGCTAAAATGAAAAGAGACAAAGAAGAAGCTAAGAAGAAACAAAATGGGAATAAGTGATGTCAGAAAAAATGAACTAGCTGATTTGGCTGAATTTATTTCCACTGATTATTGTCCAAATGGATTAGTTTCACCTGAAATAATTGCCGAACAATCAGGCATTACATATAACTATGGCGAATACAAAGATTGCTTTGATGGCATGCTTGAACATGATGCCGGTGACTTTCATATTTATCTGAATACACAGTCAATTCTTTATCCTGATAATTCTCGCCTTCGTTTTTCTTTTGCACATGAATTAGGACATTACTTTATTGATGAACATAGGAATGCATTGAAGAAAGGGAAATCTTTACATAAATCATATCAGAGGCTGCTTCCCAAAAATATTGTCGAAATTGAAGCGGATTATTTTGCATCAAATTTGTTGATACCCACAAATCGGTTTATCAAATTTATTCAAAGAAAAAAGTTTGATTTTCAGATAATTGATTCGTTGACGATAGAATTTGGAACTAGTCTTTCCGCAACCCTTTTAAAATTTGTAGAAAGTGGTAATCATCCCATAATGGTTGTTTACTCGCAAAATAATGAAATTAAGCACTATTGGTGTTCAACTGATTTTCCCTTTAAATATTTTTTAGAACATTCGTCAAAGAAACTTCCTCCCTTAACTGTTGCAGGTGATTTTTTCAACCATGGTTCTAAATGCGATGAACCTGATCGTGTTGAGGCTAGTGAATGGTTTAGTTCATACAATGACATCAGAGGAATTAAACTTTGGGAAAAATGTATTTACCCGACATACAACAATACCGTAATTAGCATTATTTGGGAATAATAACTTTCAACCCCAATTAAATAAAAGAACACAAGCACCAACGACAGCCTTCTATCTTACTCTATATTTGAAAATGCTTTCTTTGCCGCATCTAATAAAATATTTTATTAGACATCTGACTGTTACACTCAAATTTCCGACAAATTTATTGATCGCTTCACGGAACGGTAAAGGGGAACTCGCTTTTCGTGGCTCGTTTCCTTCGGATGCGTTCAGTTTCATGGATTGCCCATTTCGGGCGTGAAACTGACATGCACCCCGTTGACCTAATCCTTGACAGCTCAATGTCGGTACGCCAAAAATTTAAGTTTAACGGCGTGCCAGATATTTCCTTAGTTTATTCGAAGGGAGCCAAAATAAGTCCGTAGGGCAGCGGCAAAATCAAATGAAAGATTCAAATGGATGGGAAATTGTTTCCACGTATTCAACCAAACAGGCTGTTGATGATGGGTTCCTTGTAAAGGTTGAAAGTGAAGCCTCAAAGGAAGCAGGAATTAAGTTTCCGGTTTACATTACTCGTGCTGCATGGGACAAGTACGTAGAAGTTCCGAAAGGCATGGAACAAGTTCAAAACCTTTCAGGCCGCCTTTGGGATGTGCTGTATATGTTTGCTTTTCAAGCCCGGAAAGTTTCTTCCAATTTTTTACAGTATGATTTTATTAGCTATCTGCCTGATGAAGGTAACTGGGAGCCCAATGAAAAGTTGGAAACGCCTGAAAATCGCCTTAACAGGCTGGTTACCCTCAAAGCATTTATCCAAGCTCAGGACTTTGACGATCCGTCACCTGCCATTTTCATCATGAAACCCAACGAAGATTAATGAATTCAAGCAAACAATTTTTTAAAACAAAATCATAGGAGGTATTTATTATGCGATATAAAGATGATCCAAGACAGATTGTAGTCCGTTATCCCAGTTGCTGTGCGATGTGCCAAACTCCCCTGTCCAAAGGAACCATAGCTTATTATTGGCCACGAACACAAACCTTGTTATGCTCGGATTGCGGAGAACCTGAATACCTCAGTTTTCTTTCGGCTGCCGCAGACGAAGATGTTTATGCGGGAAATGGAAATCCATTATATACTCATTGGGGCTTTTTGCCCCTTTTTTGCTCGTTCGTAATCAGTTAACAAAAATCTGTTAAAAGGTTATGTGTTACACTCAAATTTCCGACAAAGTTATTGATCGCTTCATGGAACGGTAAAGGGGAACTCGCTTTTCGTGGCTCGTTTCCTTCGGATGCGTTCAGTTTCATTAATTGCCCATTTCGGGCATGAAACTGACATGCACCCCGTTGACCTAATCCGTGACAGCTCAATGTTGGTACGCCAAAAATTTAAGTTTAACGGCGTGCCAGATATACCCTAAGTTAAATCGAAGGGTGCCAAAACAAGTCCGAAAGGCATCGGCACTTTCCCATGAATTCTTCGTTTGATATTTATGAAATGGTTACCAACCTGATTATTGAACGCCTTGAAGCAGGTGTTGTTCCTTGGCAAATGCCTTGGAAAGCAGAGACCGGCTTCCCGCAAAACATGGTTCACAAGAAAGCTTATCGCGGTTTTAATTTCTGGTTGCTGCTGACAGTAGCAGATAAGTTCGGTTCCCCTTTCTTTCTCACCTTCAACCAGGTAAAAGAATTGGGCGGGCATGTTTTGAAAGGCGAAAAAGGGTTCCCGGTTGTATTCTGGAAGCTGCTGGATACGGAAGAAAAAGACGGCAGCATTGACCACATCCCTTTCCTTCGCTATTACACCGTTTTTAACCTGAAACAAACTGAAGGAATTGATGAAAGCAAGATTCCGGCAACTGAGGCTCATGACCATGAGTTTGATTCGATTGGCAATGCTGAACAGTTAATCGAGTTCTGGTACGATAGCCCTGAAATCAGGCTTGACCAGTCACACGCGTTTTATTCACCAACTGGTGATTACGTCGGGATGCCAAATCCACGGACTTTCTTCAGGGACGAACAATATTATTCAACACTTTACCATGAGCTAGTCCATTCTACCGGGCACATCAACCGGACTGGACGACATGAAAAGCTGTCCGATCACAAATTTGGTTCTCAGGATTATAGCCAGGAAGAACTGGTTGCCGAATTGGGAGCTGCCTACCTGTGCTACATGACAGGAATCCAAAATGCTACGATTGATAACAGTGCTGCCTACATCAAAAGCTGGATTGGCAAATTCAAGGAAGATAAAAAGATGTTGCTGATTGCTTCTTCTCAGGCACAAAAGGCTGTTGATTACATACTGGAACATCAGGTTCATCCCAATCTGGCGGCGAGCGCCGCTATGGTTGACCAAATGGCGGAGGCAGTTTAGCCTTCGCCATTTTTTTATCTCAAAATTTCACAGTTAGAAACAATTAAATATTCAAGATATGGAACAGTTTAAAAGTTTTTCCCAGTATATCCTGCAAATCGGCTATAAATATGGTTTGCATTCGGTGTTTGATGATTTCCTTGAAATGGTAGTTTGCGCCTTATCATTGGGAGCAAAGGAAGATCGCTACCATGAAATCGTCCGAAACTATGAAAAGCCGGATGCCTATCTGATGGCAGAAGCTTTTGGATCATTAGTCATCGAAATGGACAACAATGGCGAAGGTTTGAAAGATGGATTTGGTGATTTTTATATGGAATATCTCAGCTATGGCAGAAATGGACAGTTTTTCACCCCGGAGCCGATATGCGATATGATGTCCCGGATATTAAACCCGGCAGGTTTTGGTGAGAAGGTTGCCGATTGTTGTTGTGGCTCAGGCAGGATGTTGCTGGCCGCAGCCAGAGTAAGCCGGGATTCGTTATTCTTCGGAGCAGATATTGACCGCACCTGTGCAATGATGTGCTTAATAAACTTATGCCTGAACGGACTTTTGGGCGAAGTTTGTTGGATGGACACGCTGATGAACCGCTTTTATGCTGGTTGGCGAGTCGAACTTCACCCCGAGAAGGGAGTTCCGTACATCAGGGAAGTTACCGAATCTGAAAGCTACATGGTTTTAAGGCTACCTGAAAAGAAACAGGAACTCATTGACCAACAAGCACCAGTAACTAAAGTAACTCAGCAGCTGATGTTTGAATTCTAGGGGCAATGCCCCTTTTTTGTTCGTTCAATTTTTTATCAGGTAAAATCACTCCATTTAAAATTGCGAGCAAAGATATTTACGCTTCACGGAACGGTAAAGGGGAACTCGCTTTTCGTGGCTCGTTTCCTTCGGATGCGTTCATTCCGATTGCTTCGGAATGACATGCACCCCGTTGACCTTATCCGTGACAGCTCAATGACCCGTTACGCCGAAATTTTAACCGGCGTGCCAGATGCCAACATAAATCCGTAAGGCAACGGTAAATAACTATGAATAATGCAGCTAAGAAACTCGATGCTGAAAGTGTAGAACAACCTAAAACTTCTTTGGAAGTTATAAAGAAAGATGAAAAAGAAGTTGCTGAAGTTCCTTCATTGGAGAAACGCATCCAGAAGGTTGAAGATTTGAGCATGCTCATTGAAAAGTGGCGCAAGCTCACCGAAACCAGAAGAAACCTGCAAACCTTCTCTCTGGGAGCAGATGGGTTGGGTGCAACCGTGTTCCTGCGGGACGCATCAGGGAAAGAGTTTAAAACCTCCAACACTCCGGTAGTATCCGCGGTAATGGAAGAAATCAAAACGACTCTGGATGAAAAGATTAGGGAAGTTGAAGAACAGATCAAGTTCTGATGAAAGAGAGGCGAAAGCCTCTCTTTTTTGGTCGCTAAAACCTAAATTTATGTAGAATTCAACTTAAGCGAGATCGTTGGTTATCCCCGAAATAGAAAGCTAAAATCTAAAACCAGCCAATCAAAGAAACACTCCCTTCCAGTTTATTTTCCATCTTATCCTCAAGCCCTGAAAAGAAGTTAATACCTGTTTTCTGTTCAATCTGATCAACCGTAACTACAAATTGTTCCAGACTTTTTGACGAAGAAGCATTTGGCAAGATTAGTCCTAACATGATCTTTTTCGACTCGGAGTAAAGTACCTTATAGTAATAACCTGGAACTGTTACTTTATCAGCACCAATTGTGCCAATATTGTCCTCGAAGATTGAGCCAGTTGCAATGTCCAATAGACCCAAAATGCTTGTTCATTTTCTTCTGAATAGGCTAGGGTGTAATATGTATGTTGGATGATTTCACCCTTAGATTTAGGTTCGAGGCTTACATTATCATTAGATTGAATATCTGAATCACTTTTGCATGATATTGATAGGACGATAAATAGTAAAAAGATGATTTTCTTCATAATTATTGTTTTATTACCTCAAATTTATTGACTTTCAGAATAAGAAGTGTTAAATTGTACAGACTTTATTGATGAAATATTAAAGTAAAATATTTGAGTTTGATAACCTCAGTTTCGACTGAGATTTTTCATAAATGGTATAGATTATCGAATGAAATTGATTGATCAATTATGTCTGTCAAGTACAGATAAAATAAATATGGCTACGCATAACTGTAGAAAGATTCCCAAATCTAATTGTATATCTTCAGATTGTGTAGCTATAACTTCCAGCAAGACTAATTAAGTCTTTGCATAACATGGTAAAACCTGATATGACACCAAAAAGTAATTTTTTTCAAATTGAAAAGCTCATTTTACAATGAAATACTCGAAAAAAAATTGTTGCTTTCAACTCTAAAGAGTTGTTTATATATAGAGTCATATGACAACAATCGAAAGAATATTATTTGACGGTGGACCAATGATGTCAAGTGGGCTTGTTAAAAAACTTGAGATTATTGAATCAATACCGAATAATACAGCAAGTCAGCGTGTAGCTAGAAATAAAGACATTAGAAGAATTAAAGGATTCTTTAAAAGCAATCAATCACTTTGTTTTTTACCAGTTCATGAGAAAGATGGAAATTTATTTAGTTCTCTTTTATCTTCACTATTTGAAAATGGTAGAAAATATTGGTATTGTTTGAATGCGATTAGATTGCATGGCGGAGTTATAAAAAGAAAATATTTAGAGTGCTTTACCAATTATCCAATACTCCCATTAAAAAAGCATTTGCCATTTGAAAAGGTAATGCAAATGTTTATTAGTGAGGGAATATTAGCATACAGTGGGGATTATTATTATTTATCCCCGAAACTTGGACAGGTTAGACCGAATTCTCTTGCTAACACAACAGTTGACTTAATAAAATCTGCCTTATTGACCAACTTTGGATCATTAACCAAAAACATTGGATTAATATCCTATAATTCTGGTGAAACATTTGCAGAATATGGTAAATTTCGATGGGCATTTAAAGGATTATCAACTATTACCGGATTGGTTCACAATGGAAATGCAGGGTTCTTACTTGCTGACATTATCATAGGGACACCAATATTTAAAGAAGATGTACTATTTTTTGTTGAGAAAATAAAACATATACAGAGTTTCAACAATGCGGGGAAATTAATTCCTTTCTTAATAGTTGACGATTTAGATAAAGAAGCACTTCTACATTTGAAGCAAAATGGTATCGTCGTTGGTTTTATTGGAGAATTGTTTGGGCAAAAATATGCTGATACATTAAAGTGGATTTGCCGGTTAAATTGACCAGTTCACGCCGTTTTATATTGACCAGTGTGCGCCGGAGTATATTGACCACCTATTTTCAATATTGAGAACGATCATTTCCTTGTTTTGATTAGAGTT